>CAZDZX010000178.1:0-8938 GCA_964510005.1 uncultured Pirellulaceae bacterium
TTGGGCAATTCCTCGCCGTCAGTTTTTTGCTGGTGCACGCAGATGGGCACGTAACCGACTTCCAGACCTTTCGGTGGAGTCACGATCAAACCGGGATCCAGCCCAGCTAACTTCTGCTTGGGCTCTGGAAAGAAAGGGGCTTTGGATGACCAATTTCCGTGCAGCAACTCCACACGCTTTTGGATCAATTCGCGTTCCGCATCGCCCATGTCGGAATTCAGAATGGCGGGCTGTTCGTTAAATTTGTACCAGTAATAAACCGCGTTGCTGCCATCGGTTAACTCAGCCGTAAATGGACCCGCTGTCGGACCCGGTTTGCTCCACGCCTCGACAACGTCGTTGCTAAATTTGTAGTCAGGGTGCAGCGGTGAGATGATCGGTTCGGTGATGAAGGGCGCGAAATTGAATCCCCGCTTCACATCTTCAGGAAACCGAACCGACGTCAATTTGCTCTCCTTGGGAACTTCGTCAACTGCGATCGCCTTGATCGTCTTGGCATCCTTCTCTAGGCGATAGTACTCGGGCAGCTGAACCAGCCCTTTTTCGTAGGGTTTCACCAAATCGCCCTTCCATTGAAATGATGCCGTCGAAGGATCCTTGGCGCTCTTTTTGACCTTTGAGAAATCACCGGCAGAGACGTTCATGTCACCAATTTTGAAAGCAAAATTACCGCCTTCAAATTCGCGCACATGGATTTCCTTGCCGATCTCCCCGAAGCTTTCCGGTGCCGCTTTGCCGCCCTTAAACCAAGCCTCCAGTTGATCCCACTTGGTCGAGTCGATGGTCATCGGCATCGAGCCATAGCGACTGACACGGTCGCGATCCGCGGGCATGGTCAAAGTCGTGACGCGGAAATAGGTGTCACCATCGGGGGCTTCCCATTTTTTCACGGGCACCACGTTCGTTTCGCGTTGGTACAACGAATTTAGTTTCAACAAACTACTATCGAAGCACTTGCCGCGGACGTTTGTTTTATTGATCGAATATTTGGACCAGTGATAAGGCGTAAAGAAGCTGACGGGCCCCGAAAAATTACTGGTGTGAAAGAACAGAGTCCAGCAGCGGTTCCCCGAAGGCGCGTCCGAACCGGCGGTGCTTGATTTCGGATCGGTCAGCGGCAACGCATAGTATCCGTAGCCCAGCATTTGATTATTGGTATTGGTTTCAAAGCCGACTCCGTCCATCGGATACAGCAGCCGATTGCTCAGCTGCGCCGAACCGTAGCGGCCGACGTTTCGCTCCCATCCGTAGGACTTCGATTTGCGAGAACGTTTGAAGGAAGGCACGCCTTGGCCGGGTCCATTAGAAAAAGAGCCGAACCCGCCAGCGACTGCTCCGGTGGTAAATTTAATCGGATTGGAATCAGTGCGAAAACGAAGGTAGGGTTTGTATCCAGCTCCGCCTTCCATCGCATGGTAGCCATATTTGTCGCGGCTAAAATCTGGCAGGCCGTAGATCTTGTTCGGTCGATACCACGTGTGAAACAGTCCGCTCTGGTAATAGGTTTGCACCATTTTGGCGGGTAAAGTTCGATGCACGTTGGTGTAGTGAAACGCCCCATAGTCGTGGTCCTCGGGCGAGTCATTGGAATAGCGAAAGAACATATAGGGTTTGAAACCCAGCTTCTTAGGCTTCTTTGTTTGAGCCTGTGCGCTGCTGGCGATCCAGCACAACAACACCGCGACGATGGTCGCAACGCGTGAAATCGAGTGTACAGACATGAATGAAGAAAGAGCTCGCGGCAGATTGATCATGGATGGATGACTGATTTTCTATGGGAAACACAATGGGCGTGACGCAGAGATATAAGGTTGAACCTGATTCGCCGCAAAAGAGGCTTGTATAAACGGCCCCTATCTTCGTTTTTTGCCATGTCGGTCCAGCCTTCCTTATCTCCCCCTTAA
Source organism: uncultured Pirellulaceae bacterium (assembly GCA_964510005.1). GTDB lineage: Bacteria > Planctomycetota > Planctomycetia > Pirellulales > Pirellulaceae > Mariniblastus. Next base: position 1,905 of record CAZDZX010000178.1, read on the forward strand.
GCATTCATCAAAATGTCCAGCTCGTAAAGCACCCGCGATTTCCAAGGGTTTTCAGCCATTTCAATCGATCTCATTGCCGCTATGCGTATATGTGGCATCATTACCCCGTTCCATTTCCGTCTACTCACATCGCATTGATCTATGAGTTCCAACGCAGATACCCCCAACCACGAATCCGACAACCGATTGCCGACCGGCGAGTGGAATGGTTTTTACTTAGAGAGTCACCGTAGCGGCCGCGGCTGGATGAGCATGTATTTGCAGTTCACCGACGGCAAGATCAACGGAGAAGGCACCGATTATGTTGGGCCTTGGGTTTCGACGGGCCACTACGATGTGGACACCGGCGTCTGTCGTTGGGTCAAGCGATATTTGGGCAAGCACGAAGTCGTCTACGGCGGCAGGGCTAATGCCGACGGGATCCGCGGCGACTGGGAAATCAGCAATCAATCATCCGGCCCGTTTCATATCTGGCCACTGGGGCACGGAAACGCCAACGAGCACTACCTGCGCGAAGACCTCGATGTGCCTCACATGGAAGACTCGCTCGAAGATTCGCTTTCGCTGGAACCGGCTCTAGGTGACGCATAGCATAAGAATAAAACCCTAATAAGAAATTAAATGCCGCTGCAAGCCTTTGACGCCAAATTACGCTATTTCAATGTTGCTCGACCAAATTTGCTCTTCGCAAACATAAAATGAAATCGCCGCAGCCGCAAGCGAGTGAATTATCGCATTGCATTGATGACCGAAAGAATCAATTTTCCTGTTCGATGCCGATCCGGAATTCCTCATCAAAGTCGACCCAGATGCTTCCAGTTTCACTTCCCGATTTAAGGATCTCCGTTGCCAACGGATTCGCCAATCGGTTCTGAATGACTCGCTTGAGCGGCCGCGCTCCGTAAGCCGGATCGTATCCTTCATCGGCCAGCGCGTCCTGAGCTGCATCAGTGATTTCCAGATTCCAATTCTGGCTAACAAGTCGCTGTTGTAACAACGCGATCTGCAAGCCAACGATTTTACGAATCTCCAATCGCGTCAACGGATGGAACACGATTTTCTCATCGATCCGGTTGAGCAATTCAGGCGCGAAGCGAGCTTGCAAGGCCAGCTGAACACCGGACTCAATCTCGTCGATGTCCCCGCCTTCTTCAGCAATCCGTTGAATCAACTGGGAACCGACGTTACTGGTCATCACAATCATTGTGTTGGTGAAATCAACCGTATTGCCGTGGTTGTCGGTCAGTCGACCATCATCCAAAACCTGCAACAAAATATTGAACACGTCATCGTGGGCTTTCTCGATCTCATCCAGCAAGATCACGCAGTAGGGCCGACGACGAACGGCCTCGGTTAACTTACCGCCTTCGTCGTAGCCAACGTATCCGGGAGGGGCACCGATCAAGCGACTAACACTGTGGCGTTCCATGAATTCGCTCATGTCGATACGAACCATCGCGTCTTGATCGTTGAACATGACCTCCGCCAACGCCTTGCACAGCTCCGTTTTGCCAACCCCGGTGGGACCCAGAAACATAAACGAACCGATGGGACGATTAGGGTCCTGCAAACCGCTGCGACTGCGGCGGACCGCATTGCTGACCGCTGTGACGGATGCTGTTTGCCCGATGACTCGCTGACCCAGTCGTTCCTCCATGACCAACAGTTTCGCTTTTTCGGTTTCCATCATGCGGCTAAGCGGAACACCTGTCCAAGCCGACACGATCTCTGCGACCTCTTCTTCATTGACTTCCTCGGATAACAACCGTTTCCCGGACCCCGATTCGGAAACCGGATTCTTTTGGTCGGCTTTCTCAGCCGCAGATATTTGCGACTCCAATTTTTTGCGTTGCGTATCCAACTGGAACAGCGCGTGGAAATCCTCTTCGCCGGGTGACATGCCAGATGACTGCTTCGTTTTGATTTGAGTATCCAACGCCTCAAATTTTTGCTCGGTCGCGGCCAACTGCTGTCGAATATTCTGCACGTCGGTCATACCCAGCTTTTCGCGTTCCCACTGCTCGCGCAAATCGCTCAACTCCTGACGTTTGGCTGTCATTTCCGTTTTCAGTTCTTCCAAACGTTTTTGCACGTCGGCATCGTCTTCGGCAGTCAGTTGTCGAACGGCCAATTCCAGTTGCGTTAAACGGCGCTGCACGACATCAATTTCCTGGGGCACGCTGTCCAGTTCGATCGCCAGTCGCGACGCCGCTTCATCGACCAAATCGATGGCTTTGTCGGGAAGAAATCGATCGGTGATGTATCGATTCGAAAGCTGAGCCGCGGCAATCAAGGCCGAATCGGTGATCCGCACCCCGTGATGAGTCTCGTAGCGCTGCTTCAATCCTCGCAGAATCGAAATCGTGTCTTCGACCGAGGGTTCTCCGACGTAAACCGGTTGGAATCGCCGTTCTAGGGCAGCGTCTTTTTCGATGTACTTACGGTACTCGTCCAGCGTGGTGGCTCCGATGCAGTGCAACTCACCTCTAGCCAGCGCGGGTTTCAGCAGATTGGCAGCATCGCTACCACCTTCAGCCGCTCCGGCACCCACCACCGTGTGAAGTTCGTCAATGAACAGCACGATCCGGCCGGCGGCATCACTGACCTCTTTCAAAACAGCCTTGAGACGATCTTCGAACTCTCCGCGAAATTTTGCACCCGCAATCAAAGCACCCATGTCCAGCGCAAGGACACGCTTATCCCGCAGCGACTGAGGAATGTCGTTTTGCACGATCCGTAGCGCCAACCCTTCCGCGATGGCGGTTTTTCCGACGCCGGGTTGGCCGATCAAAACCGGATTGTTTTTACTGCGACGTGAGAGGACTTGAATGACGCGACGAATTTCCTCGTCTCGCCCAATGACGGGATCCAGTTTCCCAGCCCGAGCCCGTTGCACTAAATCAATCGTGTATTTATCCAACACCTGATATTTTCCTTCGGGGTCTTGATCGGTCACGTTCGCACCACCACGTACTTTCGCGATTCCATCACGCAGTGCTTTTTCATCGACAGCATTGAGTTTAAGAATTCGTTGGGCTTTGCAGTCGGTCCCTGCACAGGCCAACAACAGATGCTCAGTGGAAACAAATTGGTCTTTCATCGAAGCCATGATTTCAGAAGAGGCTTCTAGGACCGTTTGCAGCTCGCGACTGGCGCCCGGCGCCGCCGGATTGTTGCTCGACGGAAGCCGCTCCAACTCCGAATCCACAATCGAGTGAAGCTGATCCGAAGGCGCACCGATGGAATCAAGCAGAGGTTTGACCACACCTCCTGTTTCGTTCAGTAACGCTTTCAGCAAGTGCAGTGTGGAGATCTCCACGTGACCTTTGGCCGACGTTATCATCTGAGCAGATGAAACGGCTTCACGTGCTTTGGTGGTGAGTTTTTCGAATTGGAATGACATGGCATCGCTCCGTTAGGCAAAAAAACAATCGGGCACCGGCGTGCAAGTTTGGCAGGTGCGGTCTCTTAACCCCAGAGAGGGCAAACGGTATGCCAATCAGGGATCGAGACAAAACATTGCCTTTTTTGCGGCAAAAACGACAATTTTGCTCTGTCACCCAAATTTATTTCAATTTGCAGGCGCGGCGAACGAACAATCTGCGGGAAAAATAAGTCGCGGGTTTTTAGCCTGCCAAAGAGACTTTCCGAAGGTCACTCCATCTCACCACGCGGGAGTTCAAAATTTGATCTAATACATCTTTGATGCAGATAAACGAGAACACGTCGATCTCTAATTTTGAAACGGCATTTGAAAAACTGTAGATACTTAGACTCGCACGTCGCCCAAGGAACATGATGTTTGGAATCAGGGACTATCTAAAAGCCTGTGAATATCGACAAGGATTTCTGGAAAATCAAAGCCAATGGCTATACCAAGAGCGGCAACAATTTCAGTTGGATGTGGAAAATCTGGTAAGCGACCTTGATCGCGTCCGTTCTGAGATGGCGGGTTATCTCGTTCCCGAAATCAACGACGAGCACTTGAAAGAACTGGAAGGCGTTCTAGGTGGCTATGGCCTGATGGACATCAAAGCCATTTATGAAAGCAAATTTGATGCGGCTGAGCGACGTCGCGTTCAACTGGAAGGCATGGAGGAAGTCCGAGATTTTGAACAACAGAACGCCCAAGCAAGTCGGTTGATCAAAGAGATCGAGCCCGAACGCAACGAGCTTCGCTCAGAATTCATGCACTGGAGCGGCTCGAAGTGGTATCAGCAACTGGATCGTCGCAGGTATTTTGACGCCGACTATTGGCCGACTTTTTTTAATAAGTTTTGGGATTGGCGAGCCGTTTCGTTTCTGATGGCGGACCTTTCCAAAGGCGCCGGTCTGGAATTCGAAGAGCCCGATCAACTCAAACGGCATTACCGACAGCTTCAAGAAAAGTACAACGAAGTTATTCCCGAATATCAGAAACGAGTTAAACAACGGGAACGCATCCAATCCCTGAAACAGGAGCACCAGCAGTGCGTGACCGCACCCGAAAGATTGCTCGGCGAGCTCTACGCAGAAATCGGTGCTGCGGTATTGGATTACCTAAAATCGATGCCGCAGGCCAAGCGTGAAGAGATCGCCGCCCTCGACCCCAACCTCAACACATTCCTGAAAAAGGAACTGGGTTTGAGCAAACAAATCCAATACCTCAGCGAGCTGACCGTCACACGAGTCGACAATCATATTCAGCAGGTCCAACTTGAGCGAGAGAAGGTTGGCCGAAAGATTGACAAGCTAAAAATGAAGCTCAGGCGTAGGAAACCCAAGTGGTATTCGCGTAGTGACATTGACCGCATGACGACTGTCAAAGCCGACAAGTGGGAAAAGCGTCGGCATAAGATCGACAAAATCCGACGGAAGGTTGCCGATTTCAAAAAGTACGACGACGGATCCATTCAGGAAGATTTCCTGTGGTGGGATTTGATTACCAACGGCAGCTACGGTGATGACATTTATGAAGTCCGAACGCATCGCAGTCAGTTTCCCAACTGGGACCATCGCCGTCACCGCGATCCATGGGAAGATGACGAAATCGTTGAAGCCCAACTGATCGATGGCGCTGCCGATGACCTCGTGGCTTCCATGGCTGACAATGATGCCGATTTGTTTGATGGAAGTTAGCCAACGTTCCGATTTCTTAGATTTGTTAACCGACCGCTACTTCAGATCGTCAAGTCGGTCCTTGGCTCCTGTGAAATCCGAGTTTTCTTTCGTTAGTATCTTTAACAGGCAAGCGAAAGGGAAAGCGAAAGAGGACACCCACAGGTCTTGCTCTATCGGCAACCGAATAAAGGAGATAGCAAGCAGGGACAGCGACTAGCAAGTTGGCAAAGAGTCGCCAATTCGCGCGTCGATCAGGCTTGGGTGCCCCCTTTCAATCCCAGTTTTAAAACGCGGAGCCGCTGAGAGCGCAGAGGCCGCGCAGATCAGAGTTAACGCGGCAAGTTGTTTTAGGATGGCGAATCCTTTCCCAAGCGGGATGACGTCAACGATCACCGAGCCGCCAGAGTGATCTTTGCTTCAATTCGCACGGCACCGGCAGTTTTGCGTGCATCGTATTGTTATCTTATCGGAGAGTCGCCCTTGGCAAACTTGGCTTTTGGTGTCCGTAATAACAGAAGACCAGATATAGAAAGGAAGAACATAGCCAAGGACAATGATATTAGCCACGGGAATCGAAAAGCAACGCTTGAATTTGAAATATACGGGACTGAGCCGGTCGGAAAATTCTCAATAATTCCGAACGAGACGCCAAAAATTGCTGAAGCAATAAGAAGTTGTTTTAAAGAAATTTGGGCAGGTTTGTCGCTAGTTGATCGTTGATTCAAGTCCGCTACTGTCGCAACCAACGCGAAATATTGCACAACAAGAAAAAGCACGGCCAACGGTAAAGCGGCATTGTCGGGGCCTCCGAACCCATAATAGATCAGTTCGAAGATGATAAAAAATGCGCCGACTAATAGCGTTCCAGCACTTGCACCGAGGATCCATAGTCGCCTACAAATCAGCGCAGGGACGACTGCCACAAATGCGACTATCATACACGCAGCGCCGGTACCGAGAATTGATTCAACAACAAATGATGAAGTCAGCGTAGCTATCGATACACAGAGCAAGTGGATAATTGAAAGTACAGTGCACCATTTATTCATAGTAGACAGGGTAACGGCCGTGATCACCGAGCCGGAACCAGTAATCTCAACTTTAAAAAGCACTCGCAAGTCCGGCTTCGCGTGCATCGAATTGTTATGCTGCGATCTATAGCGTTACGATAAGGTGTACATTGTTGAAATCAGGGTCGTCCAGTGTTCCAGCGTGGTGGATTGAACCACCATTTGGCAAGGCATCCATTCGGATCTCCTGGCCATCAGGCACGACGTGACCAAATGCTTGTTGCTCGATCAGGCGATTGCATAGATCCACTACAGCATTTTCATTCTCAGTTGTTACGTTGCGTACGCTAATATCTGGTCGCCCGAATTTTCGCATGCCGCGAGTATGAAACCAAGTCGTTTCCGGCTCATCATCTTCGGAAGCAAGAATAACCGTGTGGTTTCGCGGCACTGCGCCCGCTGGTTCAAAGATTGTGTTTTTCCAATCCGATGGGTTCCACCATTTCAACATAAATGGATCGTAGACAGCGCAGCCTCCATTTTCCAATGCAAAGGTTATGAAACCGACTGTGTCGCGCAAATAGTCAAGTGTTGAATCGTCGGCTGGTGCACCACGGAACACCATGCAGTGTTCGCATTCGGTGATAGCCTTGGCGAGATCGGAGTCGTCTGTCTGGACTTGTTCCCAGAGATAGCCTTCTAGGAAACTGGAGGGCACTTCTGGATTTGCCGTGGGACCATAAGTCATTATGTCGATGCCGTCGACCATTCCATCGCAACGATATTTCGATCGAGAAAGGGACGCTGAAGCGTCGACATTACCAAACACAACGTAGAACAGGAAAGGTTCACCGCCTCCGTCTGTAAAGTGCTGTCGTTCCCAAGATTCAAGTTCAGTCGGCATTTGTTTTAAGCAGCATAACG
>CAZDZX010000179.1:0-8856 GCA_964510005.1 uncultured Pirellulaceae bacterium
GATGAAGGTAGAGTTCATTGTAACACGAACAAAAGCGTGGAAGCAGTATCGGACTTTATCAGCGACAAGCCGTTAGTTGAGTCGCACTGACTCTGGATTGTTGCCACGCAGTGGTGCTGAAATGTCCGGGAAGGACGACAGCAATTAGAGCCATGAAAGCAAGCCAAATAAATGGCACTCAGCTCAGGCCAGCGGCCGACACAAAAGACAGAAGAATGAGGTTCGCAATTCCAAATCGCTTGCACCCAAGCCCTCATTGTGTCGCCCGCTGGGCTTTCGGGAACGCTTGCCCGAAACCGTTGGCTTATGCCAACGGCAATGAATGTGCCGCCTTCCGGGCTAAAAATCAGATGAGATCCAACGGACGGGTGCTTCGTCGCTCACAAAAACAGCAAAGTCTAAATCTCGTTTGAGCAGTATTGGCCTAAAGGCGGACTACCGACGGGGTTCCCTCCCGGAAAATTCTCTGGCTATTTGGGAACTTCGTCTGTAATAAAAACGTCGGATTCTCGTATCCGTTATAACGAGCTAGTCAAAACACGTCTTTATTCTGGCAAAACCATGTTTCGAACTGCCTTTGTCTTCTTTCTTGCCTGCGTCGCTGGAGTTTCCACGGCCGTTAACTCGCCCCGCCTCAACCCGGCTGATGAAATGGACCGCAAGGAAATATGGAAGCAGGTGAAAGCCGATCGAAGGGGGAAGTTACCAAAATCGGCAATCGAAAAACTCAAATCCATCCATGAGGGAGCCGTTGCCGACGAAGCATGGCCCGAAGCAATTCTGGCTCTGTGCGTCCAATTCGAAATCGAAGGCGAAACCAACCGACCCGCGCAGCCTTGGATCATTCGCAAATTACAACAGGCGATCCCTGACGCCCCCAAGCCGATGCAACCGGTGATGAAAGTCCTGCTGGCTCGGCATTTTTTCACTTACTACCAGAATAACCAGTGGCGATTCCAACAGCGTTCGCAAACCGCCCAATCGCCCGGCGAAGATTTTGAGACCTGGGACCTGACACGGATCCTGAATGAAATCGATCAGAACTTCACCCAGGCCCTCGCCGATGCGGATGCTTTGAAAGCCACACCGGTGGCCGACTTTGACATGTTGCTACAAGCCGGCAATATCTCCGACGCCAACCGACCCACGATGTTTGACTTCCTGGCCTTCCAAGCGATGCAGTTCTACACCTTGGACGAACAGTTTGTCCGCCAGCAGCAGGCTTTCGAAATCAAATCCGAAAGCCCCATCTTCGCATCACGCGATGCTTTTCTGGAATGGAATCCCAAAACAGAAGACGAAGATTCGTTCACGCTTCGCGCGGTCCGTTTGCTGCAAGATTTGATCAAATTCCACGCAGACGACGAAGACCCGACAGCACTACTGGACGCGGACCTCTATCGTTTTCGCTTTGGCCACTCGGTCGCCACCGGCAGTGACGAAGAAGTCGCCGCCCGCTACCGATCGGCTTTGGAACGTTTTATCGAAAACCATGTCGATCATTCGCATGCCAGTTTAGCTTGCGCGATGTTGACCGCGAACTATCAAGCGGACGATCCGGTCAAAGCCGTAGAGATCGCATCCAAAGGCGTGGCCCTGTTCAAAGACAGCCGCGGTGGGAAGCAATGTCAAAACCTGATTCAGCAAATCAAATCCCCGCAATTCAAACTCACCACAGAGAAAGTTTGGAATGGCGATGTCTCCATCAATGTCAACTATCGCAACATGGACAAGCTCTGGTTTCGGCTGGTCCCCTTCGATTTTGAAGCCTGGAAAAAATGGGGCAATCGCCGATCGCCTCAAAACCTCCACGGCAAGGAGTTAACAGAATTGATGGGGCAGGCTCCGGTCGTCGAGTGGACTTCAGATCTGCCTGAGACCAAAGACTTCAAAGATCGCGTTGAGAAATTGACACCAAAATTCGATGTGCCCTCAGGGTGCTATGTCGTGATCGCTTGCAACAATCCCGAATTTAAGCGAGTCAAAAACGACCCCAGTACCCTTGATATGGCTGAAGTTTGGGTCAGTGACCTTGCGATGGTCGTTCGAAACGGCATTGGCGAAACGAATTGGGAAATCCAAGCCTTCCAAGCCGATTCGGGGGAACCGGCGGCGGGAGCGACCGTGGACGTCGAGGACTGGACCTTCGATGGTCGCAACAGTTATGGCACCAACCGACGAAAATTAAAAACAGATGCCAACGGGATCGTGTCGATCAAGTTTTCGAAAAATGGCAACTCTCGAGTTGTAATCACCCAAGGAGATCAGAAACTCGGAAGGATCGCTCACACTTGGGGCACGTCGTCGGCTAACCGGAACAGCAGCAGCACCATTTTCTTCACGGATCGTTCAATCTATCGACCCGGGCAAGCCATCCAATTTAAAGGCGTCTGCGTTTCCGCGGATCAGCGAAGCAACGAATACAAAACGATTCCCAATCGCGACGTCAACGTCCAGCTGATCGACGCCAACGGCCAACAGGTTGAAAAGAGAAAGTTCCGCACTAACGAGTTCGGATCATTTTCCGGCAGCTTTACCGCACCCCGCGATCGATTAACCGGCCAGATGACTCTCATCGCGAAAGGTATTCGTGGCCACACCTCGATTCGAGTGGAGGAGTACAAGCGGCCAAAATTCATCACCGAAATCGAAAAACCCACCGCAGCTTTTCAGCTTGGCAAAAACGTCACGATGACCGGTTCGGCGACGTCCTACACGGGGGCTCCGATCGACAACTCCGCCGTCACCTGGCGTGTCGTTCGCAGTGTTCGCTATTCTCCGTGGTGCTACTGCCGTTACTGGTACTTCCCGTTCAACCAAGAACAGAAAGAGATTGCCAACGGGACCACCACGACCGATACCGAAGGAAATTTCAGCGTCGAATTTCCGGCGGAGCCCGATGCTTCGATTGATCGCAAATTCCAGCCTGCGTTTCAGTACACCGTCTACGCCGACGTGACCGACAGCGCCGGAGAAACTCGCTCTGCATCGCAGTCAACCATCATTGGCTACACCTCCTTGGAGGCGGCGATCTCGATCGAACAATGGCAGACCACTGACGAAGCAGTGAAAGTCGACGTCAAAGTTTCAACACTGGACGGGGAAGGGCAGGCGACCAAGGGCACGCTAAAAATCCACCGCCTCAAATCTCCCGACAAAGTCCAGCGGGCGCCCTTTAAAACGTATTGGCCAAACGACATCGCTAGAGACCCTGCCAACATGGGATCGTGGGAAATGGGCGAGGTCGTTTTTGAAGAGGAAGTTTCATCCGACGAAGAAGGCAAGGCCGATGTCGCCGCGAATCTCAAAGCGGGCGCCTATCGAGTGGTCTTTGAAACCACCGACCCGGCAGGTAACAAAGTGCCGGGCGAAGCGAACTTCATGGTCCACGACCTCGCGGCGGATAAATTCAACATCAAAACTCCTTCGTTCTTTGGCATCAAATCGGCATCGGTCGAACCCGGCGAAGAACTGGAAGCCTTTTTTGCAACCGGCTACGATAGCGGACGAGCGTGGGTCGAGATCGAACATCGCGGCAAAGTCATCGAATCGTTTTGGACCGAAGCATCGGCGACTCAGCAAAAGATCACTTTCCCGATCACCGAAACCTATCGCGGTGGCATCCAGTTGCGTGTCACTTTCGTCCGGGAAAATCGGACCTATCTTTACAGCCGTCGAATTGATGTTCCTTGGTCCAACAAAGAACTTAGCATCAAGTGGGAACATTTTGTTTCGAATCTGACTCCCGGAGGCAAGGAAACGTGGACGGCAGTCGTCAAAGGTCCTGACGCCAACCAAGTCGTCGCCGAAATGGTCGCTGGCATGTATGACGCTTCATTGGATGCGTTCTCACCTCACCGGTGGCAAAAAACCTTCGGACTTTTCTATCAGGACTACCAACGCGTAAACTTACAGTCATTCAATTCACTACAGCATTTCCGCAGAGAGCATCGGCATCAACCAAGTGGCCCCAGTTACGCAACACGCTACCGACACTTCAATCCCCAACTCTCTCCTCGCTGGAGGGTGACCCAATTCCAAACAGGTCAAAGAGGTAGAAAACGCCAGCGTTACAGTGGTATCAGGACGAAGTCAGAAATTACTGATAGAAATGAATTAGCACGTGACAACGCAGCAGCTTTTGATGCGCCTCTTGCATCGGAGACAGTCCCTGAATCAGAGGAGTCATTCAGCGATTCTTCGAGAGGGAACCCCAATGGATTGGCGATCGATCTTGACGACGTTTCGCCACGCAAAAACCTCCAAGAGACCGCGTTTTTCTATCCGCATCTCGAAGTCGCCGAAGACGGAACCGTGCGAATTGAATTCGAGATCCCGGAAGCTCTCACCCGATGGAAAATTTTCGGGTTCGCTCACGACAACGAACTGCGAACCGCGTACCTATCGGAGGAGATGACAACCAGCAAGGATCTGATGGTGCAACCCAATCCGCCTCGCTTCCTCCGCGAAGGCGACATGCTGGAGTTCTCCGTCAAAGTCACCAATCAGTCCGACGATCCGCAGACGGGAACCTGTCGCTTGACCTTCGCCGATGCTAACACTGAAGAAAGCGTCGATGCAAAGTTCGGCAACCAAGAATTGGACCAGCCTTTTGAACTTCCACCGCGCCAATCGAAAAGCCTGTTCTGGAAATTGAAAGTACCCGATTTCGTGGGCGCACTGACTTACAAAGCCATCGGCGGCACCGAATCGGTTTCCGATGGCGAAGAGGGCTTCCTGCCAGTGCTTTCCAAACGCATCCTCGTCAAGGAATCGCTACCGCTGCCAATCCGCGGCAACCAAACGAAAACGTTTGACTTTGCGGCCCTGCAAAAAGCCGTCGACAGTGAGACGCTGCAAAGCCAATCGCTGACCGTGCAGATGACCTCCAATCCGACTTGGTACGCCGTCCTCTCGCTGCCCTACTTGATGGAATATCCGCATCAGTGCAGCGAACAAACGTTCAACCGAATTTACGCCAACGCCATCGGCCAGCACGTGGTCAACAGCAACCCACGAATCGCCAAAGTATTTGAGCAGTGGCGTGGCACCGCTGCACTGGACAGCCCGCTGGAGAAAAACGAAGACCTGCGAAATGTGCTGTTGGCCGAGTCGCCATGGCTCGATGATGCGAAAGACGAAAGCCAATCTCGACGCGATGTTGGAATCCTGTTTGATAAAAACCGGATGGAATCGGAGATCCGCCGCGCCACCCAAAAGCTTGCCCAGATGCAGCACAGTGATGGATCGTGGCCATGGTTCGCAGGCGGCCCTTCCAACGATTACATCACGCTGTACATTGCAACCGGATTCGGTCGACTGGACAAAATGGGCGTGAAGGTCGACATGCAAGCCGCGCTGCGTTCGGTCGATCGACTGGACTGGTGGCTGAACCAACAGTACCAGAGGCACAAGCGCAATGGCCAATTGGGCCAAAACCACCTTTCTCACACGGTGTGTCTGTACCTCTACGGTCGCAGCTTTTTCTTGAAAAAGAAACCGGTCGCGAAGCAATACAAAGCCGCGTTTGACTACTTCGTGGGGCAGGGCAAGAAGCATTGGACTTCGCTTTCGAACCGCCAATCTCAAGGCCACGTTGCGTTGGGGCTGAAACGGATCGGCGATCAAGACACGCCGATGAAGATCATGAAGAGCCTCACCGAGCGAAGTCTTCAGGAAGACGAACTGGGCATGTTCTGGCGTGAAGGAGAGAGTTCATGGTGGTGGTATCGGGCTCCAATCGAAACGCAAGCCTTGATGATCGAAGCCTACGATGAAGTTGCCCGAGACTCCGAAAAAGTCGAAGAACTAAAAATTTGGCTGTTGAAACAGAAACAGACCCAAAACTGGAAAACCACCAAAGCCACCGCGGATGCCTGTTACGGTTTGTTGCTTCGCGGCACCGATCGACTGGCCTCCAATAAATTGGTCAGCGTGAAACTGGGTGACATCGAAATCAAACCCGGGGCCACCGAAGCGGGCACAGGGTTCTACCAGCAGAAGTTCGTTCGTGGCGAGATCAAACCCGAGATGGCCAAGATCGAAATGTCGAAATCGGATGAGGGAATCGCTTGGGGCAGCGTCCACTGGGAGTATCTCGAGGACGTCGGCAACATCAAGCCTTATGAGGGTACTCCACTGACGCTGAAGAAAGGCTTGTTCTTGAAAAAGAACACCCCGCAGGGCCCCGTGATCAAACCCGTCGACGGCCCCGTTTCGGTCGGCGACGAATTGGTGATGCGAGTCGAAGTCCGTGTTGACCGCGCGATGGAATTCGTCCATCTGAAAGACTATCGCGGCAGCGGTACCGAACCGGTCAACGTGTTATCACGTTACAAATACCAAGACGGGCTGACCTATTACGAATCCACTAAGGACACGGCCAGCCATTTCTTTATCGACTATCTGCCTCGTGGCACCTACGTGTTCGAATACTCGGTTCGCGTTCAGCATCGCGGCGAGTACGAAACCGGGATCGCGGAACTGCAGTGCATGTACGCTCCCGAATTCAACAGCCACAGCGCTAGCGTGAAGGTTGTGGTTCAATAGCGATGACGTCTGGCGTCCAAATTTGGTTTGCAACACGAGTTGTTAGCGCGATGACCGCAATTACCCAAACAACGGGGGGAGGACGACAGAGGCAATAAACAGTATAGAGAGGACGCCAAAGACGCAGATTAATAAACCAAGGAAACACTCGCTCAACAGATAGGTCGATTTACGTGCGCTTCCGTCATGGCAGATTTTTTGGTGGGGCAAGTACATCGGGTCGTCGCTCATCTGCTGGCGATCTTCTTCATCTGGGACGAAACCGAACAGCTTCGCGCGGTAGCCGTTTCGGATCATAAACCCCTTGGTTGAATCGAGCACGATGCAGAAAGCAAACGATCCAATGATCGGCAAAAAGAAAACAAACGTCGTTAAGATGCCAACTGCAATTCGACCACAGGAAAACGAAGTCGCAATCAGCGAAAACCAAAGAACAAAACCGGTGACGATATACGCGACCAGCATGATGTTCGAAAAATCTCTTGGCAATCCAACACCGAACACCATCACAGCGCAGAAAATAAAGTTAATGGGATAGAGCACATTGGCGACTGCGAAATAAGAATTGACCCCACGAATGGTTTTCTCCGAAGCGCGCGACACCACGTAACCGGTCGCTGGCATTGGCACCCGTTCCGCAGTCGGAATCACGGGCGAGGCATAGGGATTTACGTTGGTTGACATAACAGGAACCTGGCACGTCAACGGGCGGGGGATCGCAAATCACGGATCAACGTAGCGAATTTTCGAGATCCCCAGTGCGGCTCAGAGGGCCTATGCCGGTCAGGAATGTGCCTCACGGTAGGGTTCTCAACACCTGCTTCAAACAAACGCTGCTCATGGTTTGGCCGAAATCCTGATCTAACGGGGTTGTTGCTTGTCGAGGTCTTCTCATTTAGGATCGTGGCTCCTGTCTTCCAGCGAGTATTCCCCAATGCCTCGAACTCTATCGTTTTCTTTTGGCGGTCAAATCGTCGACTTTCAAATGCACAAAGTCGACCGATCGAAACTGTACGGCTCCAAAGAGCTACTGGTCCTCTGCGACGCCGGCGAAAAATGTGAACTCAACACCCTTGCCGAAGATGGCAAAACGCTGATCGGAAAAGGCGGCACTGGGATTTGCTATCTCGATGCCGACGGCAACTGGATCGAGAAAGCCGCATTGACTGCTGTCGATCTGGAAGGCCAACCCATCGAACCCGTCAAATCCTCTTTCTCCGATCCGATCGAACTGGGAGAAAAAGTCGACTCCGAAGAGTTCTTGAATCACAACATTCGGTTAATCTATCGCCTTGAAAGCGAAGATCTGGATGACTCACTGAAACAGCAACTCGCCGCTGGGGACATCTTCAAATTCCCTTATAGCTTTCGCGGCGGATTGGTAGCCGACGCTGGATTCATGCTGCACAACCACGCGGGCGAGATCTTTTTCCTAGTCGGTGACCCGACATCTGTGGAATACGTTGGACTACAACAAGTCACTGCAGCAACTTCGGTGGAAGAACCCGAAGAAGCCACCGATGACTTGATGGACTTTGGAATGATTTAGAGACGACCATGCCAGAAATTAACATTAGCAACAGTCAGGATCGTGACGCAATCGTCACCATGGAAAGCGTCTCCACGCCATTGCGGGTACGCTGGGTTGACTCCAAATCGCGTCAGGCATCTAGCGTTCGTTTGCTCAAATCGACCCTTGATCATGATCTGGGCGCCCTTGAGAAACAGTTTGGCGACCGCGATGCGATCTCCCAGGCGATTCTCGATGGCGATCCGGAAATCAATTTGGAAATGACCGGGGTCGCCCTCGCCGGCACTTCTCGAATTTTTGTGGACAAAGCAGGCGAGATGGCGCATCGCGTCCAACAGTTCGAAATCATTAAGGATCCTGAGGGCAACGAAAAAGAGCGCCGGCCCAAAATGGTCACGCCCCAGAATGTCTCCAATGAGCTTCCGCTGCGGTGGACCGGCAAGTTTTTGAAACGCTCTGACGTGATCCGCAAATTTGTGTTCGCTAGTAAACTGCAACTCACTCACGTCAATGGTTTGACCTACGACTTTCTCTTTGCAATGGCCAAAGACCTCGAAGAACAGGATTCAATGATGTTGCTGGGGGCCGGCCCGAAATCGAATCAACCCTTGATTTTGCGACGTGGCAGCACGCCCTATCGCGGCTTTCTGGAAGGACGAACGCAGGGCGACAAATATGTGCTGCTGCTGCACCTTTCGAATTTGGAACTGAAATCGCCTGATGAATCCGAAAAGGAAGACGCCTGATGTCGACCCAACCTAACACCTCTCAATCGA
>CAZDZX010000180.1:0-2847 GCA_964510005.1 uncultured Pirellulaceae bacterium
AGAAGACGGAGACAACGCGGAAGAGAAGGCACAAGAAGCTCAGCCGGCCGAGAGTTCCGAATCAACTACGCAGCAAACGAAATTGCCCCACCCTTCGGGGCGAACCCACAGAAACGCCAGCCAAAGTCTCGCCAACACTCCAGCGCTGACATTTAAGGTCAACGACAGCCTCTGTCGACGATGCGAATACGCGTCGCGGACATACCCGAACTCGCCATCAGAATCCGGATCCGGGTTTGCGTTCTCCCCTGATTGCAGCACGTTCCCTCATCATGTTTGATCGTTGGCAGAAATTCTCGTCCATGGTTCGCATGTCATTGCGATCCTTGATGCTACACAAACTCCGTTCATTCCTGACGATTCTTGGACTCGTGTTTGGAGTTGCTTCGGTCATCATCATGCTTTCGATCGCCGAAGGTGCCGGACGTGATGCCCTTCGCCAAATCGAATCGCTCGGCATCAACAACGTCATCATCCGGTCCGTAAAACCGACTAGCGACGATCGACTAGAGCGAACCAGAATTCTTGAGTACGGATTAACGTTCACCGACATGAGACGAATTGACGAGACGTTAGACACCGTCACGTCGATTGCTCCCT
This sequence comes from uncultured Pirellulaceae bacterium, assembly GCA_964510005.1. Classification (GTDB taxonomy): domain Bacteria; phylum Planctomycetota; class Planctomycetia; order Pirellulales; family Pirellulaceae; genus Mariniblastus. The sequence goes on from CAZDZX010000180.1 coordinate 601, forward strand.
TTCGGGAATTCAACTATGAAGCCCGTAACCTTGACCAATCGCTTGAGGTCCGACTGGTTGGACTGGAACCAAGCTACGCCAAAACCAATCGACTTGAGCTTGCCAACGGCAGGTTTATCAACCCATCCGATGTTAAAGACTCGCGAAATGTATGTGTGCTAGGAGCAGAAGTCGCTCGGAGGCTGTTCCCGGGCGAGAAAGCGGTCAAGAAAGCGATTCTGGTTTCTGATCGAATTCGATTTGAAGTCATCGGCGTGATCGCCCAAAAACAGTCGTCCGGCGGGATCGGTTCGAGCTTAACCGCGTCCGACTACAACCGAGACGTTTATATCCCTCTGACGACGGATCACGATCGTTTTGGCAAAATTCTTTATCAACGCATCGGTGGAGAGAGCAAAACCGAAAAGCTTGAACTGACACAGTTGACCGTACGCGTCGCAAATCCAGACGATGTCCGAAAGACCGCCGCAGCGATTGAAAGCCTTTTGCTGGCGACACATGATGACGAAGATTTTCGCGTCTCGGTGCCGCTTGATTTGCTTGAGGCACGAAAAGCATCCGAGCGTACAACCAATTTCTTACTTGGCAGTATCGCGGCGATCTCGCTGCTGGTGGGCGGGATTGGAATCATGAATATCATGTTGGCAACTGTCAGCGAACGGACTGGCGAGATAGGGATTCGCCGCGCGTTGGGGGCGACTCAGGGCGACATCACGTTTCAGTTTCTTGTGGAAACGGTGGTGCTCTCTGCGTCGGGGGCGTTTTCCGGTGCCTTGGTTGGGCTGTCGGCCCCGCCCTTGATCAGCATGTTGACTGGGCGTGAAACCGCCATCACATTCTGGGGCCCGTTCATCGCAGTTACCGTGGCTCTATTAACCGGTTTGGTATTTGGCATCTATCCGGCCAAACGCGCCGCTTCACTGGATCCGATTGAAGCACTGCGAAGGCTGTAGACTGTGATCGGCGCGCGTTACTTCTTTCGCCCGACTTGCACGCTCTGCATCACGCCGTGGTTTTTTCCTCGGATCTCAAGGAACTCGAAAAACCACCCCCAAGTTTTATGGAGGGTACCCGTTGCTGTACGACCAAAGCCCGATACGGACCTAGATCGGTGTAGCAGAAACACATCCGTTCGACCGGAATCTCATGCTTCAGCACTTCGTCGAAATTTGGATCCACGCTTGGAAATCATTTTAGCAAACCGCTTTCGTCGCTGGCGGGCGACTTCAGGCTCTACGGCGTTTGCGCCTATTTGCCGTCATCTTCATCGGCCAGCGAAAATAGATAAATTTTTGCATTTCTGCTGCCGTCTGACACGGCGACCAACGAAGCGTCTCGGTTGATCGCGAATTGATCGACCGTTTTGGTTTGCCCTAACGAAAAGCTCCGATGCTTGGTCGATTTTCGATAATCCCACACGACAACATTACGTTGCTCTCCGGTAAAAAAGAACCGAGGATGGGAGCTGAATTTCATGTCCCGAATCGAACCACTTTTCCCGAACGCCCCAATGTTCTTAAGACTTTTTCGATCGCCAATTTGAATGGAGCCTCCGCTCTGAGATGCAATTCGATTTCCATCTGGAGACAGAATTGAAAAGTTTGGGATGCGACGCGGAAAGGGAGTCCGTCGAATGCTATTGGATTTTAGGTTGCCGATCATGACGCCCATCGAATCGATGGCCGCAAATCCGTGGTCGCCCCTCGCCGAACTGATGGCGATCACTCTTCCGGCAGCCGGTTCGATGGTTTTCAGCAGCTTTCCCGTCGATGCCGACCACGCCATTAACTCTCCTTGATCATCTCCGGAGATAATTGACTCGGAGTTGGCAGTGAATGCGAATGCCGTCACGGCTTTGGTGTGACCCGAAAATCGCGCAACCTGTTCAAGCGTTCCATTTTCATCAGGCCGTTTCCAGACAGTGACTCCTTCTCGAGAAGAGGTCGCAAATGTCAAGTCATCGGGCGCGACCAACAAGTGTCGAATCTGCGTCGTGTTTGGAAGATCAAAGGATGCAAACTCCCACCCCTGTTTCCAGTCGCCAATCAAAATCTGATTGGAGCGATTGAGAATCAACAAGGCCTCTTCTTCGCCAGCGCCAATGAATGCCAATTGCGCCGCTGGACTGGCAAGAGCCGGTGACCTTGAAACTCGAAATGGCAAAACACCTTCCGGGTCAACTCCCGGATTGGGACTGAGCGCCGCTGCGGATTTCTTCGAGTCGCTTCCTTGCGTTTTCTTTTTAAC
>CAZDZX010000180.1:2947-8820 GCA_964510005.1 uncultured Pirellulaceae bacterium
TTTCTTTTTAACAATGCTGGAAGAGACAAATGGGACAATGTCAAACAGGCTGGGGAGTTGATCCGAACCGGATTGCGGCACCGCCACAAATTGATCGCCACCTGCAATAACTCCACTAAAAGGCAACGGGGAAATGTCGTGATAAGTGCCGACGGGTTGACCGTGGCGGGTTGAGTGCGTAACCACGAAATTCCCTTCGCAACGTAACAGCAAATCTCCCCGCGAGTTGAATCGCATGGGAACCGGTTCGAGCCCGCGAGTGGCGCGACCATCGAGATCCGTTTTCCCCGTGATCGCTGCTTTCTGGCAATCGATTTCCAATATCTCGGACCCTACGGCTACCAACGCGATTCCGTCTTGAGGGCGGAATCCAATCGCGTGCACGGGCTCCTTGAAGGCTTGGCTGTTGTCATTAATTCGCTCGGGGATGGGAATTCTCTTTTGCGACAGAATGTTGCCGCCACGAGCTCGATATTCCAAGATCACGATATCCTGCGCGGAGTTGAAAACCAGCCAACGATTGTTGCCTGCGATCATCCGGTTCAAGTTCTTGGGAACGGGTTCAAGTTTGATGCTGATCAGGCTTTGGAGTCGTCCATTGAGCAATTTCCAATACTCGACGCGGCCATCTCCCAACTGAACCCAGACTGACGGCTCATGGGTGGAGGGCTTGGCAGCGAATTGTTCGGCATGCATCCCCACAGCAACAATCTCTTGACGATCGAAAACTTGATTCAACTGTTGCTGCTTGGAGAGGTCCCAAGCATGCAGAATGCCTTTCGGGTCAACATAGAAAAGCACACCTTGCGAGATCGTTGCTCGTTTGTGATCGAGATTTTCTAGCGGCAGAATTCCACCGTGATTGGGATCAACACCTGCCGTTGAAAGCCGCGCCAAATCCGTTTCGCTAACAGCCGGAACCGGAAATGACAACACTGGATTTTTGTTGTGAGTTGCCTTTGGTGAGACACCGACAAGTCTGGCGCGTTCAAGTGACGATGGAGAACGCGCCACTTTCCGGTTCCCGACTTTGGGTTCAACAGCTTTGGCCGGACCGCTTGGTTCAGGCCCACGATCGAAGGGCCCTTCCGGATCCTCTTTTCCGAATGGAGTTGCAGGATCCTGTGGCAAATTTTTGGCAACAATTCCTTCTCCAAAATCGTCTCGATACGGATCACTGCGATCAGCCAATCCGGCTTTGTTGCCCACCAAGGCGATGTGGCGTTGCGGCAGTTTTCCATCGGGATCGAAAGGTGGTTCGGGGAGAAAACGCTGAGGGACCCCCACGTTCACGAGAGTGTGATGTTCCCACAACGCAAGCTGCTCTCCACTGAAGCTCTTTGATAAAAACCACGAACCCATTCCCAGCAAGCAGCAACAGAGGGCGGCTAAAAACATCCACAGCTCTCGCATCTGCCGATGTTTCCGAAATTGATCTTTCGAAATCGGGACGCGCAACACAGGCTCCTCTGCTGAATCCACTTCCTCATGGAATGCTTCAGGCGATGCCTTCCTTGTCGAAGGAATCGTTCGCTTCAGGGGAGCCGACGAGGGTTTTTCTAGGACGTCCAGAATGTCGTCGTAGTTGGCATCGAGAGAAACTTCTGGCTCCTCTGCGACGGGTGACGGTGCGGGCGCAGCCTGATCGGATCCGGGGGAATCCACTTGAGATTTGGCATTCTGATTTCGGCCCCCTGAGGGCTTCCCGATCACAATCTGCGCCGGTCGAGGGCCCGCAGGCGCCTCAGTCGGATCGCGGTCGAGTGCATCATTGACCAGAAACGCGAACTTGCATCCGCGACAGCGTAGCGTCAGGTCCCCGACATTTCCGGGAAGGAGATGTCGCTTGTGACATTGGGGACACCAGATCCGTTTCTGGGCTTGGGTCATGTCCGATCCTGATCCATAAAAATGTGAACGCGGTTTTAACCGCGGACGAAATTGTCGATTCGGCTTAACGGGAACGTGGTTTCAAACGAGAGAGATCAAACCTCTTTCTTCAGTTGATACTTTTTAATTTTACGATCAAGGGTCGAACGTTCGACTCCCAAAATCGCTGCGGCTTTACTTTTATTCCACGCAGTCGAGGCCAATGTTTGTTCAATGTGACGACATTCGACTTCTTCCAGCGACATGGGCCGGTACTCTTCAACCAACGTTCCAAGATCAAACCGAGATTCGCTGGCGGTCGACAATTTCGTCAACGTCAGGTCTTCCATTTCGATCATATCGCCTTGAGCCAGCACGACGGCGCGCTCCACGACGTTTTTTAGTTCGCGAACGTTGCCAGGCCAGCGATAACGCTGCAACTGGTGACGCACGTGCGGTGAATAGCCTCGAATTTTTCGGCCGGTTTCGCCGTTGTATTTTTGCAGAAAGTGATCGGCCAGAACTTGAATGTCTTCGGGGCGATGTCGCAGTGGAGGCACATCGATTTGAACGACGTGCAACCGGAAAAACAGATCCTTGCGAAACTTACCCAAGCGGACTTCCTCTTCCAAGTCCCGGTTGGTCGCCGCGATGACGCGTACGTCGACCTTGATCGCCTTCGAACCTCCGACGCGTTCAAACGGATGTCCTTCCAGCACACGCAGAAATTTCGCTTGGATCGAGGGGCTCATTTCTCCGATCTCGTCCAGCATCAATGTGCCTTTGTCCGACGCTTCGAACTTACCAGCCTTGCGCTCGGTGGCTCCCGTAAAGGCGCCTTTTTCATGGCCGAACAATTCGCTTTCCAGTAGCGATTCGCTCAACGCCGCACAGTTCAGGCACACAAACGCGCCCTTGCTGCGATCGCTGGAGAAGTGAACCGCACGGGCCACCAGCTCTTTACCGACACCGCTTTCGCCACGAATCAGTACCGTGGCCTTGCTGGGAGCGGCACGGTGGATCTGTTGATGCACCGCCAACATGGCTGAACTTTCGCCAATGATCTCGCTTTCGACATTCAGCTGACTACGCAGCAGATTGATCTCGTCGCGGGTGCGGGAAAGGTCATCGACCAGTTTCTGCTCGCGATACCTTGTTCGCAGTGCCAACCCTTGGGTTTCCGCGACCGCCAATGTGTACTCGAGATCGTCCGGACCCAACACCGTCATCGGGTTGGTCGAATACAGATGCACCAAACCGATCACGCGATTGTTGACGCGAATCGGCGCACAAATCACGCTGGTGGCGTGAATCATGCCGGCCGAATCTCTCAGGCTCAACGCGCTATCATCGTGAACATCACGAGCCAGTACCGCTTCGCCGTTTTTCAAAACGGTTTCGGTAAGGAATTTGGAGACGCGCTGGTATTCAGGGCGTTTAGTGCTGGACCACGCCAAGATTTCCAGCTGCTCCGGGTCGATCGTGTTTCGCTTTGATCGCGGCACCATCATCACGGCGCCGGAATCGACTCCCGTCGTATCGATCAGATTATCAAGAGCCATGCGGGCGACCCCCCGCGCAGTTGTTTCTTTGGCCAACTCGAAAGCAAGGCGGCAGAGGCGCGTAGCAGCCAATCCAAATTTTGGAATCGACTCTTCGAGTTCAGGCTCCTCGTCAAGAAATTTGGTTTTCTGTTTTCGATGCGTGATCGTCGTGGGTTCGGAAACAGAGATATCAGTTTGGGTGACTTGATCGTCACTCTCGCTGACTTCCAGTCCGGTTACCGTCTCGCCAATCTCCATCCGGGAGAAAACTTTCTGGTTTTCGTTAGCCCCGTAAGCCGATGACAGATCGTCCACGAACGACAACTGAGTGCCGGCGATCCAAACCACGTCGCCGACGGCCAGCTTACGGTCTCCAGTGACCCGCTCCTCGCCCACGGAAGTTCCGTTCCGGCTGCCCAAATCGCGGACCGTCCAAGCTCCGTCGGAAAAAAAGATCTCAGCGTGCTGGCGGCTGGCTTGGTCTTCTTTGATGACGATTTGGTTAACGGGAGAACGACCGATTGTGACGGTTCTACCCGGTATGAGACGAAAAACGTCTGACCACTTCTGGCGGTCCCGGATGACCAGGTACGCAAACCCCGGCTCTGTATCTGTTTTTTTGGTTTTTCCTGCCATAAAAATGTGTGTTTCGCCTCTCTTTCAAGGGGCAACATTTTGGACGTAATACCGGGATTTTCTTGATTTTAAGCGTTTAAGCAGTTATCGTTAACGGGTCGGAACCCATTCCGTTAAATCGTCCCAATCGTCGATCTTATCCTGCTCCTGACTACATCCTACCCGCTGTCGGATGTACATTTCCAGTGTGACCGGAATTATTCGAAATTGGGTACGTTCAAGTGGAAATTTCGTTCGATACTGAACGAGTGCACCGATAAGTAACAAATCCGGGGCAGGATTAACATTCAGGAGAGTGTCATGGCGTCGCGTTATGCCAACCAGAGTATCAAATTTTTGTTGTCGATGGCCTGTGTGGCCCTCTTTCTTTTCCCTCAAAGCGTACACGCACTTCAGGTAGCAGGAGTTGGCAACAACTTCAATAGCGTCGTGGGTGGCGTAACTGTTGACGCCGATAGCGTTGTTCGTGGCAATCACAAAGAACTGTCGGAGAAAATCCGCCAACAGATCAATCAGGCGCTCGCCAAAGGCGATGCCGACGTGTCCAAAGCTTCAGACCTGCGAGTGATTTCGCTCAAAGGCCTTGAAAAAGCAATTGCTGAATCGATGGATTCGGGCAAGCCGCTTTCACCAGAAATTCAGTACCTCGCTGGGATGCAGCGCGTTGAATACGTGATGGTCACCCCTGAAAACGATGACGTGCTGATTGCGGGTCCGGGCGAAGGCTGGAAAACGGATAACTCAGGCAACGTAGTCGGCATCAAAAGCGGCATGCCTGTTGTTCACCTTCAAGACCTGCTGGTCGCCATGCGATCGGTCGACAACGCGAAACAGTCACCGGGAATTTCGGTTTCCATCAACCCGACCGCCGAAGGCAGCAAGCGATACAACAAAATCATTGGAAAAGTCACTGCTGCCAACCTGAACAAAGCCACGATCAGCAGCCTCGAGCAGGCGATGGGTCCTCAAGACATCGTTTTGACAGGCGTTCCTCGTGACAGTCACTACTCGCGAGTCTTGCTGGCTTCAGACTACGCGATGAAGCGCCTGGCCATGGGGCTAGAGCCATCGCCGCTTCGTAAGCTTCCTTCGATCATGGAAACAATCAGCCGTAAGAAAATGCGTCCCAACCGCGCCGCTCCTCGGATGTGGATGGAATGCAACTATGAGCCCGTCGCTAAAAACGAACAGGGCACGGCGTGGCACATTTCGGGGCAAGGCGTTCGCACCCAAACCGAAGAAACCAAATTTGACGCAGACGGCAAACAAGTCGGAACTGGCAAAAAGATGATCGTTGCCGAGCAATGGGCTGAGAAGATGACAAAGCACTTCGAAGAGTTGTCGGCTCAAGTTCCTGTTTTCCGCGATCTTCGCAATGCGATGGATCTGGCTGTGATTTCAGCAATCATTCAAAGCGAAGGCTTGCTCACGAAAGTCGGATTGGAACTTCCCCACATTGCGGGCTCGTTGAAGACGCCTACTTTTGAAGTTCCCAAGACGGTTCCCAGCGAATTGAGTTACGTTACCTCTCGTAATTCTCCGGTCCTTCAGATTTCCGGTGGAGTCATCATCAATTCGTGGGGCGTTGCCCAAAACGATGCCGTCAAAAAAGAAATGAACGGTGTCGAAAAAGTTGCCATGAATAACGCATCGGATCGCTGGTGGTGGAACGCAAAGTAATCGCCACACGATTTTGAAAACCAACGAAGCCGTCTGAATTTGATTCAGACGGCTTTTTTGTGTCTGGTCTGCGAACAATCTCCATGGACCAACATGGTCACGCAAGCGTGAACCATGGCACCCACAAATGGTTATCTAATCGCC
>CAZDZX010000181.1:0-8786 GCA_964510005.1 uncultured Pirellulaceae bacterium
AGCCCTTCAGGCTGGGCTAGGAAAACGGCTGGGCCTTTGGCCCGGATGAAACTGCAGACTTCGAACTGCATCCGACTCGCACCGCGCCTCCATCGTGACCCTTGGCTTGTTTGCGTTCTTAGATGTCGCCGCTTGTTATCCGACTCGCAAGATCGAGCGGATCCTGCGGACGACTTCGTCGGCGGGGTAGTTGGCGTTGGGCAAGGCGATGGATTCGCCAGATTCGATCCAGTTCACTACTTTCTTTTCGGCGGCCATCGCTGTGCTGTGCCGACGGTTGCCGAAATGCTCGCCAATTTCCGAGAACGCGGCGCCGGTGTGCTGCCGGGCCAAGTACATCGCCAACATGCGAGCTGTCGAAATTCGCTTGCGACGCGATGAAGACCGGATTTCGTTGGATTTGACCCCGCAAAAATCGCAAACCGCCTGCTCGATGCCTTGCAATGTGGCACTGACCGAGGAAAACGCCAGCAAGTCGCCCAGCACTTCCTGTGCGATAGGCATCGTGATCGACTCATTCAGAGAACGAGAAACCGCAAACAAGCGATTGATCGCACCCGAGACTCGGCGAACGTCCCGAGTCATATGCTGGGCGATCAGCTCGCGGACATCGACCGGCAGTGAGAACTTTCGTCGCTCGCAGATTGATTCGATAATCCACATGCGACCATCGAAACCGGGATACATCAAAGGACAGGTCAAACCACCGGTCAGTCGCGCCGCCAAGTCCGTGCCCAGATCTTCCAACTCGGTTAGCGGTCGGTCGGAGGACACAATCACTTGCTTGCCAGCGCGGGCCAAGTAATCAACGGTCTGTAGGAACTCGCCCAGCGTAGCTCGCTTTTTGGAAAAGAACTGGATGCCGTCGATCGCCAATACGTCCAGTTCACGATAGCGACGCCGGAACATGGGCAGTCCGCTTCCGCCACGCAACGATGCAATGAACTCAGAAGTAAACTGTTCGGCGGCAACATTAACGCAGCGCTTCAGACGCAACTGTCGGCGGCAATCGTTAACCACCGATTCCAATAGATGGCTTTTGCCACAACCGGTGGGGCCGTACATCAACAGCGGCGAAAATTGGCCGGGACAATCAAACACCTGTTCCACAGATGCTTTCGCCAATCGGTTTTCGTCACCGAACCAGAACGAACTCAAGTAGCGAGCATTGGAGCGAATCTGTCGTTGCTTTGGCCCGGTCAGTTCTGAAGGCGTGTGGAACGAAAAACAGCTTTGCAGATTCTGTTCCTCAATGACATTCGCGTCCGTCGGAGTTTCAGAATTCGTTTCCTGTGTCGCCGACGGGATATTGGAAGTTTGAGGAACTTCGCGGGTCAGGTAGTCGATCTGCGTTTGGGGGCCGGCGATCCGATGAACGGCTTCTCGCACGTCTGCAGAAAACTTGCTTTGCAGGCGACTGAGACTGAAAGGGCTGTTGGCCAGAATGCGGACGTCTCGTCCATCGAAAGTGATCGAGTCAGGGGCTTCAAACCACATCTCAAAAACAGTCTGGCCCAGCTGGCCAACGAGTGCTTTGGAGATCGCTGATGCAACATCAGCCTTGTTTGGAGTTGGTGGGTTTGAAGTTGTGTCCTGAATCGACAAAATCACATCCTGATTCTTTATCGAGAATCGCAAACGTCTGGAGATTAAAATCACCAAATAAACGTTCGCGGTTCATTCCGTTAATGAGTGTGGAGTCATCAAGTCAATCTGATGGCCATCCCCTCGGCGTCTGCGGCGATTTTAAGATTGCTAGCACTGCTGTCAAACCACGTATTTGATTTTCAGGTTAAGAAAATGCAAAAGGATTTTATTCACTCGGTGATTCTGAAATATGCCGCAAACTTGAACATGATTTTTGGACAGTTTCACCACCTTCGTCGGGTGGATAACTCGTTGAAGACCCGCGGGTCTTAATGTCGGACGTTTTTTCATCAGGCCATTCGCTCGATTTGCCCTCTTGCAAACATGAGCCAGCCTAATTACCAGCCCGTGCTGCGGGTAGCAAAGTACTGAAATTTTCGCTTAACGAAATCCGGCTGCGAGGGTTGTTCAATTCAAGAATCAACGCCATTTGTTGAACGGGATTGCTTTTGTCGATCACGACCGGCCGTTTCATAATCAGCCCGCTCTTGTTTCGGCCTGCAAGGTACAAGCCCGCTAAATGAGTGGGTTGCGGCTGAAAGCCGTATTGCGGCCCCAGAATCTGCAGGAGCCGAGTCGGATCTCCGGTCCACCCTCGATAAGTAATTCTTTGGAGTTGATGGTTGGCGTCATAGAACCACGTCATTGAACCGTGCAAATCCCACGAGTTTGTCCCCGTCACCAGCGGCACGCGCAGCCCGTGGAGTCCATTGTCGGTTGGCGTGGTGGAAACGCGATCCCAGCGTGACAACACTTCCTGTTCGGAGATGTTAAACCGAAACAAAGATCCCAAATCGACGACTGGATTAAAGCTAACGGGTTGGGATAGATCAGGACCATTGGCATCTCCCCGAAAGACATAGGTCTCGGTTTTGCCAAAGTCCGGTTGAAACCCTCCCGGTGAACCAGGCGGAAACCCTGAAGACGGGTTGGCCGAGGAGCCCAAATTGAATGGAGCACCCGCTACGGGAGCTGTGCTTAGCGGAGCCGAGGCCAGGAAACCGTTTCCTTGTGAATTGTGGATTTGCTGAGTGGGCAGTCGTGTCGGTGGGAACTGCGAGTTCGCAACGGGAAGCCCGAATTGGTTGCCGGATTGTGAATTGGCAGACCAGTACGGGTTATTAAAGGAGTTCGATCGCGGGCTACCGTACGAGTTCGAATAGGTATTCGACGACGAAGCCAACGCCCATGGATTGTTGGGGGCCCCGTTTTGACCGAATTGAGCTTGGCGATTACGAGATTGGTGATGCTGATAAAGCATCGGAAAGCCAACCATTGCCATCAGGACGACGGGCAGGAAAAAGGTACGCAACATAGATCTATCGCCGAAATGGTTCACGAAAAGTCACATTCAACAATACCCGCGCCATAAGGGGATGCTTTGCTTGTGGCGTTTTCCGTGTGCGTTGATACCACTGAACTGCCGGGTTATGGCGAACAGGCAGACCTCAGCGACTGCTAGAGTTTGCCGGTGGCGACTGTTTTGCGGTACATCCCGAACAACGGCTCAATTGTGTCCCCGTGACCGGATCGGAGATTTTCGGACCAGAATCTGTTCTTTCATTGCTTCTGAACCGAATCCGCATCTAAAATAACTCCAGTTAATCGCTCAATAGGAACCTAGAAATGCCTGTGCTTCGTCATTCGTACTCGATTTGTCTACTGATCATTGGTCTGTTTGCCGTCCCGTCGATCGCTCAAGAAATCGGAACCCGCTCTTTGTTCGATGGAAAGACACTCACCGGTTGGAAGGGGAATACGGATTTCTGGAGCGTGAAAGATGGGGTGATTGTCGGCGAGACCACCGACGAAAATCCTTTGAAAGAGAATACGTTCCTCGTCTGGGAAGGCGGCGAGGTCGCGGATTTTGAATTGCGACTGAAATTCAAGATCACCGGCAGCGATGACAAAGCCAACAGCGGGATCCAATTTCGCAGTACCCAAAAACCGGACGGCCACATGGTCGGCTATCAGGCGGATATTGATCGAGCCGGAAAGTGGTGTGGTTCGCTGTACGACGAACAGGGTTCCCGCAAGTTAATGTGCTCACGAGGTCACAAAGTCTCGTTTAACGAACAGGGCGAGCGGGTCGATGACAAGGTTGCCGATGCCAAAGAGACATTTGAAAAGGTTCAGATTGACGGTTGGAATGAATACGTGATTCGTGCCCAAGGCAATCATTTGACTCTGTCGATCAATGGGCAGGTCATGTCGGAGGTGTTCGACGGCCAAACGGCAGAGGCCGAAAAAAGCGGTTTGCTTGGATTGCAGATCCACAGCGGTCCCGCGATGAAAGTTGAATTCAAAGATATTCGCTATCAGGATCTTTCCGGTTACAAGTCAATCTTCGATGGTAAATCGCTGGCCGGTTGGAAGGGCGACGAAAAACTGTGGCGCGTTGAAGACAGTGCGATCGTCGGCGAGACCCACCCGGATACCAAACTCAAGCTCAATCAATTCCTGATTTGGGATGAAGGCGAAGTCGAGAATTTCGATCTGAAATTGAAATTCAGAATTTCGGGTACTAAAAGAGCCAACAGTGGCGTTCAGTTTCGTAGCTATATTCTGGACGGGCACCGATTGGCGGGTTACCAAGCCGACATTGATCGATCGGGGACTTACATCGGCATTTTGTTTTCCGAGAGAACCGGCAGAGGGATCCTTGGCAGACGCGGAACCAAGATGACGATCCGAGGAAAAAAGGATCGGGCTGTCGAAAAGGTGAACGACCCGGCGGAGCTTCTTAAGGGGATCGATCTGGAAGGTTGGAACGATATGCAGATCAATGCCGTCGGCAACCACTTTGTCGTGAAGATCAACGGCCACACGACGACCGAAGTGATCGACGAAGAAGAGAAGGCGTACCTAGCCAAGGGGCTGATCGGATTGCAGATCCACGTCGGTCCTCCGATGAAAGTCGAGTACAAGGACATGTATCTGAAGAACCTGACCAAGTAACGGCTTCAAAACCCGAAGCTACGTTCCTTTCACTAGCTAATCTCGACCAGCGCTCCGCCGCAAGAAGATCCAGAGCCCGCGGTGCAGCCAAAGCAGTGGGCTCCGGTGATGATGGGCATTGCTGCGAATCGCTCCACATCGATGTCCCACACGTCCAACGGTTTGCCATTGGCCAGCTGCATGTCCAGCTGCTGATTGAAATCGCAATCAAACACGCGTCCCTGCCAGTCAACACTAATCGTGTCACGGCACATTAGATTCTCAACCGAAGACGCGTTAAAGTTCTCGACCAAGAGCTTTTGGTACTCCGCCAGTTGCTTGCTGCGTTTTAGATAGGACGCGTAGCGGGCGATCGGCATGTTGGTGATGCAAAACAGATCGTGAAAGTCGATGTCGAAATGCTTTTTCATCTCGCGTTTGTAATCGACCTGCAGCGCCTTTTGATCTGGAGGAAGAAAAGCGCCGTTGGGGTTGTAGACCAAATGGAGCTTGAGTTCCGGATCGATGCCGTAACCAAGCTTGTTCAGTTTCTGGAACGCGGTGATGGAACGATCAAATACGCCGTCTCCTCGCTGTTCATTGACGTTGTCGGGCGAGTAACACGGCATCGAAGCGATGCACACGATTTTGTGTTTGGCGTGGAACTCAGGAATCCACTCGTAGCCCGGTTCTTCAATGATAGTGGCATTGAGCCGAGTCATGACTTCGCGGGGCTGATCAAACGAACGCACACGCTCAACCATCGAACGGAACTCAGAGTGCATTTCAGGCGTGCCGCCAGTCAGGTCGACGGTGGGGATCGTGGTCGTCTCCAGCCAATCGAGAGTCCGGCCAAGGTGCTCGCTGGAAATCATCTCCTTTCGCCCCGGCCCGGCATTCACGTGGCAGTGGGTGCACGTGATGTTGCAGAGCTTACCCATATTCAGCTGGAGAATTTTGGGGGTGGCACGCGTGAGAGATACCTGATGTTCTTCAAGTTTACGATCGAACGGGTTCATAAAAGGTAAGTCTAAAGAAGAGTTTTTAGATTGGCGAAACTGTTTTCCGGCGCCGGACAACACTGAGAATCTTTTCCCCAAGTGCGATCAGAACCGAACGAACAGACGAGCATTATGTACAGACGCTTGCCACGCGTAAATCGCACCTGTTGAATTGGCCACAAAGGCAATTCAAGCTACAAAAGACGGGTAGTTTAGGAGTTCGGCCATCAATCTCGGGAAATCTGTTCTGTGGTAAGGTGTTTTAGCAAAAATGCTTCCACCGCTTTAGCCGAAATCGAAGCCGACGAAACCCGCGAAACTCGGGCAATGTTGATGCCTCGGAAGCGGCCCTGAAGGTCCACCAGCGGCCCACCGCAATGCGAGGGGGTGAGAACCGTGTCATGGTAAAACGCATCGCTAAACCCGGACCGTTGTTGACTGAATGGCCCACCGCCCCAACGATCTTCCAAACCGGCTGTGGCCTCAGAGGGCGCCATTGGCGGTCGTGTCGTCAAGCCGATCAGCCCGGAACCTCCCTCGTCGATGGAGCAAGAAACGATTTTGCCAAAATTCACTCGCTCCCCCACGGTGAAACGAACCGGAACCAAGGCCGATTCGCTTTCTGGGTCGGGGCCGCCAACCAGTTCAAACAAAGCCAGATCCTGAGTTGTATCGAAACCGATCAATTTTCCGGGCCAGAGGAAGTTTGCATTTTTGAAGCGAAGCTCGCCAGCTGGAATCTCGCTGGCTAATGAGTGCTTGGTCACAACGTGGTTCTTCTGAGTGACGACAGTGGCCAAGGCAATTTGTTGTCCTTGATGGGTGACCGTCAGTACGCTTCCCTTGATGCTGGTGTTGCCATCGAGCCTGCGAGTGACGGACTTCTTTTTAGCCGACTTAGTGGCTTTGACCGTATCGCGAATAACGTCACGCGAACTCATCATTGTCTTCCAGTCATCCAGAAACCGCTGAATGGGAACGTGTAAGTTTTCGGTGACTTCCAAGCGGACGCTGCTGTTGACGGCCACCAAATGACCTTGAAGATTTATCAATGCGCCACCTGAGTCGCCTCCCATCATCGAACAGTCGGTCAATATTTTGCCTTTGCGATGTCCCGTGATGCGGCCCAATCGTGGGCTGGCGATCCCGTCCCGAGACCATGACAGCGGATAGCCAAGCGAGATGCACCACTGCCCTACTCGCGGAATTTCCCTGCGCGGGATTGTTTTCAGATAGGGATAGGGCCCCGGGTCCAGCAAGCCAATTGCCGCCGTGTCGTTGGCTTTGTTAGAGCCCAGAGTGATGCCTTCGACTTGGGTTCCATCGTGAAGCCGGACCATAATCTTGCGCCCCGCCGAACCGGTCACATGCGATGACGTCAGTACGACTCCTTCGGGTTTGATCAATACACCCGACGCCGTGTCGCCGATGGACACAATGCAGGGCAGGACTTCCGGGAGCGTTTTGTCGATTTGCTTTTGGATGCCAACGAGTTTTTCAACGCGTTTGTCGGCGGTGTTTTTTTCGTCTGCAGAAACGGACGCAGCCCATCCAAGCCACGTCAGAATCAAGAGTGGCAAAGCCTTATAAATCAGCGACATGTTTTTCATGCGATACTCAATCAAGGGGACGCCTCTGCCGTTGCTGCGACGGGACCGTTGTAGTTTCTGATCGCCCCGGCGATTCCTGCGGCGATTGCGATCGAAAAAATCATCGCAAACAGATTGCACCCCGGTCCGGGCCAAAAAGAAAGCAGTCTCTGTTGTTTCCAACAGCAAAAGTGAATCAGCGTCGCCCAAAACACCATGGCCGAAGGGCTGGAGATGGTTTGGAAAAACTCACCATTCCTCATCGCTGAAGATATATCAGACACAACAATCGCCAAAACGGAAAGCACTAAATGGATGGCCAGCACGGACAGTGTGGACTGCCAGCCAAGGAAAATTCCGACCAGCGAATAGGACCAGAATGCTTGTTGTATCGAATCCAGACGGGAGAACGATAGCAATGAAGCCGCACCGATAGCAGCGGCGATTCCGCAGCCAACCCCAATCAGAGTTTCCACACCCAAGGGGAGCCATCGCAAGGTTCCGATTCTCCAATCGAGCATGCCCCCGAATGCTGGGACACAAAAGAATGCGACTCCCAGTAAAACCGTCACGCCCCAAACCGAAACCGGAATCGGCATCTTTTCACTACGGACCAGCGCAAACGCAAACAGGACGGCCAACAGTGTCAGGTGCTGTCCCAGCAGAAGCAGTAAATCGATTTTCGGTTTTAATAAAACGAACTCGATGCCGGCTTCTTTAGAAAGCCACGCTGGGATCGTGACGCCCCCCGAGATCGTTTCACGCAGAAACAGAATCAAAAACGCTGATCCCAAAATGACTTCTGCCAGTACGTAGCGAGGCGGGATGGGCAGATCGCAGTTGGCACATTTGCCATCGTTGCGAAACCAGCCAAAGACCGGAATATTGCTACGGAGACCCAGACGGATGTCGCACTGTGGGCAATGACTGGAACCGAGAATGCTTTTGCCACGCGGCACCCGCCAAGCCACCACGTTGAGGAAGCTGGCAAAGCAGCCGCCTAAAAAGAAGATCCAAGCCCAAGCGAAAATATGCATGGAGACGTTCTGCAGTTTTTCCAAAACGGAGATCGCAGTTGCGAATCGTCCGCTCGGGTAGCCGCCATGTTGGTACACGTACGGCATCGCCAGCGGAAATGCAATCATCAACACGATCAGCACGACAGCCAACCAGAAACCGACGTGTAGTAGCCGGCCAATCCACTTGATCATGCTGATGCGACTCCGCAAAGCGAAAAAACGTGAACGTTACTGGTCTTCCGATTTCACGTTGTTGTGGGCGCCGTCGCAATACGGAGCGTTGCCGGTTTGCTTGCATTGGCACATGTAGCAGGTGTCTGATTTTTCTGCGGTGAACACATGGGGCTTGAATTCAGTGCCCGAGTGCTTGCCGTCGCAAAACGGTTGGCTCTCGGAAAGGCCACAAGTGCAATAGGCGTACTTCTTGCCCGCTTCGATTTCGACTTTAGCGGGGCTAGTGGCGGCAACTTTGGGCTTGTCCATGCTTCTTCTCCAAAAAAATGAATCCGTGAATCCGGGTGTTCTTAGGAACAGCTTATCGGTTTGGCAATCCGAGGAAAAGTCTGTTATCGGGATAGAGGTTGGTGTAAATG
>CAZDZX010000182.1:0-8750 GCA_964510005.1 uncultured Pirellulaceae bacterium
GGAACTGACACGTTGGGCTCGGCTAAAATAGGTTGCGAGACGTTTCCACTATTTTTAACCGCAAAAACGCCACAAGGTCGCCGCCGAAAATACGAATCTTGGACGAAATTCGGATTGTTTTTCAGCTAGTATGAGCCAGATAAGCGGACCAGAGCCCACTTTCTTGCAAATGCCGAAATCAGGAATCCGCAACCGACTAGAACGAGCTCTATTCCGGATTTTTCAGCAGATCCTCAACGGCCGAAACTGCTGCTTCCAGACGTTCTTTCCAGCCGCCCCGAACGACGACAAATGGACGATTTCTTTTTTCCAGTTCGCTCACGCAACGATCAAAAAATGTCTTTCTATCATTGGGCAGATACCGAACGGTGTCTTCGACCCAAGGCACATCCACGTCGGTGACGATGTACAGGTCATAAGTCCGCTGGTTGGCTGTTTGCTGTATCCAGTTCGCACATTCTCCGAACAGCCAATCGCTCCAGATCGTGGTCGCGATCAAATCGGTATCACAAAAAAGAACACCACTGGAATGGAACGCCAGCGCGTCTTCAGCGGCCAGTTGCCCCCGAGCAATCATGGGAATGTCTTGGAGTGTTAATTCGCCATTGCGGGATTCGATGTGGGTGCGTGCGTATTCCGGAACCCAGACGGTATCAAATCGAGCAGCCAGTTCGGAGGCAAGCGTTGATTTTCCCGTGGACTCGGGGCCAAAGATGCAGACACGTTTTGTAAACCAAGGGCGGGTGATGCGCGGCAAATACTGCCAGTGTTTTTGGGGGTTGTTTCGAATGGCAGTCCCGCTGACAGGAACCGCAACACGATCCACATCGACAGGGACGAATTGAGCGTCCATGACCTCTGCCAACTTCCAACCATAGTCTTCGGAAGCAAATAGGAAATCGGGTTTCAGTGGCAGGACTTTCCGCAAGCTGTCTTCCCAGATCTTCCAAAAGTCCGGATGCTCGGAGGGGTCCTGCGGATTTTCGTCAGTCAAGTGAACGACTTGAACATCCGGGAACATCTGCCGGACCCACTCGAATCGTAACTGGCCGGGGATTGGCTGGTCGCGCTCTGTTTCCACAACGATCACCAACTCATCGACGTAGTGGCGAGCGAAGTCGAGCAAGTAGACGTGCCCCAAGTGCAATGGCATAAACTTGCCAAGCACAAATCCTGTTTTCGGTGTCGAGCTCAATTGGATTCTCGTTGTGGGCACATCGGTTGGATCATATTTCGCAGAAATTCTACATCGATTTCGGCGAACTCTATGTTGGCTTGTTCCATGTGTTTTTCGGTATGGCTCATGTCAAACATGGTGTCTGTTGCCTGAAACAGATCCAGCGATGCCGGTTGACTGCGATGCGCGGAATCATTGGTTGTGGCCAATGCAATGCAAGCCGCTGAAATCGTCGGGTCCAGTTGCGATCTACGGACTCGATCTAAAAAGACCGCCGCGTCAACCAATTCAAGCTCTGGCGAAACCCTGACCAGAGCCTCGCAGAGATCGTTCGCCGAAGCGCCGCGAGGATGAGCAATATGATAGACGGGTTCAAATTCGGCACTGAGAAAAATCTCTCCCAGCACGTCCGCAGCAAAATCGACGGGAGTCACATCAAATCGAAGTGTTTCAGAAAGAACCGGGGCCATCTGCAGTTCCAGACATCCTTTAACGGCCAAGGTCAGCAGGTCCGAAGTCGGAAAGACTCCAGTGCTCCGATCGGCCGTCAGTAATCCCAAACGAAAAATTCGTGATTGAGGCAGTGCTGCAGCGCATTTTTGAACGAGTATTTCTGCGGCGAATTTAGATTGAGCGTAGCCGCCGTAGACCCGCGAGGTCTGGCTCAGGTCATCGTTTTCGAGCATGGTTCCGCGAAACCGGTCAGTGCCGACGAAAACGGATAGCGTTGAAATGTAGTCCAGTTTTTTGAGCTTGCCGGCTGCCGCAAATTTGACCACTTCCCAAGTCCCCAGCACATTGGCAGGCCACAGCTGGGAACAAGTTTTTGCTGAATTGACTTCCGCAGCAGCATGCACGATGTGGTCAATGGTTTGAGCAAGCGAATCGTGGGTCAGCTGCGACAGTCCGAGGTTGGGTTTGGAAATATCGCCAGCGATGCATTCGATTTTGGTCCACTGTTGGTCGGACAGAAAAACCCGATTTGTATTGAGGGATTGCTCAAGTCTGTCGCGGGCTTCGTCGTTGTCTTGGGCGCGAATCAAGCAGCTGACCGTTGCCGTTTGGGTCAATGATTGCAGCAGTCGGCTTCCGAGGAATCCGGTCGCACCCGTCAATAAAATGTCTTCGCTATCTAAGGTCGCGTTTCCTTTTTGGAAGGGCTTTAAAGGATCTCCGATTAGACGGACGACGTCTTTCCGAAGAGATTCTGCCGAGACGGATTCAGCGTTGGATTCACCGGCCATTGCCTCGCAGATTTTCCGGATGGACTCATGAGTGGCAATCAAGTGAGGAAATAGCTCAAAACCAAACGTCTGCGCGATGGCGGCTACTTCCAGGGTCCGTAGCGAATCGCCACCGATATCAAAAAAGGAACTGTCAGCATCAAATTGCCGATGACCGAGCGTGGTCCCGAACGCATTAAACAGCACCCCCTCGATGTCCGTAGATGCGCAACGATTTTCGTGCTGGATCTGAGCTTCCGGTCTCTGTTGCAGCGCGGACAGGTCGGGCTTTCCGGAGGCCGTTAGCGGCATTGCGGAAACGATTTCGATATGACCTGGCCGACAGTGGTGTGGCAACCTTGCCGCCAAGCAGTCGCGAAGTTCAGTCAGCAAGATGTGTGGGTCGGTATCGTCGTTCGCTTCAACAAACGCGAGGATGCTTTCTGAAGTCGCGTTGGTCGAAGGGGCTCTCAGGACAACGGCCGCCCGAGCAATTTGGGGATGGGAAAGCAGTGTTTGCTCGACTTCTTCTGGCTCAATTCGGTGTCCTCGAACTTTAATCTGTCGATCGATGCGGCCTAAGAACACAAATTGGCCATTGTCCGCAACTTCCACGAGGTCGCCGCTGCGGTAGAACGTTTGCCCATCCCTGTGGATGAATTTTCGGCGAGTTTCGTCAGGAAGGTTACGGTAACCGCGTGCCAGCTGCGGTCCGCCGATCAGCAATTCTCCTCGCCGCGGATTCGCAGCGTCTTGCGCGTCGATAGCGTATTGAACACCCGTTAGCGGCGTGCCAATTTGCGGACGTTGCCAGCTGGAGTCACCGATCGCGATGCTGGTGCAAACCGTGGCTTCGGTGGGTCCGTAAACATTCAGTAGTCGGACTTGATCGGCCCATTTTCGAACGACCTCGGGCGGGCAGACTTCGCCGCCGATCAATACGGTAGACAAAGACTTTGGACATTCAGCAGGGTCCATTTTGGCCAACACGGCAGGGGGAATGTCGACATAGGTGATGCGGTTTCGATCGATCGAGTCCAAGATTTCGTTGGGGGTTGCTGTCAGTCGCCCCTTTGAAAATAACCCGCGATCGATCCAGAGAGAGGCTCCTGCAAGCAGGGCTGTCCCGATGTCCGATACAGAAGCATCAAAATTCACCGACAAAAGAAACAAGCTTCTTGAATCGGGAGTCATTCCAATGGCATCGATCTGTTGGGTGAGCATCGAAACCAATCCCCGCTGTGTGATCTCGACCCCTTTGGGTTGGCCCGTTGTTCCAGAAGTGTAAATCACATAGGCCAACTGGTCCGAAGCAAAGGGCTTGGCGGTTGAAAATGCCGATCCAGAGTCAGGCGCAGCGTGTTGCAGTAGCTCGAGCCATTCTTGGTCGATCACCAAAGCTGCTCCCGAATCGCCGATCAGGAAGTCTAAACGTTGCTCCGGTGAAAAGGGATCCACAGGAACCCACGCAGCGCGACAACGCCACACGGCAACCATGGCGGCAATGGAGTCGGCGGATTTTTCTAGGCGAAGTGCGACAACGGATTCGGCGCAAACGCCCGCTTGTTGCAAACGGATTGCCATCCGCTGTGAAAGCTCCCACAGCTGCCGGTACGTTAAACGGCGGTCACCATCAACGATCGCAATTCGTTCACCTTGCTGGTCAACGATGATTTCCAGATGCTCGACGAATCCCAAGGCAGGATGATCGGCGTCGTCGCTGTTCAGGATTCGCATGGCTTAACGAACTGCCCAATAGAAGAACCTGACGATCGATTATCAATATTCTCGGGTCCGATTCCCTGTTCATCGTCCGCGCTGCGGACGGTTCGAAAATCGATGCTGAATCGAGTTTGGCCGGTAACGTTGTGTCGTGTCTGATGAAGATGTTGGCCGCTAAAGAGCAGGATTTCACCAGCACGGGCTTGAACCGGTAACACTTCGCCATCCGGAGTTTCCATCAGTCGCGGGTAAGTTTGTTTTCGACCAGTGTCTTTGTTTTGCCAGCCAATACGATTTTGCTGACCCTTGGAGGTCCAGCGGCCAAAATCAAAAGTCTCCGAATCATTTTGGACGGGCTTCAAAAAGTACTTCGGGAAGAAATCAAATGTTTCCGGTGGCGAAACGTCGTGCAAGGGGATCCACCACGTGATCATCGATTGTGGGTTGGAGTACCACGTATCTCGATGGCCGTGATAAATCGGCGCTGCCGCCGGATTCAAATGACCGTTGTGAGCCACCACCCGCAGTCTGCCGGGGTCGAAAACATGTTCCGACAGCGGGAACCCCAGCGATTCGATCACAGCGCGAACATGCTGATGGAATTCTGTGGAAGTGAAAATTCGCTTACGGAGCTTGCCAATGCGATCAAAGTATTCATCGGGTTCATATTCCGAATGAGCCTGCCGATAGTGCTCTCCCAAAGACTGGATGACTTCCGCCAGAACGGCTTGCTGAAAGGCAACCGATGGCTCATTCGCTGGCAGCAAGAAAACCTCGCCAGCGTAGAGGCGCCCAAGGCCGACGGTCGCATCGGCTGTCCAGTGATGGGTAAAACTCATTGAGGCCTCGTCGCGATCAGAATTAAACGGGGTGAGTCCATCTTTAACTTGCTCCGATCCAGATCGCCATACATTTTGATGTCGACAAACCCGACCGACAAAAGCATGTCCGCAATTTGATGCGGCCAGTAAATTCTCAACGCGCTTTCTCGGATGACGATCGGAGCATCCGCTGAAATCCATTGCCATTTTTGTTTCAGTTGGCCGGAGGACCAATCGATTTGGCTTTCGCGAACACACGTGACTTCGCGACCTGCGCTTTGCCCGGACCGAACAAGGTGGAATTGGAAATTGCGAATCAGGCCAGGGAAGTTGGGAACGTCCATGGCGAACTTGCCGCCCGGCGCAAGGCAGTCCCATGCTCGTTGAATCATCTCCTGATTGCGATCGTCGTGACGAGCGTAACCAAAACTGCTGTACCAGTTGAATGCCGCATGGCAGGGGGCGTCGGGAACGAACTCAAACGCGTCTGCGCAGAAAAACTGACATTCTTGATTCAATTCCGAACCGGTTTGTTTCGCACGATCAATGTACATTTCACACAGGTCGGTACCGATCGCGGCCAAGCCTTGTTTGGCCAGTTCATGCGTGAGGGTGCCAATTCCGCAGCACTGGTCGTAGACCCGCATCCCAGATGACAGCGACAGTTGGTCCATCAGGAAATCAACGGTTTCCTCAAGTTCCTGCGGGCTGGATCTTTCCAGAAACAGATCCGCCATCTCCATCACGTGGAAGGTGCTCCACCAGTCGGGGTTTTGCTTTTCGGGGAAGGTGTCTGTCAATTCATAAACTCCTGTATGCCGACCAAGGTACTTAAAAGCGTGATTGCCGGATCCCACGCTTGCCTTTCAAGCCGATCCATCGATTCCGTTTTGTCCAGCAATGCCCTGACTTTGTCGCCGCAAAAAACGGGCTGATCGCGAAAGGCTTCGCTGTTCAATTGATCGTACAAAAATTCGCGGATGGCAGCAGAATTGTTTAGCAAAACCGGTTCGGCGTCGAAGGGATGTTTGACTCGCCTAAATATCTCATCGGTGACGTAAGGCTGGACCGCATCCCGTAGCAGTTGTTTGGCCGCTCCGTCACGATAAAACCATTCCAATGGCAAGTGGCGAGTGCGTTCGATCAACCGGTGATCCAGAAATGGGACCCGGCCTTCCACTGAAAAAGGCATTTCTGTTCCGTCGCCCAGCGTCTTTAAAATGTAACCTGCCAGTGCCCACTTGGACCAAAGAACCGCTGCCTGATGTACCGGATGCCGACCCGTCAGTTGGCCCGAATCGCTGAACTCCAAAAATTGTGCAAACGGATCGTGGCGAGACCAGTGCCCCAAAACTTCATCCGCTAACAGCGAGTGGACTCGACACCCGAGCGTTGCTTTAGCCGCTAAGAAGGTTGGCACAAAACCCAGTCGTTGCTTGAGCGTCGATGTCGATAGCGATTCGCCAACCGGAAGCATCATGCCAAGTGACGAAGGGTCACCCAAGCGATCGGTGGAGCCGAGTTGATTTGAGCCAGCGCTCTGCCAGTCGATTTGCAGATGGGCGTAACCGAGGAAGACTTCGTCAGCCCCTTCACCGGTTAGCACGGCTTTGAAACCCTGAGCCTGAATTTCGCGATTCAATAAGTACTTGGCCGGCAAGTGCCCGTTGATGGCAAGCCCTTCGCTGGCGCGAGCCGACGGATGGATTGCGTCAATGTACTGCTGGCTGGAAAACTCCAGACAGTCAAGATCTGCACCACAATGCTTCGCCGCCGCGAGAGCGAATTGTTTTTCGTCGTAACCTTCGCCGGTGCAACAGATCGAAAAGGCTTTCTGTTGCTGGCCTGTTTCTTGACTGGCGATTCCCAAAACGGCACTTGAATCGACTCCGCCACTGAGATGAAAGCAGCAGGGGACTTCGTCAGGGATCCGATCCAGCACCGATTCGACCAGCAGCGATCGCGTTGCCTCCACCATCGCAGGGTAGTCGCATTCCGCGAAATTTTGGGTCTGGCGGTGGGGATAGTTAAAATCCCAGTACGGTTCCAGTTCCACACCTCCATTGCGGATCGTCGCGAAACAACCCGGAGGCACCTGTTGAATGCCTTTGAAAAGCGTGTGCGTCGGCGGCAAATATTGCAGAGTCGTCGCGAAGGCGAGTGATTCCATGTCCCACGCCACCGAAGGGATTTCGCCAAAAAGCGCCTTGGCTTCGGAGGCGAACCCGATGTTCTTGCCGTTGGCAAACCAGACAAGCGGTTTGATGCCAAACCGATCTCTTGCAGCGATCAAGCGATTTGCTGGCTGATCCCACAGCAGGAACGCAAACTCGCCGCGGAGATGATGGAAAAAGTCCAACCCATACTGTTCGTACAAATGAACCAAGATCGCGGAGTCGCTGTGCGAATCAAAACGATGACCAGCGGATTGAAGCTGGCTACGAATTTCACGATGGCCGTAGAACTCACCGTTGACCACTGCCACAATCGTTTTGTCTTCGTTGAAAACGGGCTGCTGACCTTCGGCGACATCTACCATCGCCAAGCGGCGATGCCCCAAACCGGCAGTCCCGGCGGCGTTGACCCAATGCCCTGACCCATTGGGACCTCGGTGTTGAATCTTTTCAAGACAGCGTTCGATCCGGGTTGAATCAATGCCACGATCGTCTGAGAACAGACCTACAATTCCACACAAAAGATTTAGCTCCAATTCGCCAGCAAGATTTTGGTGCTTTCACTTTTCTGTGCAGCGGCAATGGCATCGCGAAATTCAGGAAACGAAAACGTGTCACCGACCAGATCGTCGACACTTACTTTTCCGGTTTTCAGTAAATCGACCGCTTCTTCGAAACAGCCGTAGTGAACCAGTTGTAGGGTTTGCTGGCGCGAAACGATTTCTCTCAAAGTGATTTCGAAGGGAGTGTGCTGGCGGCTTTTCAGGACCAAGCGTCCATGAGGTTTTGCCAACCGCACCATCTGACGTATCGTTTCGGCACAGACACCGGTCTCCACTACAAAATCAAACTTCGACGAAGGCAGTTGGCTGGCCTGTTCAAGGTCAGCAACAGTGATTCGGTGAAAGCCCTTGGCCAATAGCAAGCGATTTGCCAATTCTGCGATCCGCCCTCGACCAAGCAGCAATCCAACTTGGTCAGGATCGATGTCGGCGTTGAGGATCCCCAGGGTCGCGGCGAGTGGTTCCGCAAAGACGGCTTCTTTGGGATCCAGTTCATCGACTTCAAACACTTGGGAGAGATCGAGGGCGATTTGCTGGCGACAGGCTCCATCGACTTCGACTCCCATCATTTTCACATCGGCACACAGATGGTTTTTTCCCAACTGGCAAACCTCGCAGTCGTTGCAAGCGAATACCGGGTTGGCAACCACCGTTTTGCCCAGCCAATGATCATTCGCTTCGGAGCCCACAGCGACTGCCCGCCCTGAGAACTCGTGGCCCGGAATCAGCCCACCCGCTTTCGTGGGAATCTGGCCTGCCATGGCATACATGTCCGTCCGACACAGCCCCACGAACTGAACTTCAATCAACACATCGCTGGGACCGATTTGGGGCGCTGGGACTTCTTGAATCGAGATTTCACCGTTTTTACAAACTAGGGCCGGAGATAGCACGGCCGATGCGAGAGGTTCCAATTTTTTGCTGTTCACCATTGAAGAATTCTAACGTTCAGTAGCGGTCCATTCGTGAATAGAAATACCATACCGGAAAGACAGCAAATCCGAGAGAAAGGTTATCGTAGTTATGGCTTGACATTGGAAAACGCTGCAAATATCGTAACGGTCATGAAC
>CAZDZX010000183.1:0-8707 GCA_964510005.1 uncultured Pirellulaceae bacterium
ACAGTGAGACGTCGGGTTAAAACCGACGGCTCATTGCTTTCGTCCTTTTTGGGCATTTATTTGAGCCGAGGTGAGTTATTTTCGCAGCGTATTTGGTTCCGTTTGAGAATTTTCCGAACCTATCCCAACATATCGAATGGGTCCTGCAGCGGCTGCCGGCCGACGTTCAGCAGGACTTCTTGAGCGATGAAACGTTTCGCATTTCGCTAGACGACTGCGAGCCCGGTCGTGGCCGCACGGTCTTGATGGCGCCGCTAGGCCCGCAAGGTTACAGTCGCTGTGTCGTCTTGAAGCCACGTCTGGAAAAATGTTCGGCCGCCTTCGCCCGCTATATCGTCGCCCACGAGTTTGCACACGCATGGTTGCACAACGGTGGCTGGGGCGAGATCACCGACGTTGAAGAAGCCGCCGACGCCGTCGCCGCCAAGTGGGGCTTCGGCAAGGTCCCGATTGAATGAATGTTTGGCCAGGAGCCACTTTCAGCGCCGATTAGATCGCCAGTGAGCCATGAAAGATGCCGAATTCTTCAAGCCACGAAGAGGCGACAGAATGTAGCCATGGGCGTGGGCCGTGGATCGTTAACCAGTTCATTCGTTCCAGTCCGGATGAAAATCTATGGTTTAGGCAGGACGTGTTCCAATGAATTCTCAATTCTTGCGACATCGACTACGTTGAGAATCGCCGGAATCGATAAAAAAATTGCAGCCTCGAAGGGACGACAGGATTGCACTTCAACGCTTTACCTACCGCGTAAAATTAATAAGCCAAGGCTGTGGGCTACGGCCACCGAAACTCTCTCAATCCCAACGGGATTGGATCAAACCCCGTTGGGGTTTCGCCAACCTGTCAGGACCGGCTACCCAGGGTTTGAGAACCCGGGGCTATTGATCTAACCTCGTTGAGGTTATTTGCCGCTTCGCGGCTTCTGGCCTAAAGTAAGTGCCATTGGGCTAGCGCCTTGCCGCTCACTGGCTTGAAGTTGCGTCCTACTACTGCAGACTACACACTTGTTGGCAAACAGCATGTCAAAATACATTGGAGCTATCGACGCGGGAACAACCAGCTCTCGGTTTATGTTGATCGATCAAACAGGATCAGTTGTCAGCAGTGCTCAGAAAGAACACCAGCAGATCTTCCCGCAGGAAGGGTGGGTTGAACACGATCCGCTGGAGATATGGACTCGCACGCAAGAGGTTATTCAGGCCGCACTGTCACAGGCAAGCGCGACTGCCGCGGATATCGCTGCGATCGGTATCACCAATCAGCGAGAGACCACCATCGTCTGGGATCGAGCAACCGGCCAACCCGTCTACAACGCCATCGTCTGGCAGGATCTGCGTACCGACAAAATCTGCAAAGCGATTTCGAAAGCAGACGCTGAAGCGATCACTCGCAAAACGGGCTTGCCCGTAGCGACTTATTTCTCGGGCCCCAAGATCCGCTGGATTTTGGACAACGTTCCCGGAGCCAAACAGAAAGCAGAATCGGGTGCGCTGGCGTTTGGTACCGTCGACACGTGGCTGATCTGGCAACTGACCGGCGGTGTCGACGGCGGCCGGCACTTTACCGACCCGACCAACGCCAGCCGGACCCTGTTGATGGATCTGGAAACGCTTGATTGGGACGATCAACTTTTAGCAACGATCGGCGTGCCACGAAATATGCTGCCGGAAATTCGGCCCAGCAGCGATCCGACCCACTACGGCCTGACAAAAACAAACGGGCCCTTTGGCGGCGCCGTCCCCGTCGCGGGTGACTTGGGCGATCAACAGGCCGCCACTGTCGGGCAAACTTGTTTTGCTGCGGGCGAAGCAAAGAACACCTACGGGACCGGTTGTTTTACGATCCTCAATACCGGCGAGAAAATCGTCCGCAGCGACAACGGTTTGCTGACAACGGTTTGCTACCAGTTCGCCAATGAGAAACCAGTTTACGCGCTCGAGGGTTCCGTCAACATGGCCGGAGCGACGATCCAATGGCTGCGTGACAACCTTGGTTTGATCGAAGACGCATCGGAGACCGAAGCCATCGCCCGCAGCGTCCCCGATACCGGCGATTGCTACTTTGTTCCCGCGTTCAGCGGCCTGTTTGCGCCCTATTGGAGAAGCGATGCGCGTGGGGTGCTGGTGGGTTTGACACGTTTTGTGAATCGCGCCCACATTGTCCGGGCAGCCTTAGAGTCGATTTGTTACCAATCTCGAGAAGTTCTGGACGCGATGGTGGCTGATTTTGGCTCGCCGTTGACGCGACTGAAGGTCGACGGCGGCGCCACAACCAATGACTTTTTGATGCAGTTGCAAAGCGACTTTATTGACGCCGAAGTCGTTCGGCCGGTGATCGCGGAAACGACTTGTCTGGGTGCTGCCTACGCAGCGGGGTTGGCGGTCGGGTTTTGGCCAGACCTCAACAGTCTCAAAGCCAACTGGCAAACCGATAAAGTGTGGCAGCCGCAAATGGATAGCGAGCGTCGATCGGCGGGCTATGCCAAGTGGAAAAAGGCCGTGGAACGGACGTTTGATTGGGTCGAAGAGTAATTCTCTGAAGAAACGCTTAAGAAACCACCAGTTCGCCGCTGCGACGTTGCAGCAGATCGTCCAATTCGGGCATGTTGCCGTAGGCCAGAGCCAGAATTTTGATGGGATGAACGGTGGCTTTGAACGTTCCTTGCTCCATCTGCATTTTGCAGGAACTGCATTCGGTGGTGCCGACGATCAGTTGCGCCTTACGGACTGCCTGAATCAGTTGTACTCCGATCCGAAGTGACTTACGGTAGTTCTTGCGTTTCATTCCAAACGTCCCGGCCATTCCACTGCAGCCCTTTTTCAGGACCTCGACTTGCATGCCGGGGATCAGGTTCAGCAATCGAACGGCGGGAACATCGTCTTCGGATCCCCCGCCCAAGATGGCTCGCTGGTGACAGGGAAGATGGTATCCCACCAATGCGTTAACCGGATTGAAGTCCAATTCTAACTCACCGTTACGATGAAGTTCCATGAGGAAAGAACAGGCATCGTGGGTGTTGTCGGCGACGCGGACAGCATCATCATCGACCAGCGATAGGTATTCGTGTTTCAGCACCAGCGCGGCGGAGGGTTCAGTGGTCACGATTTGGTAACCCTGTCGCACCCAATCGGCCAGCATCTCTACATTTCGTTGAGCCAGTTTTCTGGCCTTCGCGATCGCACCCCCAGAAATCATCGACATGCCCGAGAGACTTTGCTGCGGCGGGACGAGGACTTCGATATTGTTGTGTTTGAGAACCGAGACAAAGGCACGCCCCAACTCAGGGTCGTTCCAGTTGGCATAGGCATCCACAAAGTAAACGACTTTGCGGGACTGTTGACGCGAAGGGCGAGTCAGCTGATTGCGAGCCGCCCAGCGGGTGAAGGTTTTCGAGGAGAATCGGGGTAGCTTGCGTCCTTGGGCGATCCCCAAACCACGGTCCAGTATCCAACGCCAAAACGGGCTGGCAATCATCCAGTTTGAAACTCGAGGGAAGCGCCCTGCGATTCCATACAGCCAATCCAGTCGAGTCAGAATCCAGTCGGAGACGCGCAAACCATTGGTGGCAAAGTATTGGGCTTTGGCTTCGACCATCAGCTTCGGGATGTCGACCGACGCCGGGCATTCGATGCGACACTGGTGGCAGTTAAAGCAAAGGTCGGCGATGGCGCGAAATTCATCCTTCTCCATGGCCTCGGGAGGCAGGCTGCCGCCGATCACACCGCGGACAAGATTGGCTTTGGCTCGCGGCGATGCTTCCTCGGTGCGGGAAACTCGAAAGACTGGACACATCCGCTCGCTTTGCGATTGGGTGCGGCAGCGACCACATCCGTTACAACTTCGGGCCGCCAAACCC
Organism: uncultured Pirellulaceae bacterium; assembly: GCA_964510005.1. GTDB lineage: Bacteria > Planctomycetota > Planctomycetia > Pirellulales > Pirellulaceae > Mariniblastus. Next base: position 3,860 of record CAZDZX010000183.1, read on the forward strand.
AATTGGGTTTCCGACCACTCGAGTTGGGTTTGGATGATGGGCAAGGCACCGGTTTCGGCGACTTCGGTGGGTTCCTTTTTCTTTGATCGCAAACTCCAACGTCGAGGCGCCTTTTTATCCTTATCCTCGACGGGTTCTTCGAGATTCTCAACAGCGGGGCTTTCTTCGGCCTGAAAGGTCCGCAGGTTGTCGGTCAGGTCGGAGTAGGGCAACCCCACGATCTTGCCCGGGTTGAGCGTGTTTTGCGGATCGAAAATGCTTTTGATTTGCGAGAACACCGGGTGCAGTTGGGTGTACTGCGAACGCAGGAACCATGTTCGCCCCAAACCGTCGCCTTGGCTGCCACTGATCGAGCCGTTCATGTCGAGCGTCAAACCAAATACGGATTTGGCCAGTGGTTTCATACGAGCGATATCTTTTTCGAAGGCAAGATTCAAAAAAGGTCGGATGTGCACCATGCCTTGGGGCGTGTGCGAAAAGATCGATGCGGTAATGTCGTGATCGTTGAGTACGGCGTGCAGTCGTTTGAGAAATTCCGGCAGTCGTTCGGGGGCGACGGCGATATCTTCGATGAAGGGAACGGCTCGCCGCAAACCCCGCAAGCGATAGAGCGAGGGAACGACGCGGCGCACTAGGTGCCAAAACAGATCCCGTTCTTGTTTCTGGGTAGAGACCCGCACATCAAACGCTAATTTTTTGCGATGCTGAATTCGATTTTGCAAATGCTCCAGCTTTTCACGAAGTGAGGCATCGTCGGCGGCGTCGAATTCGACCAGCAACATAGCTTCGGCATCGCTGGGAATCAGGCGTTGGTAATCGCTATTGGTTTCGCGAGCCATGGTGAGCAACCGGCGATCGACCAAGTCACAGGCTGAAACGCCCATCGTCCCGATTTCCACGGCGGCGGTGGCAGCGGATTGCAGTTGGTGGAAAAACAGCAGGGCGACGCCGCGATGTTTGGGGATCGGGTCGGTTCGAATGACGGCTTCGGTGATGATTCCCAGTGTGCCTTCGCTACCGACCAGCACGCGGGAAAGATCGGCTTTACCAGATTGCATCACCGAACTCAGATGATAGCCGGCTTGGTTGAGCTTCGTTTGTGGGACCGACTTTTTGATGACGTCTGCATTGTCGGCCAAAGTGCGTCCAACGCGATTTTGCAAATCGCGGACTCGATCGGCGCCGGGATGATTCGAATCGGTGGCGTCGGTCCAAGCTTGATTGACTTCCGAATCGATATGAACGCAAGTGCCGTCGGCCAACACGATTTGCAGCTGAACAATTTTATCTCGCGGTGTGCCGGATTTGATCCAGTGGCTGCCGGTGCGGTTCATCGAAAGGGCGCCGCCGATCGTGGTGACGGATCGCGTGGCCGGATCGGGTGAAAAGAACTGCTGGTGAGAATACAGCGTTCGATTGAGTTCCCGAATCGAAACTCCGGGCTGGGCTCGAACCGTTTCTCGGCCGACGGAAAGGACTTGTCGCATCCCCAAAGAAAAATCCAGCACGATGCCGTTTCCGATCGATGCCCCGATGACATTGCTTCCGGAACCGCGAGGAATGACCGACAGTTTGTTTTCAGCGGCGTATTTAACGCAGGTGACCACGTCTTCGGTCGATAGGGGGCGGACGACGGCCAGAGGTTTGATTTCGTAGAGGCTGGCATCGGAGGAAAACATCTGCAAAAACAGATCGTCGCAGCGAATTTCCCCTCCCAGCGATCCGCTCAAGTCAGCCAAAATTCTTGCGCGATCCGGATCCATGAACAGGTTTGCAGTCGGGGTGGGGGTGGTCGGTCGGTTTAGATGCCAAGTTGCCGTTGGGCGTCTATCCAAGAATCGTGTTGAATTTGATCGTAGTAACTGTACATGTCGATGACTTCGCAGCCAAGCGACTGTTCAAATGTTGCTTTTGAATCGGGTTTGGCGATCCCGACATGAGTCACATCTTCCAAGCCGATGTTGGAGTTGAAAATATTGGTCGCTGCAGGTCCAAAAAAGTCCTCATACGTCTGCGGTACCAGTTCTACCGCACCGGTATCGACAGCTTGTTCGAGGGTATCCACCGCGGCGGTTGGATCAACGACATTGTATTCGAAATATGCCAGTCCCTCGCTCCAAAGTTGGGTCAAGGAATCCGGAAATTCCGACAAAGCCTCCCGCATTGTCTGGTAATAGTGCTCTGGATAACCTTCGTCGGCTTCGGTCATGTTGAGCCGTTGCTTGCCGTTAGCGAATAGCTCTTCGAACTTCAGACGCCCGGTGAGCGTGAGGGCCTGAAGTCGCTCCTCGAATTCAACAAAGGTCTCTTGATACGATTTCGGAGTAAACGTGCCGTCGCCGTTGGGGAATTGGAGGGTTACCGGCGGAGCCAGACAGGAGGTTTGTCTGAGGATGACGTCTCTGCCGACGGGCCCTTGCCAGACGGGAATGCTCTTGATGCCACGCCCCAGCATCTCAGCATGGGCTTGAGGGACCGAAGCCACCGAGGGCGTCAAATGATTGAAGGCCAAGGAGTTACTGATCAGCACTTGGGCGGCGACTTTGTTGATCTCGCGCAGTTGTTCGTATTCGGCAACGCTGACGAGGGCCTGCTCGGGGCGGGTGAAAAGATCGACGCATTTGCCGACGAACGTATCGGCTTGATCGGGTTTGAAACCGCCCTGCGATTTTCCGTCTGCGATCAGCGAAGAGAGTTCGTCGTCGAACAAGTGGCGGCGATCAATGATGGATTGAACGAAATCGCGATGTTCGGCGGGGATGCAATCCAGCGACAGCATCGAACAAAAAACACGAAATCCGTTGGATTTAATTTCGTCTGCCGTGGTGGGACGAAAGGCAGTGCTTTGAACGGAAACTTTTTCGCGCAAATCGTAATAGTTGACGGGTTGGTTCCCCATCAACGCAAAGATGTCACGAATGGTTTTGAGTTCATCGCCAGAGGCACAGCGAATCGCCGCATGCATGACTTTGCCAAGCTTTGCGGCGACATCCGCACCGGCGGAGGTGTTGATCTGGTGGGCCACGGCCATCATGTCACGGTACAGAGGCAGTGCGGCCTGAAACCGTTCGAGAATTCGGCTGACGATTTCGGCGCGAATCCAACTGGGTTCCACAAAAGAATTCGCCATTCCATCTTTCCTGTTGCACAAACGGGGACTTAACCAGCACCCATTGTTGCCGACTCTGTTTCCCAATAGCAAGAGTCCTGTTCGGGATTTCTAGCTAGGACATGGCGTAGAAATATCCCGGAGGACGCCATCCATGAAGGCGGCTGAAATCGATCTTGTAAACGAATCACCCTGCATTCCGCCTGCAGGCGCCTCAAGGGGCACTACAAACACTGGTCCCCTCACAGGCAAGATTTCTCTATTTGCGGAAAGTAAGTGTTTGTCGGCGATTGGTTTGAACCGCTCATAGGATCGAGCGGCAAGGTCTTACCACTGGAAGCTGAACCCAACGGTGATTGCGTTAAGAAACAGCGTATTGTTGGTGTCTACTTCTGGACCGCCAAAGTTTATCAGCGATGGCGATGCCAATGCTAGGCCGTCGATCCAAGTGGCTTCGTAGCCTGCGAAGAACGATAGTTTGTCCGTAATATCGAAAAACAACTTTCCGCCTACTTCGGCAAGGAAGGCTTCGGTTGACTCCGTTTCGTCGGTGTCGACGCTGGTCGTTGGAATCAGCAAACCCGTCGCACCGACAATCGTGCCTGTGGTGTTGGTGGTCCGTACCGTCGTCGGGTTGAAGTAACCCCCGATGCGAAAGAGCCCGACACCGCGAACGCGACTGCCCAATCGACCATTGAGGCGGACGCCTACTTGGGCTCCGATCAGATGGTTGATGGCTTCGACGGAAAGTAGGTCTTGGTTGGTTGCGGCACCGTCTGTGAATGTGGCAGCCGAGGTGACTTCGTCATCAAAAGACACAAACCGGGGACCCGCGAAAAGCGTGATGCCGTCTCGAACGGCCCGCTTTCGATTCAACTCAAAGCTAAACAGCTGCGTATCGAGTTCAAAATCAATCGTGTCGAAAGTTCCGCCGAAAAAGGGAGTGATGGTCGAGGAAAGATTCCCAGGTCCAGCATCGCCGATCACCGACTCGCTCTCGAAGTTGGCCAAGAAGGTGCGGAATTCAAACCGGTTGTGATGCCGAGTTTGAAAGTGGTAACTCAGCTCCACGCCGACGGCATTACCGCCATCGCTGGCATCGGCACCATCAAAAAGTGTGACGCCCGTCGTCCCGTTGGTAATCAGCGGGAAGTCGAAGTTTTCGTTATCTGGACGATCGTAAATACGCAGTCCGAACTCGACATAGTTTTCGCCGTTCCCGTTCTGGGAATAGTCCAACCATTGAGCATTGGCGGTGCTGCTGCAAAGAATGCAGAAGCAAAGTACCGTCAAGATGGCGGCGAGTGAATTAACTTGTGAAAAAATCCGCACGGGATTACCTCCAGACCCTTTTCAGGCGCAGTGAACGTCTGCTCGTTGAATCGACCCGAAAAAGCCGGAAAATAAGCACATGTGTTATTGCCGACAAAGTTCCCGGAACTAGACAAGTCGCATATAAACTTCCTCAACCTCCATGGGTGCCCCGTTTAACGCGGTTTCTACGGCGGCAGTCTGATTTCAAAGTCACGAACGCCGGTTACGATTGAGGGCACTCGCAATGGCGGCTGTTATATTGGCCGCTTAAACGAAGCAAACAGGAACCAGATTGTGGATTCGGACAAACTTGACGTTATCGTGGTCGCGCCACATCCCGACGATGCGGAACTTGGGATGGGAGGCGCCATTTCGAAAATGCTTGCACGAGGTCTTCGTGTGGGGATCCTTGATCTGACCAACGG
>CAZDZX010000184.1:0-8681 GCA_964510005.1 uncultured Pirellulaceae bacterium
GCGGTGTTCTCGTCAATGGCAGCCGCCTGCAGTGCTGGACTTCGTTCGGTTCGCAGCGTGGTTTCAAATTCTAGTGTTGCGTTGTGGGCAAACAAACCGACGCCCCACGAGTTCGTGGCCATGGGAACGGCAACTCGAGTCGTCACCTCTGTCGTACTTTCAGTGATATTGGCCGGTTCCACGGTGACTTGTGCGCCCTTGATTCCGCAAATGCGAAGCACTTCGTTGGCAGATACCAAAGCATCGTCGGCAGAACCGCCGGGCACGATTGCATTGCGAGTCCCCTCGTAGGCAGCGTTGCGGGCGGTGTGTCGAATGATGTTCAATCGAACGATCTCCACGCCGCCAAAAATGAAGACCAAGATGATCGGAATCACGAAAGCCGCCTCAACCGCAGTCGCGCCATCGCGAAGGTTTCTTTTTCGAAGATTTCTCATTGGGAACTCTCTGGTTTCGGCGGGTTATCTATTGAGTCAACAGCGTTGGCAGCGATTTGCCAATTTCAGAAAAGACCATGATCAAATCCTCTCGAGACTGGGCGTGGAATTGTTGCCCATTGCCGGCATCTGCGGTCTCCTGCATGGCCCCCTGATCGGCTTCCTCTGAAAACGTCACGGTGAAAATTGAAATTCCATCACCTGTGATTTGGTTTGCCGTTGTTCCCGGTGTTTGGCCAAGGTTGTGCCTGCCATCGGTCATCAGCACGATCACCTTGATGGCAAAGTCGCGGGGCGACCGATCGTTCAGCATCGCCCGGGCTTCGTTCAAACCGCTGGTAATGTGGGTGCCGCCACCGCCCAGCGAGTTCGTGTATAAATCTAGCCCCTGCGTGATCTGAGAATACTCAGAAGTCAGTTCAACGTCCGCGGTACTGCTACCCGCATAGGTCACCAAACCAACTTTTTCTAATTGCGGCGTGTCTTCTAAGGCTTCCAAAAAAGCTTCGGTCGCGTCGACCGCGTCTAACCAGCGAGCCCCTTCCGGAACAGCGCTCGCAAAAGTCCAGCCTGCGGAAGCTGCTGCCGGCGCGGGAGGGAAAAGAGCGACTTCGTCGTCCGCGTACGCCATTGAGCCAGATCGATCGATGACCAGTACAACATCGACTTCGGGTTGAGCCGAAACCGCGACTTTGGAGAGATCAATGGATTTGGTGCCGAATACTGGGAACAGGCAATTGATTGAACCGTTGGGCGAATCTGCGGTCTTGAGCCCTTGGAGTCGCACTGCGTTCGCATCGCTTTCATCGAAGGGTGAAAAATCATAGCGAGCCCCGACGCCATTTCGTGTTGCAATGCCGATTTCGAGATCTTCATCGCGAAACACAAGCGGTTGACCCGCGACGGCGTTACTTGCGGCGATCCGATTCGCATCCGCCAACGCCGCAGTGCGGTCACGTGATGAACTGAACGTTCGCCCGGCAGCTCGCGCCGAAGCGTCCGTCGCGCACTGGAGTTCGGTGCGATTCAGTTGCACCTGAGCAATGTTAATCGCGAACCCGCACAATAGAATGAGAACGGGCAGCAATACGGCAATCAGCGCAAGGCTGACTCCGTTGCGATTTGTATTTACAGGTGATCGACGACGTCTCATTATTCTTATTGCTCCTTCATCATGGTCATACTAGAAATCACAACTTTGTCATTGGCGAAAACGCCATTGAACGCTGTATTCTTCGAGACGTTCGCAGAAATGCTAACCTCGATCGCCGTCCCAAATTCTGAAGACTCGAAATCTTCAGGTGTGACGCCGATTTCTTCTACAACGATTCCACGTTGATCCAGAATCGTGCGGACTTGGGATTCAATGTCGTCCAGCCCAGAGTTTGGATTGATGGCCACCCGCGCGCCTTCGTAGGCGGCCACGGTCAGCTGCTGGCGCAGAAAGATCAAATTACAGATGTCCAATGTGGCTGCGATCACCAGCAATAGAATGGGAAGCACGACAGCGCATTCGACTGCGGCAATTCCCTTTCGATTTCGATTTTTCCGTCTGGCTCTGGACATAGAGAAAACCTATGTCCCGATAGCGTTCTCTGCGGATAAAATTACGATCCTGGCAAACCAATCGATCTACGAAGGGCGCAGGACGCAGGTTATGCAACTGATGGCGGTTATACCGATCAGTTCTGGACTAGGGGAAAAGCTGCCAACTGGCCGTCACAGCGCTAAACACCAGCACCAATCGCAGGCTCGCAAGCGATTCGTGATGGTATCGTGCCGAGACCTCGCTGTGACTGCCCCATGTGAGGTCAGACAAAAGCGAGCATCATGGACGGGAGCTTCTAGGATGCCGAAACGGCTGCCTTCTTTCTTCGCATTCCAACGACGAAGGCGAACAATCCGTAGACGGCAATCACTGCAAAGCAAATCAAAGGCAACACGAACGATGCGCGAGTCGGAGACAGCAACTGCGATCCGAATTTAACCGCCTCGCCATCCATGATCGAAGCTTGCAATGGCGGCATCAGGCATCCGCCACCGATCGCCATGATCAACCCCGCAGCGCCCAGTTTGGCGTCGTCGCCCAAGCCTTCGAGGGCGAGGCCATAAATGGTCGGGAACATCAGCGACATACAAGCAGAGACACCGATCAAACAGTAGAGTCCCGTCATTCCCTGCAAGAAAATAGTTCCTGCCACCAACAGTCCGCCAAGCACGGCCAGCACGCTCAGCAAAGCACCGGGACTGACATACTTCAGCAGGAAGGTACAAATGAATCGACTGCAGACGAAGATCACCATCGCGACGATGTTGTATCCTTGAGCCGTCGAAGCTCTGATTTCCAGTTCATTACCTGCGTATTGAATGATAAAGGTCCAAATCATGATTTGGGCACCCACGTAAAACGCTTGGGCAATCACTCCACCCACGTAAACGGGGTTCTTAAACAGCCGGCCGAGCGTCCCCCCGACATTCATAGAACCATCGTCGTCCTCTGATTCGCTTTCGGGCAGCTTAGAAAACAGCACAACAAAGAAGAACAGCCCGACCACAATTCCAATTGCAAAGTAAGGTCCCTGCAGGACATCGAGGTCGGCTCTTTGAATCTCAGCCCATTTGTCTTTGTCGATCCGTGACACCATCTTACGGGCTTGCTCTTCGTTGGGAGAGCCATCGAGAACCGGGCTCAACTCCCAGTTCACTTCCTTACCACTTTTGATGTAACTTTCGATCTTCGCGACATCTTGATCTCGCAATGTACCACTGATGTTCTGATCCGTGATCGTTTTCCATTTGGCTTCGTCGGTTGTATCGGTTGACGAGATCACGCCTAAGACTTTGGCGATTCTCTCGTGACCTGACTTCATCGACGTCAGTGCAGCCGTCCAGTCAACCGACTTTTCGTCGCCGACAGCCTTTTTCACGTCACCGCCAAGCCAGCTGTCCAGACCATTGTCCATCAGTTGCTTCAGTTTGGCTTGATCATCCGTTTTGATTTCCTTTTCGGGATCAATCAGTTTTCGCCAACTGGCGTCTTCGGCGGAATCGAACACGACTTCAGAGATTGATTCGTGCGCCTGTTCAGCAACCAACGGAGCCAACTGAGGATCGTGATTCACGGTCGCGAGGTTGGCCAAAATGAAAGTCATCGCCACGAACATGCCACAAAGCGATCCCATCGGATTGAAAGCTTGAGCAAAGTTCAATCGTTGCGTTGACGTTTCCGGTGCCCCCAAAGAAAGGATGTAAGGATTGGCGGTGGTCTCTAAGAAAGACAAACCGCAAGTCATCACGAAGTAGGCCAACAGAAACGCCCAGAACGCCATCGCGTTACCAGCGACGGGAAAACAAAGTGCGGCGATGCTGTACAACGCGAGCCCCACCAAAATTCCGGACTTGTAGGAGAACTTCTTCACAAACAAAGCCGCCGGAATCGCCATGAAGCAATACCCACCATAGAAAGCCGCTTGAACCAGCGAACTCTCCGTATTCGATATCAGCAAGATCTTTTTGAATGCCGCCACCATCGGGTTGGTGATGTCATTCGCAAATCCCCACAGCGGGAACAGGATCGTCACCAAGATGAAAGTGAATAGAACGTTTTTCGCAACAACAGGAGGCTTGGAGGTTTCGTTCTTGGACATTTGCTATATTTGGAAGGTAAACGGATGGTTAGTAACGTCAAATCGCGTCGCAGTTCGGGTTTCTATGTTAGCATCCGGCTTGCCCGATAGAAAGCACTTACTTTCGGTATCCGTTCCTCGCGTCACAGGTTGATTTGGGTAACCTTCATCCGCGAATTTTCGGAGCGTGAAACGGGTCGGTTCTACAAAATCTCATGGCGGGAGTCACACCGTTCCCATCACCCCCGCAAGTCCGAGGATCCGTCTATCTACAACGGAAATCTGATGAGTGCCTTGAACCCCACGGTTTTTGCAAATGCCACGGTTACCCAGACTAACCGTGGCTAGCGCCAAAACGGCTAATCCCAGAATTAAGCTCTGACGAACCACTAGGCAAACTGGGCAAGCTTCAGGATTAAGTCTCGCCAAAAACCGCCCCCCAATCCTCGACGCCCCCAAAGTAACTAAGTAAAACCAACCTCGATCCGCCTTTTCCAATCCCGCGCTCGCTGGTGACGCGAGCCCGCTGGACCGACCGGCAGCCCCCTGCCTCCTGTCACTCCCATGCACAGAAAACCGCTCGCTGGCGATTCTGGCCTGAATGGGAATCATCTTCGCGAGTTCTGGGCAATCCTCTAGAATGGGGGATCGATCTGGAGACGAACGAAGGGATTCACTGTGCGACATCAACGCTCGCCATCAAAAACCGAAAAACGCCGAACAAAATGGGCCCAGCGCATCATGGGGATGCTGTTCGTCGCCACGTTCTGTGGCGTCGCCTCCAACCCTTCGGTTTCGACCGCTCAAAGCCGGCGAGGTCAAATTGCCCGCACGGCCCAACAACTGGCAACCGAAGCCGAATCGTCTCGCGCGGTCGATCAAGTCACCTCCCGGCAAATTCAGCAGGAACTGGACGAAGTCGAAAAAGCCACGGACTTGGATGAAGAAACCCGTGGTGAAATTCAAAAGCACTACCTCTCGGCGCTGCAGTTCCTCGCGCAAGCCGATTCGGACCGTAGCAACTCGGCCCAATTTCAAAAGGACATCGAAGACGCGCCGCGAGTCCAAGAGAAAATCCAACGGGACCTCGAAGCCGCCACCAACCAACCCAACTTGGACTTTGGCAATGGCACCACTCAAGAACAGCTGGAAGAGGGCCTGCGACAGCGCCGCGCCCTGCTTCAGAAACTAGAAAAAGAAGTCCAAGAACTGGTTGAAGAACCCGCCAACCGACAAAAGCGTTTGCTGGATATTCCCATCGTCGAAAATGAGGCCCAAGAACGTCTTGTCGAAATCGAAAGGCAACTGGAAGTCCGATCCACCGCGGCTGACGATGCGATGCTCAGCCTGTCGTGGCAATATCAACTCAAAGCCGAACGACAGAGCATCGATCAAAAGCTCGCTCGCATTCAACTGGAACAGGCCGCCTACCAAGCGACTTCTGACATTCCTTCCAAGCTGGCGGAACTCAAAAATCGGAAGATCGCCAAAACCTCCGCTGAGATCCGTGAGATTCAACTGCAAATCGCAAAGAAGCAGAAAGACGAGATCGATCGCATCGTGGCTCAGACCGAATCCGTGGCGGAACAGATTTCTCCGCGACTGCACGCCGCCGCTCAAGAAAATACAGACCGCGCCAAAACTCTGGAAAAAAGAACACAGCGATTGGCAAAACTTCAGTCGCTATTGGAATCGGCCAAAGTCGAATCGCGAAAAGTCGAAACGGAATTCAACCGCATGCGATCCCGCGTGGAGATCGTCGGCTTGAGCGATCGATTAGGGGAAATGCTGCGACGGACTCGCTCAGAACTGAACAGTCGCAAACCCGGCATCGAGGGCCATGACTTTGCCGAAGAACTGGTCAAAGCACAGTTGGATAAATTTGACTGGGAAGACGAGCGGTCGGCCCTCAAAGACCGGCAAAGTTTTGCTCGACAGATCCTTGTCGATGCGGGCGAAACAGAAATCGACCAACACATGGAAACGGCGGTCAATTTAGTGTCCGCCCGAGATGGCTTGTTGCAGAAACTGGTCGCCATCGAAACCGATCTGTCGCTGGAACTCCTCAACCTAAAACAAACCCTTGGCGACTACACCGAAACGACCCTTGAGTACGAAGCGTTTCTGGACGAAAGGATTCTTTGGTTTCGCAGCGAACCGATGCTGGGATTAAGCGATGTCAAAGAAGTCGTCTCCGCCGGACAATGGTTTACGAAAACGGAGAACCTCGATCAACTGGGCCGCTCCTTTACCGGCGCTGTCACCAATCACATCCTCTCACTGGCCACCGTTGGCGTCGGACTGCTGGGATTGCTACTGATCCGATTTCGATCCGGCGGTGAACTGCATCGACTGGGCGAACTGGCGGCCAAGCGAGGATGTCGTGACTATGGCGTTAGCATCGCCGCATTTTTGCAGACCGCCGGACGAGCCGGACTGGTGCCCGTAATCGTAATCGTATTGGGATGGATCCTCAGCCTTGAAGGAACGCCCGGATCGTTTACCTCCTGCATCGCGCACGGACTAACGGTCACCGGCTGGGTGATGCTGCCGTTTGAGTTCTTGAGAGGCGCCTGTCGAGTCAACGGATTGGCGGCCAGCCATTTTGATTGGTCCGAAGGTTTCCGAAAAACAGCTCGCACCAACCTCCTGTGGCTGGTCGCGATCGGTGCACCGTTGATGTTCGTCGCGGTTTCCATCGAAGGTTCCAATGGAGAACCCTCCAAACGACTGGCTCGACTGGCAGTCATTGGTTTAATCATTTCCGCAATGATCGTTGGCTGGAGGGTCTATCAGATCTTTCGACCCGGTGGGGCGGCATGGGTGGATAACCTCGCGGGCTTGCGGGCTTCAATTCATCGACTGCGATCCGTCGCGGTGCTGGCTATTTTGATCGGGCTGGCGCTACTGTTGCTGTTCGCCGTGCTGGGATTCTACGATTCGGTCTACAAAATCGGCAGCAGCATCCTGCAAACGGTCATCTTGCTGGTGGTAGCAGTCATTGTGTTTGCCATGGCGATGCGATTCCTGCTGGTGCGACGACGGCGACTGCGATTTGAACAACTGATTCAACAACGCCGCGCCGCGATTCAGGCCGCGGAACTGCAAGCCCAAACGGACAAAGTCAATATCGCCAGCGAAGCCCTAGAGATTGATTTGCAAAACGAAGCCGGCATGGACATCACCGATGTCAGTCGCCAAGCTCGCGAATTGACCTGCGTCGTCTTTCTCATTGTGATCACCGTCGTGCTGCTGGCCATCTGGCAGTACTTGCTTCCCGCGACTCGGATTCTCGATAGCGTCGAACTGTGGCGAGTCAAAATTGACAGTAAAACTGAATTTGTCACGGCTCGTGATCTGTTGCTGTCGCTGATCACTTTTGGGCTGACCTTTTTCAGTGTTAGAAACATCCCCGGCATGTTGGAACTGCTGCTGCTGCAGCGGTTGCCGCTGGACGCCGGAGCTCGCTACGCGGTGGCTTCGATCTTTCGCTATGTGCTATTGGTCATCGGTCTGATCGTCGCGCTCAGCTTCTTGAAAATCCCATGGTCCAACTACAGTTGGCTGGTCGCCGCCGTTTCGGTGGGTCTGGGTTTCGGTCTACAAGAAATCGTGGCGAACTTTGTTTCCGGTTTGATCCTGCTGCTGGAGCGCCCCGTGCGGATCGGAGATGTGGTCACGGTCGATGGTGTCACTGGAGTTGTCTCGCGGATTCAAATGCGAGCCACCACGATTACCAACTGGGATAACCAAGAGTTAGTCGTCCCCAACAAAGATATGATTTCAGGCAAGCTGCTGAACTGGACCCTCTCCAGTGTGATCAACCGCATCAATCTGAAGTTCGGCGTGGCTTACGGAACCGACGTCGGCAAGGTCCGCGAACTGGTGACCAAAATTGTCGAACGACACCCCGACGTGCTGAAGGAACCCAAGCCGTTGGTGACGTTTGAAGAGTTTGGCGACAGCAGTTTGAATTTTATGATCCGCTGCTGCACGACGACCATTCAACGACGCTGGCATCTGGTCGATGAAATCAACTCGGCTGTCAACGAAGCGTTCAAACGCGAAAACATCGAAGTTCCGTTTCCGCAACGAGTCGTGCACGTGGCCCAAGACGATGCGGCCGCCGTGTTACCTGAGAGCAGCGACACCGAAACGGCAGAAGAATCGTGAGCGAACCGGCCGACAACAAAGTCACCGGCCGCGGGTCGGGCTTGAGGATCGTCGGTCGTTTTGAGCGTATCCAACGGGTCGACGACGAAGAAGTCATCAATGATCCGGACTACTTTCAGTCGCGCGGCGACAAAGTTGCCACCGAGTATCTCGACGACGCCTCACAAACGATCGTCAGCGAAAACAACAGCCCGGACATCCCCTTTCGCTACAGCTTAAACCCTTATCGCGGTTGTTCCCACGGTTGCAGCTACTGCTACGCAAGGCCGACGCATGAGTACCTTGGGTTGGGTCCGGGGCTGGATTTCGAAACCAAAATTGTGGTCAAAAAAGAAGCTGCATCTCTGTTTCGCAAATGGCTGGTCGAGGGCGGCCGAAAGAACCGCGTTGTTGAACCGGTGATGTTATCGGGCGTGACGGACTGTTATCAGCAAGCCGAGAAGGA
>CAZDZX010000185.1:0-8642 GCA_964510005.1 uncultured Pirellulaceae bacterium
TCCGGATTCATTCCCCAGACTTCGCCCGGTACCGCGACCACGAGGTCTTTGCGATTTTTGTCAACAGGAACGATGGCGGGTGTTGAATAACACAGCTCGAGGGATCCGGCTGGGGATTCCCAAAGCTGTTTGCCGGTTTCCTTATTGAACCCAAAAATGGTTTGGCTTTCATCGGCTGCGTTAACGATCAGTTTGTCGTCGACGACGATCAGGCTGGCCGCCGAACCCCATTGTCGATTGCCCGAAGACGTCCCCACGGATTTTCGCCATTGTTCATTGCCGTCCAAGTCATAGGCGATGACTCCGGTTTTGCCAAAGAAAACAAAAACATGTTTGCCGTCAGTCACCGGCGTGTTGGAGGCATAGCCGTGCTCGGGCAGGCCGTTTCCGGAGTAAGGGTCTTCGCCGACGACATTGTCGATCGACTTGGACCACAGGATTTTTCCGGTCTGTCGATCGAGGCAACTGAAATGTCGTTTCAGTGTTTTTTCGCTTCCGCCCTGCCCTGCTCCAGGTTCGCCATAGCCGGAGTAGGAGGTCACAAACACAAACTTCTTGGTCAACACTGGACTGGAAGATCCTGCACCGGGAAGAGGCGTCTTCCATCGTAGGTTCTCAGTTTCGCTCCATTGCGTCGGGATGTTGGTTGCCGAGCTGGTTCCGGTGCCGTTAGGACCGCGAAAGCGATTCCAAGCGATCTCATCGGCAGCCACCGTTTGGGCGGGTTCGATGGTCGCAGTTTTGGTTTCAGCAGTGTCACTCGAAGAAGGAGTGGCAGCATCGCCGGTGTCGATTTCTGGACGCTCGTTTCCCTTGCCACAGGACGTCAACAGCAAACAGAGACCTGCCATCAGGAGCGCGAAAGTTGTTGCGGGTGATTTCATGGCAAACGCTTTCGAAAGGAACTTTGATTGCGATAACAGCAGATCGCTAAAGTTGTATTGAAAATCGGTCCGTCGCGTCCGCAACTTTGTCAAAAAAAGAGGTCTTCTGACAGAATTGTTTTAGGCACAGCGCTGTGCGACCATTCTGAGGTCGGTGATGGATTGGCGCATTGCGTCGCTGTCGATTTCGTGGACATCGATTTCGTCTCCGATGCCACGCAGCATCGTGACGGTTAGTCGTCCTCCGAGATGTTGGCGGAACTCTTCCAAGCCGTTGATGAGCGACTCAAAATCGTTCAGCGTTGTATCCCACAGCGGCAGGCCGAAATCTTCCAAGCACTGCAGCACGCGACTGGCATCCGCTTCCGGGAAACCGTGGACATGGCTGGAGTAAATGCAATCCAACGCGACGCCGATTCCAACGGCTTCGCCATGACGCAATCGATAGCCGCTCATCTGTTCCATTTTGTGAGCCGACCAGTGACCAAAATCCAGCGGTCTGGCTTCGAGGGCTTCAAACGGATCGCCTCCTTGGGTGATGTGTTTGAGGTGCCAGTAGCAAGATTTTTTGATCGCCGGAAAGGCAAAATCCATGTCGCGTTTGGCGATGGCTTTCGCGTGCCGACACAGGAAATCAAAATCGTCTTCGGATCGAAGCAAAGAAACCTTGACCGCTTCGCTGAAGCCACAGCAGAAATCACGCAGCGGCAGTGTCTCCAGTAACGCGGCGTCATTGATCACGGCCCAGGGAACCGCAAACGTTCCAATCCAATTCTTTTTCTTAAAGTAGTTGATCGCATTTTTGACCCCCACACCCGAATCGCCTTGGGCCAGTGTGGTGGTGGGAATACGAATCACACGGATTCCGCGATGAGCGATCGCGGCTGCGTAACAGGCTGCATCCAACACCGCACCGCCTCCCACGACCAAGATGTAGCTGCGACGGTCGAGTTGTTTTTCGTTGATCAGTGACAGTAGGGATTCGACATAGTCGCTGGTGTTTTTGACTTTCTCGCCACCGGGCATGGCGACTGCGGGACCGGGTCGCTCCGACGATCCACCATCCATCAGCAACACGTCCGGATGGGCCTCGATTCGTCGAGCCAGTTCGGCGGTGCGATACGAGTGCTTTGCTAGATGCTCGTCGACGACCAGCAAGACACGAGGGCGAACTCCGGGGACCGATTCCAACAGTTCTAGCAATGTATCAAATTCTTCTTCGACGAGGTCTTGGGTGAAGCGAACGCGATGGCGAAACGGAACGCTAAAATCGATGTCGAAGGAATTAGGAACAGAAGACTTCATAGGTTGCGAAAATCTGAGCGGTTGATTGATGAAGCTGTGTAGGGTCGGTTCTCACCGGCCATGTTGGCGGTCGGCCTAGGGAGTCAGGACCCCAGTTGTATAGGTTAATCGTGATTCGGCAGTTGCCTCTTAGATAAACACCGCCGGGCTTCAAAAGTCGCGGTTCGGGTCATCAATGGTGGCATTTACCAGCTCGATCAGCTCATTTTTTCCGTGGATCGGTTCGAAATCAATCTGCATTGCCCAAACAGGGAGGTTTTCGATTCGATGTGTGGCAACTTTCACAAGATCTTTGTGAGTGCATACTAAAGTGGTGGCACCAGCCTGTTTGGCCGTCTTTGCCAATTCGACAAGCTCGTTACGGGTGAAGTGGTGGTGGTCGGGGAACCGTTGATGCCCCACGACGTCGACCCATTGCTCCATCGATTTTTCAAAAGCGGCTGGGTTTCCGATCGCCGAAAACACAAAGCACTTTTCGTCCGAAAGTGTCGACACGGGTTTGAGTTTGTAGTCGGCTTGGATGAAACCGGTGGGCACGGTGCGTCCGGTTGCGATCGGAATTTTATCGTGTACTGACGACACGCGTTTGCGAATCGCTTCCACGGTTTCGGGTTCGACTTGATCAGCGCGAGTAATCACCACGGCATCACAGCGACGAAGCGCCGACACCGGTTCCCGCAGCAACCCCCGCGGTAGCATTCGGCCATAACCAAACGGGCACGTTGCGTCGATCAGGACGATATCGAGATCGCGTTTTAAACGTCGGTGTTGGAACCCATCGTCAAGCACAATCAGTTGAGATTCTAGTTCCTCAATGGCGATGGTGGCGATCTTCACCCGATCCGGATCTTGCAGATGGGGCACGTCGGGCAAGCGGGTTTCCAGTTCAAGGGCTTCGTCGTTGACACCCGATTCGTTGCTTTTGTATCCGCGGCTAACGATCGCGACGCGGAGGTTTTGATCGCGAAGATGGCGACACAACCAGACGACCATGGGCGTTTTTCCGGTGCCGCCGGTGGTCAGGTTGCCAACTGAAATCACCGGCGCGTCAACGGAGCGAGACGCTTGCGGGTATTTGCGGTTTTGCCACCACAAACCCAATCGGTAGACAGGTGTCAGGCAACCGAGTAACCCGCGAATGGCGGCGGCGCGGATGCCGTTGGCGTTTCCGCTAACGATGTCGTGGAGGGTTTGGAGATCCAGTAAAGGCATGGCGACTCAAACATCCGCGACCGGGGTGGCATGGGCTTCCAGCCTGTAATCATGCTGTGATAAATCGGTTGATGTCAAAGGCCTAGCAGCCGATGCCACCGAAACATCGACAACGCGCTGTGCTACTTCGTTCGCAAGTTGCCTTCGCGAAACGCTCCGGCCATTGCGATCGGAACTTCGGCTTCTGCCAATACGAGGTTGGCTTTTTGTTTGGCGACGTCGGCTTTCATTTCTTGTTCGCGGGCAATCGCGTCAGCACGTTTCTTTTCGGCGGCCGCACGAGCCACACGGGTGTCGGCTTCGGCTTGGTCGGCTTGCAAGCGGGCGCCGATGTTTTCGCCAACATCGATATCCGCGATGTCAATCGAGACGATCTCAAAGGCCGTATGGGCATCAAGCCCACGCTCGAGAACTGCCGTCGAGATCCGATCGGGGTTTTCCAAAACGTGTTGATGAGTCGCCGAAGAACCGATCGACGAAATGATGCTTTCACCAACGCGGGCGATGATTGTATCTTCGGTGGCACCGCCGATCAGCTGTTCAAGGTTGGTTCGCACGGTAACGCGAGCACGGATCTTGAGTTCAACGCCGTCTTTGGCGATCGCGGAAAGGAAGTTCTTGCCGCTGCGCTGAGGGTCGGGGCAATCGATGACTTTCGGATAGACACTGGTTTTAACGGCATCCATCACATCGCGACCGGCAAGGTCGATAGCGGCGGCTCGATCGAAGTCCAAATCTATTCGAGCGCGGTGGGCGGCGATGATGGCGTTGATGATCCGCATCACGTCTCCGCCGGCCAAGTAATGGGCTTCTAAGCGTTGGGTGGTGATGCCGGTTGATTTGGAAACATCCAGTTGAGCCTGTTTCGCCATGATTTTTGCATTCACGATCACGCTGGGTCGGACTTTCCGAAATCCCATTCCGATCAAGTCCCGCATCTTGATGTTGGCGCCCGATGTTAACGCTTGGATCCAGAGTTTGCCGTAGGTCGCGAAAACGATCACGAAGATTAGCAAAAAGAACAGTGCAAAAACGACGCCGACGATCAGCAGAAGTAATTGCGTGCCTGACCATTCGCCTGTCAATTCGGGTGCTTGTGCCAAAAGGTTTGCAAGAATGAACATCGTTATTGATCCGTTATTTCATGGGCTCTTCAGATAGAATCATAGCGTAACCCGAGGGCAGGTTCCAGAAGCGTGCGAAAGGGGCTCTGGAATTTGGATATATCGCTCGTAGTAGCGGCTTTAGGTCAATATTGCTCAAACGAGTTGGTCATCAAGACGACTTGCTTGGCTTAGTGGCGGGGTGAGCCATGGAAGCGAGCCACCGAAGCGAGCCAAATGGCACTCGGCTTAGGCCGGAGGCCGACACAATCGCTGCCGGTGGCGTGAGCCACCGGAAAGTTCTCTCGCAAGACTCAGGCCAGCGGCCGACACAAAAGGACAGAGGAATGGTTCGCAATTCCGGATCGCTCGCACCAAAGCCGTCGTTGTGCCGCCCTCCGGGCTAAAAATTAAGCGAGTTCCAACAAACCGCTGGTGCTTTGTCGCTCACAACGATTGAGCAGTAGTAGGCGGAAGGCGGTACTACGAACTTTGTGAAACGGGGCTACTCGATCCAGCCGCCGCCCAGCACTTGGTCGCCGTCGTAGCAGACCACGGCTTGGCCGGGCGCGACCCCTTTTTGCGGGTCATCAAATTTTACGCTTAACCGTTGGCCGTCAAGAATCTCGGCCGTCGCGTCGTGAGCGCTGCTGTTGTAACGAATCTGAGCCTTGCACGTGAATGGCCCCGACGGAGGATCAACCAACCAGTTGGTGTCGTTAGCCGTTAGTTCACTGCGCCCCAACGCTTCCGCTTTGCCGATGACGATTTGCTTTTCCGCAAGTTTGATCTGGACCACAAAATAGGGCTCGCCCATGGCGACACCCAAACCGCGTCGCTGCCCGACGGTGAAGCCTTCGATGCCCGGATGAGTCCCCACAACGGTTCCGTCGGTGGTCACGATATCGCCGGCGGTGGATTCGGAATCGGCGCCGCGACGGCTGCGGACAAACTCATCGTGCTTGCCCGAAGTCACAAAACAGATTTCTTGGGAGTCCTTTTTTTCGGCGACGTTCAAACCCAGTTGGCCAGCAATCTCGCGGATAACCGGCTTTTGAAACGAGCCCACCGGAAGCAACATCCGCTGCAAGTACTCGCGCCGAATTCCAAACAGTACGTAACTTTGGTCTTTGCCAGCATCCACCCCGCGGGTCAGCGACGGCCCGTTGCTCGTTTGAGCCAGCTGGGCATAGTGTCCCGTTGCCAAAAATTCGGCTCCGACGCTGTTGGCATAATCAAATAGCTTCCCGAATTTGATCCGGTTGTTGCACATCACACAGGGATTGGGTGTTCGGCCGACAGAATATTCATCGACGAAGTAATCGATGATGCCGCGAAATTCTGCTTGTAGATTGAGGGCGTAAAACGGAATCTCCAACCTTTCGGCGACTCTACGGCCGTCTTCAGCGTCCGAAGCACTGCAGCAGCCCTGCTTGTGATCGGCTCTTTGGTTCAAAATTGGCAGGATTGGCGACGATTGGGGCTGTCCATCGATGGCGCAGGCCTCGACGGCTTCTTCCCCGTGGCGCATGAAGACTCCGATGACCTCGTGGCCCTGTTCGATCAGCAAATGGGCCGCGACGCTGGAATCGACGCCTCCAGACATGGCCAAAACGACACGTGACATTGAAAAGAAACCTATTTATTCGGCAAATTCTGCGTTTGAGATATTGTAACGGCGGAGTATCATTCCTGCCTCATTAAACGGAACAGAAGAAAATCGCCATGCCCGTCCGCTCTGACATTCGAAACATAGTAATCATCGCCCACGTTGACCACGGTAAAACGACCTTGGTTGACAGTTTGCTGCGGCAAAGCGGTCAATTTCGTGATACCCAACTCCAAGGAGAGCGAATTCTGGATTCCGGGGATCTGGAAAAAGAACGTGGGATCACCATTTTGGCGAAAAATATTTCGCTGAACTATAAAGACACTCGTATCAACATCATCGACACTCCCGGTCACGCGGATTTCGGTGGCGAAGTCGAGCGTGTTCTCAAGATGGCCGACGGAGCTCTGCTGTTGGTCGATGCCGCCGAAGGCCCGATGCCTCAGACGCGATTCGTGTTGGGCAAAGCCCTCGAGGTTGGCCTCAAGCCGATCGTGGTTGTCAACAAAGTCGATCGCCCGGACGCTCGGACCCTCGAAGTCGTCGACGAAGCCATGGAGCTGATTTGCGAAATGGGCGGCGATGATTTTTTGGACAATTTCAATTTCATCTATGCTTCTGCGAAAGACGGATACGCGACTCACGATTTGGATAACCTTTCCGGTGACATGAATCCATTGTTGGACATGGTGCTGGAAAAGGTCTCGCCTCCAGAAGTCGAACCCGGTCCGCTGCAGATGCTGGTCACGACGATGGACTGGTCCGAGTTCGTGGGTCGGATCGCGGTCGGACGGATTCGTCGCGGCAGCGTCAAAAAAGGCCAATCGGTTTCGGTCGTGCAGGCCGACAACAAGATCGTTCAGGCTAAAGTCAACGCAGTTAACATCTTTGATAAACTCGGCCGCCTAGAAGTCGATGGCGCCGAAGCCGGTGACGTGGTGGCGCTGACAGGTTTGGAGTCGATTGAAATTGGAGACACCATCTGTGCGGTCGACAACGTGGATGCGCTGCCCCGCATCGAAGTCGACGAACCGACGCTGGAGATGGTGTTCACGATCAACAGCTCTCCACTGGCCGGCAAGGAAGGCAAGTACGTGACCAGTCGCCAGCTTCGCGAGCGTTTGACGAAGGAGCTCGATCGAAACGTGGCACTCAAGGTCCGGCAACTCGAAGGCGGCGATGCCTACGCGGTTTCCGGTCGAGGAATCCTGCACTTGGCGGTTCTGATTGAGACGATGCGACGCGAAGGTTTCGAACTGTCCGTCGGCAAGCCTCAGGTCGTCAACAAGGTCATCGATGGCAAAAAGCACGAGCCGTTTGAAACGCTGGTCGTCGAAGTCCCCACCGACAAATTTGGCAGCGTGATGGAGTTGGTCGGGAACCGTCGTGGCGATCTAGAAGAGATGACGCCGCGTGGCGAATTCACGTTGGCTCGGTTTATTATTCCTTCGCGGGGCTTGATCGGGATCCGAACCAAGCTGCTCAACGCGACGCAGGGAACGGCGATCATCAA
This sequence comes from uncultured Pirellulaceae bacterium, assembly GCA_964510005.1. Taxonomy (GTDB): domain Bacteria; phylum Planctomycetota; class Planctomycetia; order Pirellulales; family Pirellulaceae; genus Mariniblastus. The sequence continues at coordinate 7,627 of CAZDZX010000185.1, forward strand.
CCATCGTTTTCTGGATTTCCGTCCTGTCGAAGGCGAAATTCCGACACGATCTAACGGTGCCGCGATTTCGATGGCGGCCGGCAAAGCCGTCGGTTTTGCCCTGTTTAATTTGCAGGAGCGTTTCGAGATGTTCGTTAGCCCTGGCGATCAGGTCTACGAAGGCATGATCGTGGGAGAGAACGCCCGTGCGAATGACCTGCCAGTCAATCCTTGCAAGGAAAAGCAACTGACCAACATTCGTGCCTCGGGCAGCGATGACAATATTATGCTGCGTCCTTCTCGCGACTTCAGTTTGGAAGCGGCGTTGGAGTACGTGGAAGAGGATGAGTTGGTCGAGATCACGCCGACCAAGCTTCGATTGCGAAAATGGTTGCTGAAAGAATCGGATCGCAAACGCAAAGCCCGTGCGGCAATGGTAAAGTAATTGCGGACCGCGACTTTACGACTTCTCAAGTTTGATTCCTGTGACTGATACCGACTCACCCAAAATTGAAGTCCACTTGTTCACCGACGGTGGCTGCAGTGGAAATCCGGGGCCGGGCGGTTGGGCTTTCTTGTTGCGCCACTTGCCCTCGGGCAAGGAAATTGAACAGTCGGGTTCTCTGGAAGACACGACCAATAATCAGATGGAGTTGCTGGCCGTCATTGAGGGGTTTGCGGCGCTGCAGCGGCCCTGCGTGATCGAGCTGTTCACCGATTCCAGTTACGTCGGCAAAGGCATGACGGAGTGGATGGCCAAGTGGAAAAAGAACGGCTGGAAGCGGAAAGAAAGAAACGGCGAATTGGTGCCGGTTAAGAATCAGGAACTCTGGATTCGCTTGGACGAGCAGTTGCAGCGGCATCGGGTGAAGTACACCAAAGTCAAAGGCCATAGCGGTCATCCAGAAAACGATCGCGTGGATGAACTCGCGGTGGCGGCATACCAGAAGTATTTGTAAGCGCAGGTGCATAGGATTCCAGCCTGTGATCGAGCGCATGTTTGTGGTATCGGCTTCAGTCGGGTGATTCATCCGCAA
>CAZDZX010000186.1:0-8639 GCA_964510005.1 uncultured Pirellulaceae bacterium
AACCAATCTTCCGCCCACGAGACCTCCGCGATCAGCGATGCTGAAGCGGCTGAAGTTCTGAGCAAGCCCGCCGGTTCCGCCACAGGCTCCACCACAGCTGACTGATTCAGATACGAAATCGATGGGGGTTTCAAACGTGTTGGCTGCGACTTCAGGAGTGGCATCGATAAAGCCAGCGTCACATCCGCATGACAGTGGAATGTCAAGTGAAGTTGCAAAGTCTTGAGTTTGGATTGGCTCAATCGCTACTGGGATTTCAGCGTCCAGTTCTGCAACTGCTTCGAAGCTGATTGCAGCAAAGCCGTATTGACCTGCGGCAACAAAGTCGTAGATGCCGGGCTGCAGATCTGCAACGGTGAACGAGCCATCGGTGCCGGCTTGGACTTGAGCGATCGTTTCGTCATTCTGAACGATGTTGATGTTGGTTCCGGCAACGCGATCGATAGCGCCGACCAGTGGAACGATGCGACCGTGAAGGGCACCATCGACAAGCTTGATTCGGTTGGCACCGGCCATGCTGCGAGAGATGTTTGATGTTTCCTCGATCTCACGTGTGATCGACTCAGGTGTGTTTCTGCGAAGCAATTCTTTAACAGTCGCGATGTTTGGAGAAACGAGGGCGGCTTCCATGATATTGGTGGCCACACCTGTTTGATGTGGAATGACTGTGACGCCGTAGGTCGCGAATCCTTGTTCGCCCGTTGCAAAGAACGAGTAAGAACCTTGGGGCAGCGAGTTGATGCGGAACTTGCCGTTTCGGTCTGTTTGTGATTGGTTCACAATCTTGCCGTTTCGAACGAAGTACACATTCAAGTTGGCGGTGCTGTTGGACTCGTTGCTGTACATGTTGGCAACGCTTCCCTCAACTCCTCCTGAGGCGTTCAGCATGATGCTGTGAACGCGAGTCGAGCTGTAGTTGCCCAACAATTCAGTCGAAGCCTGAAGGGATGAGTTTTCGGAGATCCATTGGTGTGCGGAGGCTCCAGCGGTGGCCAAAAAGGGAAGGGCTGCCAATGTCAGAAGCCACTGAATCTTGTTCCGTTTTTTCATTTCAAGTCGCTCAAAGGTGTTTTGTTAGTCGGGCCCAACCCCAGCACAAAAGGCTGGCGGGAAAGGCGATGGGGAATGTGCGCATAGCGAGTGGCTGTTTGCACAATGGGATATAGGCCCCGTTTGGCAGGTAGTCAAGAAATTAGGCTTGAAAGTTGGCCACCCGGAGAATCCGTAGCCTCAGCAGAATCCGCATTACTGGAATGCGTTTGGTCGACGATCGCTCAGACCCAACTAGTTGCGTTTGGAGATGACGCCGATCTGCGGAGTGCTGGCCGTCCCGTAAGGGGTCTTGTCCATGCGGCCCCCTTCGAATGCCAGTTTGCCCGCGACAATCGCGTGCTTCATTGCCTTGGCCATCACAGCAGGCTGGTTGGCGTGGGCAACGGCACTGTTCAACAACACTGCGTCGAACCCCATTTCCATGGCGATCGACGCATCGCTGGCGGTTCCTACTCCAGCATCCAAGATCACCGGGTAGTGCGGGTCATTCCGCTTAAGGTCATTAATGATCAAGCGGTGATTGTTCCGATTAATCACCCCCAAGCCCGATCCGATGGGACTGCCGGCGGGCATCACCGCAGCCGCTCCAGCGTCCTTCAAACGCCTCGCTACAACCGGATCGTCGTTGGTGTAGCAGAGGACTTCGAACCCTTCGGAGACCAGTTGCTGGGTGGCCTTGAGCAACTCAAAGGGATCCGGCAGCAGGGTCTGACTGTCGCCCAGAACTTCCAGTTTGACCCAGTTAAAACCCGGGTTCTCTAGAGATTCAAGGATGGCGCGGCCCATTCTGGCGTAGCGAACGGCCGTGGTCGCGTCGTAACTCCCCGCCGTATTGGGGAGTAGCGTAATGCGGCTCAGGTCGATGAAGTCAAGAATGTTGCGTGTCTGGCTGTCGTTGAGTTTCTCGCGCCGAACCGCGATGGTGACACAGTCCGTTTCGCTGACCTCGATGGCTTGCTGCATCGTCTCAAACGAATCAAACAATCCCGTCCCTAGGATCAAGCGACTGGGCAGCGAGTGCGTACCGATCACCAAATCCTGCGCGGAGGAATCCTGCGCTGAACTTTGGGCCGCTGGAGTTGATTCGCTTTGATCGAGCATCGGTTCTGTTTCAATCAGTTTCTGTTTCAATCAGTAAGAGCCATCGGTTTTGAAGCAACCATGATCTTAGCCACCACCCACGAGGGTCACGACTTCGACATGATCTTGGTTTTGGAAACGGGTTTCAGCGTACTGGGAATGGGGCACGATGTTGCCGTTCAGTTCTACCGCGATGGCTCTGGGAGGCGGGGTGCCTTTTTCGCGTAGGCTTTCCAGCAGCTCTGTGAGGTTCCAGTTTTCGGGCACTTGGGTCGTTTCGCCATTGAGCTCAATTTCGACGTTATCGCTCATGTTTTTACCCGTTTTCAGCCATGTCACGCGCGTGGTAGCTACTGCGAACGAACGGCCCGCTGGCGACTTTTTTGAACCCCAGCATTTTGGCAGCCTCGCCCAAATCGTCAAATTCGGCCGGAGGCACATAGCGAACCACAGGCAGGTATCGATCGGTTGATGGCTGGAGGTACTGCCCGAGCGTCAGGAAATCACAATCGATTTCTCTCAGGTCTGAAAGCACATCAAAAATCTCGTCGCGAGTTTCTCCCAGTCCCAGCATCAACCCGCTTTTGGTGCGAATCTCCGGATCCATTTCCTTGATCAGACGAAGCATCTCAAGGGTCCATTTGTAGTCGCTTTTGGGACCGCGGACACGTCGATACAGCCGGGGAACGGTTTCGGTGTTGTGATTGAATACTTCGGGTTTGGCTTCGACGACCCGTGCTAGAGCCGTTGGATTGTTAAGGAAGTCAGGAGTCAGGACTTCCACGGTGGCATCGCACTTTTCGCGAACCGCGCGAATGCACTGATAGAAATGTTCAGCCCCACCATCGGGTAGATCGTCCCGAGTCACCGAGGTGATGACGACATGTTTCAGCCCTAAGCGAAGCGCGGCTTCGGCGAGCCGTTCGGGTTCGTCGATCTCGAGAGCTTCGGGGCGCCCTCGTTTGACGGCGCAAAATCCGCAGGGCCGTGTGCAGACGTTGCCCAAGATCATGAACGTGGCGGTTTGCTGAGAATAGCATTCCATGCGATTGGGGCAGCGAGCGTTGTCGCAAACGGTTTCCAATCGGAGTTCGTCCAGCAGTTTGGCCGTGTGATTAACGTGATTGCCTTTGGGGATCTGGCGTTTGAGCCATTTGGGCAGCCTGCCCGTGGGGCTCATCTCGGTTGACTCTTGGGTCGGAAAGCTGGAACCACCACAGGCGCCGCCCGAGCCACAGCCGGCTTCTTGAGTACTGGACGTATTTACGATGGGGAGGTTAGACACAAGCAGATCCTAAAAATAGAAGCTCCGCAGAGCAGGTAACGAGAGGTCTCGTCGAGCAGCGATTCATTGCCAAATAACGTTGTCGTCATTTTACTGCTGGGAGTTGCCAAATTCCAGAGTCGTTGGCCGAATGAAAAGACAGGTTATGATGATCGGAATGTCAAAAAAGAACAAAAAGTCAAAAACGGTTCCAACTGCTCCCAGCAAACCGGGCAAAAAGAAGGGCTCAAGCTCCAGCAAGGGCTCCAGCTCCAATGCGAAAGTTATTTGCGAGAACCGGCGGGCCAAGCATAACTTTGAGCTTCTGGAGCAGCTGGAGTGCGGATTGGTGCTGCATGGTAGCGAAGTCAAGAGCTTGAGAAACGGAAAACTCTCTATTGAGGAGGCCTATGTCCGCTACCAGAACGGAGAGCTGTGGCTCGTTAACGCCGATATTGGCGAGTACCGCCAAGCCAATTTGTGGAATCACGATCCCAAGCGACGCCGGAAACTGTTGGTCACCAAACGCGAATTAAGGCGATTGGCAGACAAAGCCACCGCCGCCGGTTTAACGATTGTGCCGCTGAAAGCCTACTTTAACGAACGCGGAATCGCCAAAATCCGGATCGCTGTCGGGAGAGGTAAGAAGGTTCACGACAAGCGAGAAACCTTGAAAAAGCAAGAAGCTCGCCGACAAATCGATCGACAAATGAAGTCCGCCAGTAGATAATCAGCGGAACTTTGGTGATTTTGTTTTGTTAAAAGCCTAATCCATTCGACCTTGCCTAACGGAGTCCATATGTCCTCAAAAAAACAAAAGCCAGCCCGCCGCGATTTCGTGAAAACGATGGGTATCGCCGGAGCGGGGCTGTTAGTTCCATGGTCAACAGGTTCAGCATTCGCATGTGCGACGGGCTCGCCTAACGACAAAGCCGACATCGCCATCATCGGTGCGGGCGGCATGGGCCGCGGTAACCTCAATGCCGCTAAAAAATGGATCAACTTGGTTGCGATTGCCGACCCCGACGATCGCAGTGCTGCCAGATGTAACAACGACATTGCCGACGGCAAGGCGAAGGTTCACAAGGACTACCGAGCGATTTTGGACGACGACAGTATCAAGTTGGTACACATCGCGACTCCTGATCACTGGCACGCCAAACCGCTCATCGAAGCCATGTATGCGGGCAAGGACGTGTACTGCGAAAAGCCGATGACGCTAACGATCGACGAAGGCAAGCTGATTCGCAAAGTGCAAGAAGAAACGGGCCGAGTCGTCCAAGTCGGGACTCAGCAGCGAAGTACTTTCAACCGGTTCACCAAAGCCATCGCCATCGTTCAAGAAGGCCGTCTCGGGAAAATCAAAAAGATTACGTCCTGCATCGGAGGGGCTCCTAAAAGCCCGGGTCTTGAGGTTGCGGATGTCCCCAAGGAATTGGATTGGGATCGTTGGTTGGGGCCTGCTCCCAAGGTTGATTACCTCGAAATGACCCACGATTCTAAAGGGAAAAAACACAGAAGACCTTTGAGCAATTGCCACTACGAATTCCGTTGGTGGTACGAGTACTCTGGCGGTAAGCTCACCGACTGGGGCGCTCATCATGTCGACATCGCGGTCTGGGCTCTGGCAGCCAACGGGCAGTCGACTGATTTGGTTTCCATTGGCGGAAAGGCTGAGCATCCTGTCGATTTCAAAGACGGCGTTGCCGTTCAGAAGGATCGCTATAACACGGCCACTTCGTTCGAATTCAATTGCAAATTCGTGGGTGGAGCTGAATTGGACATCAAGAGCGACGGTCGCAATGGCGTGCTGATCGAAGGCGAAACAGGACGTATTTTTGTGAGCCGCGGTAAGCTTGAAGGAAAGCCTGTTGAGAACCTCGAGAGCAATCCGCTTCCAGAGGGTGCTCTCAAGAAAGCCTACAAGGGCCACGATATCGTGGACAACGAGCGTCGCGCTCACTGGATTAATTTCCTCGATTGTGTCAACAAGAAAGCTGAACCGATTTCCGACGTGCACTCGCACATGGAAATGCTGAACGTCTGCCACTTGGCCGGTATCAGTGCTCGTTTGGGTCGCGATCTGAAATGGGATGCCAAAACCGAAACGATCATCGGTGACGATGTTGCTAACGGGATGCTCAAGCGTGAATATCGCGAAGGCTACGAAATCGAAATGGGCAAACCTGCTGCTGTCGGTAGCTAGTTTTGTCGCGACGTTGCGGTGGCAATTGGATCTAAATTGTCACCGGCACGATCGCATTGAAGATTCATTGTGAATTCAATTGAATTGAGGGCGGGCTTCATCAGAATGTCCCGCCCTTATTTTTTGCAATGCTTCGTTCTAAACCGCGATGCTTTAACCGCGAAGCTTTTCATCCTAACGGAACCACAATGGCGACCTTCGAAGACTTTTTTGCTCTCTCTGTTTTTCGAGAGCGGCTTGGAATCGATGATGCTTCACGGCAGCAGCTCGTCGAAATGATTCTTCAACAGGAATCGCTGTCCCGCCGCGTTCGCGACGAAGAGGAAGCGTGGTTGGGAGACATCTCAGGTCACGAGTTCCTGTTTTCCAACGAAGAGTTTGCGCAACTATTTGATTCAATTGGCGTCGCGGTGCGGAACTATGTCAGTGAATTGGGGCTGAATTCGGAGATGTTGTCGTTTTGGTTTCAGCGGTCGTGGGCCACGATCAGCCATCAGGGACAGCGGATTTTTGAGCACGCGCATCTGCAATCGCATCTCTCATTCGCTTACTATTTGAGTAAACCGGTTGATGGGGGCGGGATTTATTTCAGCGTCGCCAATCATCCCAATGAGTTCGCTCAGGGGCTCTTCACGCTCACCAAAGAGGAGTTGGGGCTGATCGCCAATCCGGGCCCGCGTACCCTCAATCGCGTGTATCTGGAGCCCGAACAGGATGAAGTTCTGGTGTTTCCGTCTCGCACACTGCATTCCACCGCTCCGAATCTGACAGAGAGCCCTCGGATTTCGATTTCGGGCGACGTCGTGGTCACCCTCAAGGACAGTTCGGGGCACGAGTCTCTCATGCCGCCGGTGGAATCTTGGAAATCGTTTTGAGTTTGTGAACCGGTCGCTGTACTTTTCGTAGCAACGAAATCGGTTAGGTTAATGTGAAATTCCTGCTTGAAAAAACATGTTGAAACTCGAAGACATCACAAAGAGCTTTGTGCAGCCTGACGGCCTCAAAGCCCCCATTCTTGATGTGCCGCTGTTCGAGATCGCCAAGGGCGAACAGGTTGTGTTGCTGGGGCCATCGGGCTGCGGCAAATCAACGTTATTGCACATTATTTCCGGGATCGCCAAACCCGACAGCGGCAAAGTCATGCTCGATGGGGTCGAAATCACGCGGTTTAGCGAATCGATGCGCGACCGAATCCGAGCCGATAAAATTGGCTACGTGTTTCAGACGTTTAACTTGCTGGACGGTCTTTCCGCGTTGGAAAATGTTCTGCTGGGGATCAGCTTTGGTATCAAAGGCGTCACCCGCAAACGAGCCAAAACGCTGTTGCAAAACGTTGGATTGGGACACCGCTTGAACAACAAGCCTCACCAGTTGTCGGTGGGAGAGAAGCAGCGTGTGGCGGTTGCCAGAGCGATTGCCAACCGCCCTGCCCTGCTGCTGGCCGATGAGCCCACCGCCAATGTGGATCCACAGAATCAGCAGTTGATTGTCGATCTGATTCGCGACACCTGTCGCGCCGAAAACGTCGCGATGCTGATGGTGACCCATTCGATGGAAGTCGCCTCTCAGTTTGATCGCGTGGTTGAACTCAAAGAATTGAATCGTGTCGTGAGCAATGCACAACCGGAAACAGAATTCTCTGCTGGAGGCGGCGCGTGAGTGTTTTCAAAATCGCATGGCGAAGCATTCAGCATCGCGGGGTGGGTTCATTTTTGACGATCCTGTCGATGGCCTTGGGCATCATGATGGTGGTGTCGGTGATTTCAATTCACGGAATCGTTTCCCGCTCTTTTCAAAATAACAAAACATTTGGTTACAATGTGCTCGTGGGCGCTCGTGGTGGCGCTGTTCAGTTGACGATGAGCAGCGTTTTTTATCTGGCACCCCCGGTCGAGAACATTCCCTACGAATACTATTTGGCATTTGAAAGTAAGCAGCTGCGCCAGAAAGAAATGCGCCATTCGTTGGCGTGGATCGTTCACCAGCAAGAGCAAAGCTTGTCCCAGTTGCAGTCGGAATTCGCTGGCGGTCCTTTGTTTTCGTTAGGAAGTCAATTGGCGACCGCGGCCCAAAATCAGCAACAGGAAGGCCTGATGCAGATCAACGAATCGGGCCTGTTCGGTTCGTGGGTGCACACGGTGGTGCCGATTAACCTTGGCGATTTCTGGGTCGACGAGGAAAAAGGGTTGCAGTACCGCTGCGTGGGAACGAAGCCGACGTTTTTTGAAAAGCTAGTTCTGAACATCGACACCGAACAGAAATTTGAGTTCGCTGAAGGCCGGCCGTTCCAAGAGTACAACGGCGAACACGGGTTTAACGAGCTGGTCATCGGGTCGGTGGTGGCCAGAGAATCGGGTTTGAAGATCGGGGATACGATCCAGCCGACTCACGGAGATCCAAACATGGAAGGTTCGCATATTCATGAAACCGACTTTTATGTGGTGGGTATTCTTGAGCCCACCGGGACTCCTAACGACCGGGTTCTGTTTCTGAACCTTGAGGGGTTTTATTTGATGGAGGGTCATGAAAAAACCATCATCGATGAATCGCCCCGAGGAATCGCTCGTCGCCAGCGGGAAGCCTTGGAAGCGGGCGTCACGCCCCAGTCGGATCCCGATGATGAATCGGCCCCCGAGCACAGCGATCCTGCACGGCTTCCTATCGAGCGCAGGGAGGTCACTTCCTTGTTGATTCGAGGTGTTGTGGGAGAAGATGGGGCCGACGTCGTGGGGCACTTCTTGCCGGGGCAGATCAATCAAGGCGATCTCAAAACCACGTTGCAGTGGACTCCCTTCACTCCCGAACGTTCCCAAGAGGCGGCCTTGGCGGTCAATCCTGTCGTGGAGGTCACCAAGCTATTTCGAGCGTTTGTGGATCCGATTCAAAAGGTCTTGTTGTTTTTGACTCTGCTGATCTGCTTGGTTTCATCGATTAGTATTCTGGTCGGCATCTACAGTTCCATGAGTCAGCGGAAGCACGAGATCGCAGTGATGCGGGCGTTGGGAGCCAGTCGCACCAAAGTCCTGATGATTATGC
>CAZDZX010000187.1:0-8585 GCA_964510005.1 uncultured Pirellulaceae bacterium
GCACTAAGGTGCGCACACCTACCAGCAGTTCCATGCTGGAATCGGGGATGTGATTCACGTCGGTGCAGTAGGCGACATCACCCACGCGAAAGCCCAGCACGTCAAAGTGGGGTCCATGTTTCAGCGGGATCGGAGTTATTTTCGCGCCCAGCAATTCGAGAGGGTCGGTTTCGATGCGGTTCAGCTCTACCAGAGGCGTGGCTCCAGCGTGAGTTTTTTCGCCGCCCACAAAAGCGTAATCGAAAGCTTTGCGGATCCGTTGTTCGACGGTTTGATTGCAGTACACCGGCACTGCATGCCCGAGGTAGAACTGAAACAGGCGCAGGTCGTCGAATCCCATCACATGATCGGTGTGCTCGTGGGTGTAGATCACCGAATTGACAATGCCGATCTTTTGCCGAATCAACTGCTGGTAGAGGTCGGGGGACGTATCGACCAGCAGATTGCCCTCTGGCAGCCCAAAAATGGCGCTCGAGCGGGTCCGTTTGTTGCGGGGGTGATCGCTTTGGCAGGTTTCGCAACCGCAGCCGATTGATGGCACCCCCACCGAAGTGCCCGTCCCCAGCAGGATCAATTTGCCCTGAATGTCAGTTGTGACTGGCCTTTTCTTCAACGCCGACCTTTACCGCAAAATGTTGAGTTCTCTACAGAATACTTGTCCCAGTCCCAATGCAACAGGCAAGGAGCGTCTTCAGCCACAGTTCTTCTCTTGCGGCACGGTTCTTGCCTTATAGGGCGAATCCGGTTGGTTTTTGTGAGACAATTGAATCATTGGCAGGCAGGGGGGGCGATTAAGGCGGTTCATTCAACATTGACCCGTAAAACCCATGAAGATAACCTCTCTTCACTGCCAAAAATGTTAAAAGTGCCCTTACAATGCCGACGAAACAGCAGCTTCCTGACAGAACCGTCTGCAGGCATCTTGCTGCTGTCTGCCAGAATAAGCTCCTTCACCTCAACAATTTAAATTTTGTACCGAAATGGAAGGTCCATTGGTGCAAATTGCGGAATCAAGATCATGGAAAAGCTGGAACTCCTCTGGGATAACGCCACTCACTTTTGTTCAGGTGTGGCTCGAGGTGTGGAACGAACGATTACCAATCTGTTCGGATCCTCCAATGCTCGCACCGTTAAGAAGTTCCAGTCTCGCGTCGACGCGATCACTGCCCTCGAAGCGACTTACGAAAAGATGTCCGACGAAGAGCTGCGTGGCCAAACTGCGCTCTTCCGTCAACGCCTCGAAGACGGCGAAACAACAGACGATCTGCTGACCGAAGCCTTCGCCGTCTGTCGCGAAGGCGGCAAGCGTTTCCTGACGATGCGGCACTACGACGTGCAGCTGATCGGTGGCATGGTGCTGCACGGTGGCGCGGTTGCCGAAATGGTCACCGGTGAAGGTAAAACTTTGGTCGCGACTTTGCCTGCCTACCTGAATGCACTTGAGGCCCGCGGTGTCCACGTGATCACCGTCAACGATTATCTTGCGCGTCGTGACATGGAGTGGATGGCCCCGCTTTACATGGGCTTGGGTTTGACGGTTGGCAATATCCAGTCCGGGATGCCCGTTAAAGAACGCCAAGCTTCCTACAACTGCGACATCACTTATGGAACCAACAACGAGTTCGGATTCGATTATCTTCGCGACAACATGCGGCCTGCCGCTCGCGGAGACCAAAACTTCGATTCCAGAATGCAGCAATCTCAGAGCGAATTGGCGTTTGCGATCATTGACGAAGTCGACAACATTCTGATCGACGAAGCTCGAACACCGCTGATCATCTCGGGTCCGGCTCACACCAATCCGGGTCGCTACGCTGAAGCCAATCGCATCGCCGTCGCACTTGAGCGTGACCTGCACTATCAAGTCAACGAAAAAGACCATACCGCCACATTGACCGACGAAGGCGTTCGCCACGCAGAGAAACTTGCGGGCGTTGAGAGCTTTTACACGCCGGGCAATATGGAATGGCCGCACATGATCGACAACGCCCTGCGGGCTCACACCCTTTACACAAAGGATGTGAACTACGTTGTCAAAGAGGGCCAGATCGTGATCGTGGACGAATTCACCGGTCGCTTGATGGACGGTCGGCAGTGGTCTGACGGACTGCACCAAGCCGTCGAGGCCAAAGAGAACGTCAAGATCAAAGAAGAAACTCAGACGCTGGCCACGATCACGCTGCAGAACTATTTCAAGCTCTACACCAAAATCTGCGGTATGACCGGTACCGCGATGACCGAAGCGGAAGAGTTTTACAAGATCTATGAATTGGATGTCGTTGCGATTCCAACGAACAAGATCCTTGAAAGGATCGCCTATCCAGACACGATCTACAGTAGCGAGAAACACAAATGGAAAGCCGTCGCAGAGGAAGTTGAAAACTACCACATGCACGACATGGTGGCGTTGAAAAACGGCGAAGTCTATGCGGGCAAACTTGTTTCCAGTGATGGAGAGGTGGTGCTCAAGGACAAATCCGATGGCACCGAGCACAAATTTCCCAGCAGCAAGGTCGAGAAGATCCAACGCTCGGGCCGCCCGATTCTAGTCGGAACCACGACTATCGAAAAAAGTGAATTGCTTTCCAACATGCTGACCAAGCGCGGGATCAAGCACGAAGTTCTCAACGCTAAGAATCACAAACGCGAAGCCGACATTGTTGCCCAGGCGGGTCGTTATGCTGCCGTCACGATCGCCACCAACATGGCCGGACGTGGTACCGACATTGTTCTGGGTGGAAATCCAGAAACCCTCGCGTGGTCCCGGTTGCAGGATACCTATCCAACGCGATTGGATGTTCCCGAAGAAGAATGGGAACAGCTGGTCAATGAAATTGAGACCGATCACCGCATGAAAGCCATGGGTGAAGAAGTCAAAGCCAATGGTGGTTTGCACGTGATCGGGACCGAGCGTCACGACGCTCGTCGAATCGACTTGCAGCTTCGCGGCCGTTGTGGTCGTCAGGGTGACCCGGGAAGTAGCCGGTTCTTTCTCAGTCTGGACGATGACTTGATGAGGATCTTTGCGGGCCCGTTCGTGAAACGTGTCCTTGAAATGGGCGGTTTCAAAGACAACGTTCCGATCGAGAGCAAAATGGTTTCTCGGCGGATCGACAGCGCCCAGAAAAAACGCGAAGAATTCAATTTCGAGATTCGTAAGAGCCTGCTCGAATACGACGAAGTTATGGACGAACAGCGGAAGCGTGTTTATAGCTTCCGTCAGCGAATCCTTGACGGTGCCAGTTGCCGTGAGATCGTGCTGGACATGATCCGCGATCAGATTGAAACCAACTTGGCCAATTGCTTGGACGATACGTTCGGTCAGGATTCGTTTGCTCGCTATGCCGCCAGCCAATTGTCGATGGATAGCCTTGAGCCGCGACTGTTCCGAAAAACGGCCCCCGGCGAAGCAGAGAAAATCGCCATCGATGAAGCGCTGCGGATGGCGGAAACGTTGATCGTCAGCCAGATCGAAGACGATTTGCCGCTCAGTGAAGATGAATCAGAATGGAATTGGGCGGCACTGGCTGCGTTTGGTAACTCGCGCTGGGACCTGAAAGTCAACGACCACGAACTGCGTAAAGCCGGTCGCGATCGCGTCGACGAGTTTCTAATCGAACGAGCTCGTAAGGCGATCGAGAAAGTCAAAATCGAAGGCGCCGAACAGATGCTGGATCCGATGTACGGTGTCCGCACGGCGACGACGTGGTTGAGTGCAAAGTTCTCTGTTGAAATCGAACCCGAAAGCCTTGTCGAAAAAACAGCCGACGAAGTCACCGAGATTGCGATCGACAAAGCCATCGAAGTCTACGACAAAAAGGAAGCCGAATATCCCGTCATGGCCGGTTTCTATCGGTTCTCGACTCAGGAGTCCGCTGGCGCCCAAAGCAGTTTGGATCGCGAGCAACTGGTCGAGTGGGCCAGTCAGAGATTTGCCTCGAGTGTTTCGATTGACGACGTTCGCAACAGTCAACGAGGCGAGATTGCAGATCTGCTGCTGAGCAAAAGCCGTGACCGCCAAGAGCAGGCTCAAACTGCCATTGCAACCCTTCACGAAAAACTAACGAAGCTGTCAGACAACGGCGAAGTTCCTCTTAAGAATGCCAACGGTGCGGCAACGTCACTGGTGGGCTGGTTCAAAGATGCGTTGAACTACGAGCTGGAGCTTTCGTCTGTCGATCGACTGGAAAAGGAAGATCTGGAAGAGAAACTCGAAGCCATCGTGGAAGACCATTTCCATCCTGAGTTCCGTCGAATGGAGCGGATGGTGTTGCTGGAAGTCGTGGACTCTTCGTGGAAAGACCACTTGTTGGCGATGGATTATCTTCGCAGTGCCGTCCGCAACCGCGGGATGGCTCAGTTGGACCCCAAAGTCGAATACAAGCGCGAAGGTATGCGGATGTTCGAAGGGCTTTGGAATACGATTGGCGAACGGGTCACCGATCTGGTTTTCCGCATGGAGCACATGAACGCGGACTTTGTCAGCCATACCTTGGCGACGACTTCTGCGAAGTTCATTGAAACCAAAGCTCAGGAAAGCACTTACGTTGACGAGACCACCGAAGAGAACATGGACGCAGCCGATAGTGCTGGCAGCGGCGGTCAGCGAAAAGTGGAAACCATTCGCAACCGCGACGGCAAGGTCGGTCGCAACGATCCCTGCTCCTGCAACAGCGGCAAAAAGTATAAGAACTGCTGCATGCGTCGCGTCGATTAACAATACCGTCAGGTAGCTTGGGCATGGCGTTGCCCGAGTTTCCTCGCTCCTCGTTCCTCGCAGCGAGCAAGAGCGCCCATCCGGCGTGCCGATTTTCCATGGTTGGCTAGTTTGCAATGTGACGTGGCAGGACGCCGAGAAGTTCTGCGAGTGGCTCAGTCGCAAGGAGAATGCGGTCTATCGGTTGCCTACAGAAGCCCAGTGGGAATACGCTTGCCGCGCCGATTCTACCAGTATGTATTACAACGGAAATGAAGTTTCCAAGCTGACGGAGATCGGCAATCTTGGCGATGCATCGATGCAGAAGAAGATCGGGAAAAACAGCAAAGTCACTGAATCCGACGGAAGCGTGTTTACGAATCGGGTCGGGCAATACCTGCCCAACGCCTGGGGTTGATATGGGGTTTCGAATTATTCAAGTCTCGGGCCAGTAAGCGGTCGCGTTTTCCACGGACTCCTCGTCTTCGCAGGTCGCAAGTACTGAGCCTGCGAAATCAAGGAAAACGAAGCGTCAAAATCCACTCTTCCCACTTCGTCTGAAACCCTTCCAAATCTTCGGTCTTAAGAATCGACTTGAGCGTCTCGATGCCGGTTGGATCCGTTTTCTGATTGGCGACAAAGGATTTGTAGAAATCTTGCAGCACGCCACGTTCCTGCAAGAAGTAACACAGGTATCTCGCTTGGGCGTAGTTAGTTGAATCGCCATCATAAAATTCGCGGGTGGTGGTTGAAGTCAACTTCTTAAAACTCCCCAAGTCCCCGTCGCGGATCGCAAGCTGCAGGCCTCGCAGTCGCCAGTTTGTCAGACCCATGATTTTAGAGTTCCGCTCGCTGCTCTGTTCATACAACGAAGCCAACCCCTCGTTAAACCAAGACGGACAGTCCGGAAAATTGGCTTCGATGAAGGGGTGCACAATCTCGTGGACCAGCGTCCCGCCTCCCGTGGAGATGTTCATCACCAACACGTCCTTGGAAGACATAAAGAACCCATAGGGCGTGTTGGGTTCGTAGCCTACCAGTGCTTTGGTGCCCTGTTTGTAGGTTTTCGCATCCTTGAACAACCAGATATCAATGATGCGATAGGGGTCTTTTTTGAAGTACTCTTTTTTGAGTTTTGTGGTCGCCCAGCGAATCGTGCCCTCGGACCAACGTTTGACCTCCGAAGGTTTCTGATTCCCAATAACCACGAAGGGCTTTTCAATCAAAACCGTATGCCCGGTTCCTTGGAGGGATTTCCTAAGCTTCGCAACGTGGGCTTCGTAGTCGGGGGCTTGCACGACCGGTTGCGCTACAGCAGGTTGCCGTTGCGGTGGTGGTGTCGACGGACGGACGGGGCGCCATTGCTGAACGGGAGTCGCCGCGCTGTGAGTGCTGCCGCTACTGGAGGCGGTCGCGGGATTCTCCGATGTTCGCTCCGGATGCTGCTGCGCTCGGGCCAACAAAGCGAAAATCGTCACCACGCAAACCGCAGCGATCAAACAGAATGTGCCAAATTCACGAACCATGGGTCTACCTCTTCTGATCAGAACCGAACCCAATATACCTCATCGCCAGCCGTGATGTTTCACGGGATCGCGATTGGAGGCAGGCTATTTGTCGATGATGCCAGCACGTTTCTGAGCATCTTCAAGAAAGTGGTTAAGGTCGTCGTCGTGGTGACTGATTTCGTAGGCACGGGCGAAGGGTTTGGATTTGGCGAAAATCTCGCCGCCGAAGATCCCGGCCAAGAGGCGCCAAGAGGCACGGTCGCCATATTCAGCAGAAGGGGGAGTCGAACTCAAACGGTATATTTTCTAAAAGTTTAAGCGCGGCAGAATTCAGGATTGGTGGTAGATTCAACTAGAGTTCCACGATGGCGTTGAAACCTTAGGGGGCTCTAGGGAATCCGGGCATCTCGGGAAGAAGCGGATCCTGTGAACATACGATCGAATCTTGTTACGGCAGACCGTGTTTGGACCGTTTCACGCCACGCCACGCCACGGCACAGAGGACGAGTCTGAGTTGGCGAAGTTCTTGCAGGTGGATTAAAAGCGGTCCGAAAGACCTAGTTGTCCTGTAATTCGCCGTTCAATATGGCAATTCGAGATGCTTGGACTACTATTAATTTCATTCCAATTTCATACATAACCCCTCTGTTTTCAATGCTGGCTGCATTAATCGTCATTGCCACAATCGGTTTGACCATGGTTCAAGCGGTTTTGGTAATTAACTATCGCCGATTCCTGTTGGCGGCTCCCAAGCGCGAGGCTCCCGATCTGATTAGCGATTCGGTATCGCCGTTGGCTGCCATCGTATTGTGTCTGCGGGGGGATGATCCCGGGTTGATCGAGTGTCTGACTGGCCTTGTGGGGCAGGACTATCGTGAGTTTGAATTGCATATTGCGTTTGACAGTCGTGACGACCCGGCGACTCAAACGGTCCGTGACTTCTTTGCCGAACGCCAGACACCGGTACGGCTCCACTTTTTTGAACCCAAACCCGACTGCAGTTACAAATGCTCGGCGATCACACACGTGGTTGAGCGTTTGAGCAAGGACATCGAAATCGTAGCCTTTTGTGATGCCGATGCGATCGTTGATCAGAATTGGTTGAACGATCTTGTCGCCGGGCTTGATGATCCGCTCGTGGGTGCCACGACTGGCAACCGTTGGTTCCGGCCCATGCAGCCGCAGTTGGGCAGTTTGTTGCGGAAGTACTGGAACTCGGGTGCCGTTGTCCAGATGCAAGCCTACGATATTGCTTGGGGCGGGTCGTTAGCGATGCGGCGGGAAGTGATTGAAGATTGTGGTCTGTT
The DNA here is from genome assembly GCA_964510005.1 of uncultured Pirellulaceae bacterium. GTDB lineage: Bacteria > Planctomycetota > Planctomycetia > Pirellulales > Pirellulaceae > Mariniblastus. Next base: position 7,512 of record CAZDZX010000187.1, read on the forward strand.
GAAACATTGGTCGCAGGCGTTTTGCGAAGACACCATGATGTCTCGGGCGCTGGCCAGACATGGCTATCGGCTGGAGCGATTGCCACATGTCATTGTCGAAAATCAAGAGTCGGCTGACGTGAGTGGCACTTTCTCGTGGATCGTGCGTCAGTTGTTGACAGTCCGACTTCATCATCCCGACTGGGTGTTGATTGTGGGCCATGGAGTTTTGTCGGCCGTTGCGAATTGGGTCGCTCCCGTGGTGGCGTTGCTATCTTTGATGTTTGGCTATTTTCCGCACGCCCGCGCGTTGATGATTGCATTTTTGATTTATCAAATCTTCAATTTGGTTCTGTTACGCATCATTGAGATCCACAACCGTCGGATCATTGTTGAGCGTCAGTCTTTCAACAAGGTCGATGCGGCGTCGTTTGGCTCCGCCAGTCCCTTGGAGCATCTGAAGTCAATTCTGTTGACTCAGTTTCTGTATCCTTGGGCGGTCTACAAGGCATATACCGCGACCGAAACCGAATGGCGCGGCGTTGATTACTTGGTGACGGGCGAGAAAGTCCAGGTCAAGGAAATGGCGGAAGCGTCGGCCGATTCGAATTCGATCGAGCCCGTCCAATCGGTGCAGGCTTCTTCGGACGTCGTTCTTTAATCGATAGCAGCGACGAGGCCTATCGAGTTTTGGACACGCACAAAAAAGGTGGCATGGGTTTGTAGTACCAGCCGGAATGCGGGGTGATTTGTCCGCAAATTCGATTCCGCCGAGGGATCGCGAATGCAATTGCTGTCACCCCTGTCGGGGCTTTGGTGTGTGATGAGGCTGGCTTCCACGGGCTGACACCCGTGGCTACATGCTGTCGCCCCTGTCGGGGCTTTGGATTCGCACATCAAAGGTGGCATAGGTTTGTAGAACTGGCTTCAGCCGGAATGCGGGGTGATTTGTCCGCAAATTCGATTCCGCCGAGGGATCGCGAATCCAATTGCTGTCACCCCTGTCGGGGCTTTGGTGTGTGATGAGGCTGGCTTCCACAGGCTAGAGGTGTTTGCGGTGAGGCATGCTCATGCTGCGCGTGAGCATGGCACCCT
>CAZDZX010000188.1:0-8585 GCA_964510005.1 uncultured Pirellulaceae bacterium
ATGCCCAGCAGTTTTTTGTTTCCGGCAGCGTCGGGTTCATTCAACCCCCGTCAGCAGTCCCATGCGGGTGGCGCCTTCGGGGCCGGTTTCGAAGTTGACGTTGGGGCCACCATTTTGGTCCGTGCCCGCAGACACGTTGGCCAAGTGACTTCCGTCGACCCGTTCGTCTTTCCGCGACTGCATGATCAGAATCTGCGGTCGGATATTGTTGTCATCAAAGAACTTGGTGACTTCGATGTCCGACATGCCGCGGAAAAGTTCGACGATCTGTCCGGTTTCGCGGTTGCGAATCAGGTTCCGACCAAAGCCGGGGTTGTATTTGAAGGGCCGAATTTTCGGTGCTTTTTTGTTGGGTTCGACATCGATTCGAGCCAGCGGTGCCCAGAACGCGATTTCCTCGCCATCATCGTCTTTGATGGAACTTTCTCGGCTGCCCTCTTTGGCTCGTTCGGCAGCCTGTTTCATGACGGCAGCGTGATCGGGAAATTGGAAATCCGCAACGATACGGAATTCGAGCTTTCCAGCGCTGACCAAGCGATCCCAGATCGCATCGGCTTCGTCAAAGGTCACGTCAGGAATGGTGACTTCGATTTTGTCTTCACCCAGTGGGCGAATGGCGATTTCCAAGGTTCCCGATGGATTCACGCGCTGGTTCAGCTGACCAATAATGTCTTGGGCAGTCGGCGGATTGACGTCGCCTTTGTATTGGGAAAGGTTCAGGGAACCGACGTAGTTAACGCCTCCCCGCAAATCGACTCCAAAGCGCAGATCGCCATAGGTGATCATCAGCAATGCCACAAACAGGGGCATGAGGACCATCGTCATGCGGCTGCGATATTCTGGCAGACGCAGCGAGCCCGAAATGAGCTTCGACAGAAACGTGGCCAAGAATATGGTGAGCATCAACACCCCAAAAATGAAAAAACCGTTTTGCCAAAACGGTACATTGTTGAGATCCTTCGTCGTTTGAGCAGCTGCTTCAGCTTGAGCAAGAACGGGAACGAAGAATGAGGAATGGTTGAGAAAGGAGCCAAACATTCGAATAGTTTCTGATTGGAAAATGAATTGGTTTAAAAGCCTTCGTTACCGAAGCAGTTTCAGGCACACATCAAAAGCAAAAGGAAATGGCAAACGTGTTAGGACTTTGCCGCATCCTCTTCGTCGAGTTTTCTGGCAATCGCGGATGTCAGAAACTGCATTTTTGTACTGTCGGAATCGTCAATACGAAGCGTTGTGAATTCGGAATCTTCCACGTTTTTGACCACGGTGCCGACGATGCCGCCGACAGTGACCACACGGTCGTTCTTTTTCAAATCCAGAGGAGTCCCGCGGTCGCCCCCGCTTTTTGATTGCGTGCGGTTCATCATGATAAAGACCACCACCATCGCCGCCATCAGTGGCAGAAACGCGAATAGCTGTTGCATCAAATCTGGCTCTTGAGGTGCGGCTTGAGGCACCGTTGCAGCACCAGCACCGGGATCGGTCGCGACAGCTTCCGGAACGGCAGCGTCGGTGACAGAGCTGGCTTTGATTTGCAACTGTAGCAACAGGAACAGGATGTAATTGAGATAAAACATGAGCCTTGCAGACAGGACGACAACGCAATGGTTGCGGAAATTCGCCCCATCACAGCCCGAAAGTTTAAATTCTAGGCAAAATACCAGCAAGAGCAGCTTGCAAAATGACGCCTTGGCAGGTCGGGCCAGCCAGAGCCATTGGTGAAGCACACCATAAGCAGATCCCGTGCCCTAACCCGGTTTTTTTCGGGGGTCTGTTAAACGAGTTAATCTGCGGCTTTTCCGGCAGCCCATCCAGCGATTCTTTCTTCGAAGAATTCGCGAAAACGGTCGGCTGCGATGGCTTCCCGGGCCTGTCGCATCAATCGCTGGTAGTACCCCACATTGTGCAGCGACAGCAACGTCCCGGCCAACATTTCCTTGGCCATGAACAGGTGCCGAATGTAGCCACGTGACAAATCGGCATAGGGCGTGTGCATACCGGCTTGGATCGGACGCGGGTCCCGCTGGTGGACCAAGTTCTTCATTTTGAGGAAACCGTCATCGGTGAAGGCCATCGCATTGCGGCCATTTCGGGTCGGCATGACACAGTCGAACATATCCACCCCCCGCAAAACGGCTTGAAGCAGGTCTTCGGGGCGGCCCACCCCCATCAGGTATCGCGGCTTTTCGGTCGGCAGATGCGGCGTCGTGGCTTCGATGATTCGATACATTTCTGGCGGAGGTTCGCCAACGGAGAGCCCGCCGATCGCATAGCCAGGGAAATCGAGCTCTCCCAGTCGCTGAGCACACTCGACGCGAAGTGCCTCGTCGAGGCCGCCTTGGACGATCCCAAACTGAATCTGAGATTCGAGGCTGTGAGCATCGCGGCAGCGGGCGGCCCAGCGAATGGACCGATCCATGGCTTCGCGAATTTTTTCCCGGGTGTTAGGCAGTTCAACGACATGATCGAACACCATGGCGATGTCGGAACCCAAGTCCTGTTGGATCTGGACGCTGATTTCCGGCGTGATGGTGATTTCGCTGCCATCGATGTGAGACCGAAAGGTGGCGCCATTTTCGTTGACCACGGTTCGCTGAGCCAAAGAAAAAACTTGAAAGCCGCCGCTGTCAGTCAGGATCGGTTTGTCCCAGCCCATGAATTTGTGCAGTCCGCCCAGTTCAGCGACGACGTCTTCGCCGGGACGCAGATGCAGATGGTACGTGTTGCCCAGCAGAATTTGAGCACCGGTGGATTCGACCATGTCGGTGGTCAGCCCTTTGACGGTGGCGCAAGTTCCGACCGGCATAAAGGCAGGCAGATCGATCGCGCCACGCGGAGTGGTCAATCGTCCCAGCCGCGCGCCGCAATGTTTGTCGACGTGCAAAAGTTCAAATTTGAAATCGCTCATGAAAGATTTGGCGGCGGGCTTGTCCGGTTTGGGGGCCTTGATTGGTGAAAGGGTTATACCATCACGTTTTCAGCCGCCGCCAGCAATGGGGCAAATTTGTGCGACGCCCGACGTGTGGAAAAAATCGGGGAATTCAGGGGCGAATCGTGAATGGGGCCGGAATCGATCTGGCAGACAAATCCTTGCACTTCGAGCTTTTGTTGAGTTGAGCGCAGAATGTGTTGGCCGCGGAGCGTCCAAGCCATTGCCTTCGTGGACGGGCCGCTCCGCGGCCCGAACCGAACGTCCCCGCGGGACTTGAAAGATTGGTTGGCGAACCATGGGCTCACGCGCTCACGCCCACCGACGGCTACATGCTGCTGCCTTTTCGGGGCTCAAGCTCGCCCTACTTTTTCAACGGTTGCAGCATGGCTCTTCGCGGGACTGTCGCTGGCACTGGCGTTGATGCCGCGGCTGTGGGCGTTGTGGCCGCAGGCTTTTTCGGTCGCCCTGCAACCGTCAGCGTTTCCTCCACCAGTTTCTCAACCCGTTTGGCTTGGTACTGCAGGAAACTGTCGGGCCCTTCATAGCCAACGACTTTTTCATCCCAGCGAATCTCGCGATGAACAAGCATGCCTTTCGCCAAATCGAAAACGGCAATCCCACGCGTCAGGTGGTTGATAATCTGCGAGTGAACTTTCTCGCTGTTGAGCGGGTCCAGCACATCGGTTTCAAACGCGATGTACGCTTTGCCATCGACGATTTTTTGCAGCTCGTATTGCACTCGCACGTTGATGGTCCGGTAGATCCCATGTTCGTCACGCGCTTTCAAGCCTTCGTGAATGTTCCATTTGTGACCCACTGGAATCGCAACGTTCGGGAAGGCAACCACGGGAGCTTCGCCGACGCCACCCAGTTTCACGTTCGGGTACTTCGATTTCTGAGCCACAATCGTTCCATTGGGCATGATCGAATAACTGGAAATGGGCCGACCCAGTCGCTCGTGATAGGCCATGCAGGACGGTGGCACTTTCTCAGTTTCGTCGGCGGTAAAGTCCTTGCTGTTGTAGGTGACGGGGTCCTCTTTTCCAATCCGCGAAAAAACACTGATGTTGTCCATCATAATTTCGAAACGCATCTGGTCGCGGGAGTCAATATTTTTGACTTCCCAAACGAACAGAGATTGAGTTCGAGTTAAAGTCGTTTCTTCCTTGGCACCGGAAACTTGGCTCTTGTTGAGGATCTGGTGGTCCTGCTGCCAGCGAAACTTTTCGCCTTTCTTCATCTTGTATTTCAAAAGGTATTTCTGGCCCTTTGATTGTCGATGCGAAAACGACTTGATCGCGTCAGAGACTGACTTTTCTTGCGCGGATACGTGGGCGGCGGCGGTTGCGACCAACAGGGCAACGACGCATAGAATATTTCTGTTCAACATCGCGATCGTCTCCATACGAAGGCAGGTGTGTCGAGTTGCAACACTCAGTGTGTCGGTAGCGATCGGCCGCGAATCACGAGCCCGGTCGCCGAAACGTCTGAATGGCAAGTCTCAATTGGGTAGCGTTTGGCAGTTTGAGGCCGAAGCCCGTCGCTGCCAATCCATTTCAAAAATTACAGTCGCCACAGAGATGCTGGACTGGGACGACTAGGTTCGTTTCGATTTTTGAAACTGACCACGCCATCCAAGTTTGTCCCTGAGCGTCAGGTAATAATTATTGCCGCTAACTTCGATTAGTTGAAAGATCGATTCGGCACGAAAAACGCGAACTCGGTCATTTGCTTGCAATTGGCTCATCATCTGGCCATCGAGCACAACGCAAGCAGATGCGTTCGGTTTGGTAGCCACCAGTTCGTAAACCCGATCTGCCGAATCCACGACGGGGCGGGTGGTCAGGGTGTGGGGGCTGATGGGCGAAATCACGAACGCGTGGAGGTCTTTTCGCAAAATCGGTCCTCCGGCGGAAAGATTGTGGGCCGTGGAGCCCACTGGAGTGCTGATGATCAGCCCGTCACAGCTGTAAGAAGTCGCCTTTTTCCCATCAACGCACAGGCCAATTTGCTGGATTTGAAACGGTGGCCCGCCCAGAATCGCGACTTCGTTCAAGCCCGTGTCTTGGGCGATGATTTCATCGCCACGCCAGACTTCGACCCGCATCATCAAGTGATCGACCAGTTTGAACTCTTCACGGTCAATCGATTCCAAAGCGGATTCGATGGCGTCGGGGCTGATGTCCGCTAAGAACCCCAGTTTGCCCAAGTTCACGCCCAGCACCGGGATCTGATCGTCTTTCATCCGTTTGGCGGATCGCAGAATCGAGCCGTCACCGCCTAAGACAATCGCGAAATCGGCTCCCATTGCGGACGGCGATTTTGAGAAATCGAAATTCTCACCTACGACTTCAACGTGTTTTTCGATTCTGGGTCTGAGAGAATCGGCTTGTTGAATCGATTTGGGACGACGATCGCCCGATCCGATAAGAGCAACACGAAAACGATTTTCCTTGCCGGTTTTCTGCATAGAGCCTTCGTTTCTGCCGTTTGAGACTGGAGGGCCCAAAGCGGATGCGATCTAGGGTTGGCTGACTGATTTCTTTACGGATGTTTTACCAGAAATCGCAGCGGCTTCACGACATGTTTCAGCGATTCCGGCAGGATCGAGTCGCAGATCAGCCAGCAGGCCGGCTCGGTCGCCATGCTCAATGAAGGCATCGGGAATGCCGATCCGATGGATTTTAGTCGCATCGAGCCGCATTTCGTTGGCGGTTTCTAGTACCGCACTGCCGAACCCGCCCTGCAGCATGGCTTCTTCGACGGTGATGACAAAGCCGTGATCCTCAATGGCATGTCGCACCATTTCAGTGTCAATCGGTTTGACGAATCTGGCGTTCACGACGCCCACGTCCAACCCTTCGGCGGCAAGATTTTCAGCTGCCGTGAGGCAATCTGACAACGGAGTGCCGGCACAAAGGATCACGCCATCGCTGCCTTTGCGGATTGGTTCGCATTTGCCAAGCTCAATCGGCGTTAGCTCTCGTTCGACTTCGACGGCGGTTAGTTTGGGGTAGCGGATCGCACAAGCTTTGTCGTGTTCGATCGAGAAGTCCAACATGGCGCCAATGTCGTTGGCATCGCCAGGAGCCATGACCACCATGTTCGGAAAGATTCGCATGTATCCGAAATCGAATGTGCCGTGGTGCGTCGGGCCATCGTTGGCCGTCAGACCGGCTCGGTCCATCATGAACGTGACAGGCAAACCTTGCAGGCAGACTTCTTGGAAGATGTGGTCAAAGCCCCGCTGCAGGAATGTGCTGTAGATGTCCACGATCGGACGCATGCCGACTTTGGCTTGGCCGGCCGCAAACGCCACCGCGTGAGATTCGCAGATGCCGACATCAAAGAACCGGTCGGGAAACTCTTCGCGAACTTTCTCTAGCTTGTTGCCTTGGCACATCGCCGCGGTGATGACCGTGACTTTGGGATTGTGCCGCATCTGATCGCCGATCGCGTCAGAGGCATGCTGTGTGTAGGGCTTGGACGATGATTTACCAAGGACGACCGGTTCGCCTTCGTCGGAGCGCTCAAATGCCGGCGGTGTGTGAAAGTAAACCGGATCTTCGGCTGCTGGTTTGTATCCGTGGCCTTTCTGCGTGATCACATGCAGCAGCACCGGGCCATCGATCTCGCGAACCATCTTCAGGTATTTCTTTACCAATCCGATGTTGTGTCCGTCGATCGGGCCAAAGTACTTGAATCCGAACTCTTCAAACATCACGCCGCCATGCAGTCCGGCTTTGAAGCCTTCCTTAATTTGGCAGAGCAACTTTTCGGTCGGATCGCCCAGCACAGGGACCTTGTTCAGAATGTTGAGCACTTCGGATTTGACGCCGGTGTAAAACGGATTGCTGCGGAGGCGATCCAAGTAGTTTGCAAATCCGCCAACGCGAGGGCAGATCGACATTTCATTGTCGTTGAGCACGACCAACATTTTGCTTTTCAGTTCACCGGCGTTGTTGATGGCTTCATGCACCACCCCCGAAGGAAAGGCTCCATCGCCGATCACGGCGACGCAGTAGTTGTCGCGTCCCATCAGTTGATCGCCGCTACGCAATCCAACGGCGGTGGCCACGCTGGCGCCCGCATGTCCGGTGACGAACAGGTCGTAATCACTTTCGCTGGGGTTGGGGTAGCCCATCAGGCCACCACGAGTGCGGATGGTGTCAAACTGTTTGTAGCGACCGGTGACCAGTTTTTGCGGATAGATCTGATGACCGGTGTCCCAGATCAGGCGGTCTTGCAGAAAGTCATACGTGCTGTGCAGGGCCAGTGTCAGTTCCACCACGCCCAAGTTGGAGGCAAAGTGAGCAGCGCGTTTGCTGAGCAGATTGCATAACGTTTCCCGGATTTCATCTGCGACCAGTTCGAGATCATCCACAGACATGTCTTGAAGATCACGTGCGTCGCGAATGTTTGGCAAAAAGTTCGACATTAAAGATCTTCCTTTTTTAGCAACCGGAGGGTTAGTGGGTTCGGTGGATCACGAATTGAGCAAGGTGTTCAAGGGGTTTAGCATGTTCGCCAAATATCGCCAGCGATTCGATGGCTTGTTCGGCAAGTTGATGAAGGCGCGATTCGCTTTCGGATTCCCCCAGTACTGAGGGGTAGGTCATCTTACCGCGATGAGCATCTTTTCCGATCCGTTTTCCCATCTTGGTTTGCGAGCCACGAAAGTCCAACAGATCATCGGCAATTTGAAATGCCAACCCCAGATTTTGCCCATATTTTACCAAGTGTTTCCGCTGGTCAACGGTCGCATTGGCAGAAACAGCCCCTAATTCTAACGATGCTGTCAGCAGGGCGCCGGTTTTTCGACGGTGAATCCTCTCTAAAAGGGCGATATCCCGATCCGCGAACTCGGCTTGCAGATCGTCAACTTGGCCGCCCACCAGCTGGCTGGCTCCGGCGGCTTTGGCTAGGACACTGCAGGATTGGGCCGCAATCGTAGGGTCTTGGATGGAAGAAAGGATCTCAAATGCGAGTGGGATCATGGCGTCGCCGGCCAGAATCGCAGTGGCTTCGTCGAACTGAATGTGGCAGGTCGGCCTGCCGCGCCGCAGTTCATCGTCATCCATCGCCGGCAAGTCATCGTGGATCAGCGAGTAGTTGTGGATCAGTTCAACCGCACAAGCAGCCGGCAAGGCTTGATCGGCGGAGCCACCACAGGCTTGAGCGGCGGCCAGCACCATCAGCGGGCGGACTCGTTTGCCGGGGGCCAAAACCACGTACTCGATCGCATCGCGAAGAACCTTTGGGCAGTCGTCATCCAGTTTGCAGTGCTGCGCCAGCGCGTTGTCGATCGACTGACGCTGAGTTGCAAATTCGGGTGGGAACAAGGCAGTGGTGGCCATGATTTAATAGTGTAGAAAAGACGGGCTTTCTCTAACGATGAAACCGCAGTTCCAAATCGCACTTCATTCTGAAAGCATCTTAATTCTAACAGTTTGAGTTAATGAGTCTATTAGAGGTCAATATCGCGCCAAATTGGCCGGGTAAGTTAACGGTTTTGAGGATGTGCGCGGAATGTCGCGTTTGCGAAGCCGTTACGTGTGCGACCTTGCAGTTAGGGAGTCGGTTTGGGCCGCGGAGCGTCCCGTCCACGAAGACAATGTGGTTTGGACGCTTCGTGGCCAACACGTTGTGCGCT
>CAZDZX010000189.1:0-4619 GCA_964510005.1 uncultured Pirellulaceae bacterium
GGGCTTTGCCCCTTTTTATGTTGCCGAAGGCTTTGCCGTCAGATGTCAGATACTCCGGTTTGTGCCGTGGAAACACTGGAAGCCTATGCCACCTCAATGGGTCCAATTTAATCAACGCTGAAATCTGTTTGAACTCAGCGACTGCGGCCGTTTCACACAACTCTAAAATCGCCGCCTCTGCTGTCGTGATCGCAATCCCGTGCATTTGCATTCGGGCAATCGCCGCGTCGTAGTCCTTCGCTTTGCGAGAACCCACCGCATCGGCGGGCACATGGACTCGAAACCCGGAAGCCAATAAATCAAACGCCGTTTGAGCCGTATCTGGAATCGATCCTGCGGACAAATCACCTGTATTCCGCCCAAGGGCGTCTAAACGCGCTACGACAAACTGACTTTTCCGGCCTCAAATGGCTTTAAAAACGCCCATGAAACCGGGTTTTACAGGCCCATTTCCTCGAAGATCCCTCTCTTTTAAGGGAAAATCTAAATTGGGCTCCAATCGACGGGGACAAATTCCCGAAAAAGCCCTTTATTCCTAACATCGATCGCCCTAGAATCTGCGATTCCCAGAAACCGGCTTACAAAGAATTGAGACAATGTCTGCCAACAAAATGAAGACCCATAAGGGTACCAAGAAACGTTTCCGCATCACTGCAACCGGCAAGGTTATTCACCGCGCCTCGGGAACCAGTCACCGAAACGTTCGCGTATCCCAAAAGCGAAAACGGAATTTGCGTGGTACGCGTCTTTTGGACACGTGCATGGAATCTTCCGTTAAAAAAGCTTTGGGAAAATACAGCTACTAATTCTGGCTAACCAGCCAATTCATCACTCGCTCTGTCGGGGCTTTAAAACTTCGCGGCATCCGCTTTCGCAGATCCACGAGGCCTCGCTGGCAAAAGGAACTTAATATGCGTACAAGAAAAGGTGCAGCTCGCACCAAGGCAAAACGTCGCCTCTTTAAAAAGACGAAAGGCTATCGTGGCGGTCGTGGTTCACTGACCCGCACAGCCAAAGAAACATTGGTTCGCTCTGGCGTTTTCGCTTTTCGCGATCGTAAGGTCAAAAAGAGAACGTATCGCCAACTGTGGATTGCTCGTATCAACGCGGCCTGCCGCATGCGAGATTTGAACTACAGTCGTTTCATGCACGGTGTCCTAAAATCAGGCATCGAACTGGACCGAAAATCACTCTCTGAAATTGCGATCTGCGACCCTGATGGCTTTGACAAAATTGTCGAAGCTGCCAAGGAGGCTTTGGCCGCATAACTGCACAACAACTTTGAATTTGCATCGAGATATTGACGGGAAAGCCTGACCACAGTCGGCTTTCCCGTTTTCGTTGGTCTCCGATACAATTGCGACTCTCCCTTTCCGCTAACACTTTCTGAAATTAGCCATGGCTCTGGACCAGTTCGTCAGCGAACTCAAACAAATGTTGACCGACGCCACCGCGGCGTTCACCGAAGCATCCGACGCAGACCAACTCGACGCTGCCCGGATCGAGTTTCTGGGATCCAAAAAAGGTCGGCTGAAGTCCGTCCAGAAATTGCTCGGCTCGATCGACAAATCAGACAAACCCGTTGCCGGAAAAGAACTCAACGCCACCAAAAACGCGATCAACGCAGCCTTCGATGCGGCCAAAGAGCGCCTCGGTGGTTCCGGTGGCGGCCAAGCCCTCGATCCGACTTTCGATCCGACGCTTCCCGGCCAGAAACTGCGCACCGGAAACCTGCATCCGATCACGCAGACCATCAACGAACTCAAGGATATCATGGGGCGACTGGGTTTCACCCACGCCGAAGGCCCCGAAATTGAAGACGACTATCACAACTTCAAAGCCCTCAACATTCCGACTTCGCATCCCGCCCGGGATCCGCTGGACAATTTTTATCTGAGCACCGCTCAAGCCCAAGCCGATTCCCTAGGACGGGAACTCAGTCAAGAAAATCCGCTGCTGTTGCGAAGTCAAACTAGCACCGTGCAGATTCGGGTCATGGAGACCACCCAACCTCCGATTCGTATCTTTTCATTGGGCCGGGTTTATCGTCCCGACACACCCGACTGGTCGCACTATCCGATGTTCCACCAGATGGAAGGACTGATGGTGGACCAGAACGTCACCCTGGCCGATCTGAAAACCGTATTGAAGTTATTCGCGCAGAGCTATCTGGGTGGCGAAGTCCCGATTCGGATCCGCCCCTCGTTCTTTCCGTTCACCGAACCTAGCGTTGAAGCCGACTATTTTTGGGACGGTAAATGGGTCGAATTCGGCGGTGCCGGCATGGTCGATCCAAATGTTCTGTCGGCCGTTGGCTACGATCCGGAAAAAGTCACCGGATTCGCGTTCGGATTGGGCGTAGAGCGTCTCTGCATGATCCGGCACCAAATCACCGACATTCGCTATCTGTTCACCAACGAAGTCCGCTTCTTGCGACAGTTCTAAACAAACCGTCAACTGTATTTACCGCACACTTCATCCTGAAAACTTCGCACCGAATCCATGATTGTTTCCTGGGAATGGCTCAGCCAATACGTTGACCTAAAAATGAGTCACGACGAACTGGTTGATCGTCTGACAATGTCTGGCTTGAATCACGAAGGCACCGAAGAAGTTGCTGGCGACCAAGCCATCGATTTAGAAGTGACCTCCAACCGCCCCGATTGCTTGGGGCATCTTGGCGTCGCCCGAGAAGTCGCGGTCCTGTTCGATATCCCGTTAACCGTATCCGACCCACAGCCACCCGTTTGCGATCGGAAAGCCAGCCCGTTGTGCAGTGTCGAAATCGAATCGGAGCACTGCTACCGCTACACGGCTCGTTTGATCCAAGGCGCCAAAATTGGCCCCAGCCCGGATTGGCTGAAGAAGCGACTGGCGGCGATTGGTTGCGAGTCGATCAACAACGTCGTGGATGTCACCAACTATGTGATGTTTGAGTGCGGACAACCGCTTCACGCGTTCGATTTCAAAAAGATCACCGATGGCAAGATCATCGTCCGCAACGCCAAAGCCGACGAAAAATTCGCTGCCATCAACCATTCCAACTACCAGCTTGATTCTGACATGTGTGTCATCGCCGACGCCAACAACGCCGTTGCGATCGCCGGCGTGATGGGCGGGCTGGAGTCAGAGATCTCTGAATCGTCGACCGATGTTTTGGTCGAAGCCGCTTATTTCAACCAGCTGTCTGTTCGCAAGACCGCCAGACAGCTGAACCTGTTCAGCCCATCGTCGTTTCGCTTTGAACGCAATATCGATTCGACGCAACTGGATTGGGCCAGCCGCCGCTGCTGCGAACTGATTCTGGAAACGGCCGGTGGCGAACTGTTAGAAGATTTCATCGATGTCGGCCAACCTCCTGCAGCTGCCCCTAAAGTCACGCTGCGATTGTCGCAGCTGAAGCGGGTGCTGGGGATCGAAATCCCAGCGGACTTTACCAGCAAAGTCCTGCAAGAACTGGGCATGGAAATCAACGACAGTAACAGCGAATCGGTAACCGTCACCGCGCCTTCATGGCGGAAGGACTTGACCCGCGAAATCGATTTGGTCGAAGAAGTCGGTCGAATTTATGGGTTTGAAAACGTGCCCGACGACGCTCGGGTTCCGATGGCCGCCTCGTTCATGCAAAAATCCGATCGCGTGCTGACGAAAGTCCGCAACGTGATGACGGGTGCGGGATTCAATGAAGCCCTGACCCCCAGCCTGATTCCGCAGAAATGGTCGGAGTCGATCAGTCCGTGGACCGATCAACCTGCCGTTAACAGCAGCCAACCCATGGCCGGCGTGGTCGAAAAAGCCAGCCAACGTCAATTGGGCGTGGTCAATTGTGCCCGCAGATCGATTATCCCCAGCCTGCTGGAGGCCAAACGAATCAATCAAGCTCGCTTCAATGCAGACATTCACTTGTTTGAAACGGCTCAGGTTTATCTGCCGGTTGCCAACCAACCGATCCCCGCCCAACCCACGATGTTGGCCGTTGTCACCGATGGGGACTTTTCGATGCTTAAAGGTATCTTGGAAGGCGTTTTAGCAGACGTGGATCCGACCAAGTCCTTTGAAATCGGTGCTTGCGATTTGGATCTATTGGATGCATCGCGTCGAGCAACGCTGCTGGTCGATGGCAAGAAAGCCGGTGTGATTGGCGAAGTCTCCGACAGCGGGCGCAAGGCCTTTGGTTTGCGAAGCACGACGTCGGTGGCGGAGATTGAGCTGGCGTTACTAGAGGAGTTGGCCGTATTGATTCCTCAGCATGTGGACCAGAGCCCCTACCCTCCGATGTCTCGAGATTTCAATTTTATCGTGGACAATTCGGTCCACTGGACGGAGCTCGAATCAACCATTCGTTCCAGCGGCGGCGAGCTGGTCGAATCGATCAACTACTGCGAAACCTTCCGCGACCCCAAAAAGGATGGCGATTCGAAGAAGCGATTGCTGTTGTCGATTCAATTGCGTTCGTCAACAACGACCTTAACTGGCGAACAGGCCGACGAAGTTTGCGGCAACATCATCAAAGGCTGCGCTGACAAGCACGCGGCCGTGTTACTGTAATATCAGGTTGAAAAACACTGGGGCACCTCGGGCGTTCTGCGCCCAAGCCTTCTTCGGGGAGACCTGAAGAA
>CAZDZX010000189.1:4719-8583 GCA_964510005.1 uncultured Pirellulaceae bacterium
ATCGACAACATTTGCGGTCTAAGCGAAATTCTCGCTGGCTCTGCCTTTAGATGGCTTTAGTGGTGAACCGCACTCCTAGTTCAACTTATATCAAAAGAAATTCGATGCCTTTGGGTCGGTGTTCACCGCGTCCTAAGAACGGTTTGAAGATTCACCTTGGCTTCAGGTCCATAAACGCTTGGGTTTAACCACTCGAAATAAGTTTCACTTATGCAATGGCGAGTTTCGAGCCATCGGGGCGGTTGTGGAATTTCCCAGCGGCTAGACGATAGCGGGCGAATTCGTTTGGTAGAGACGTTTGGGATGAGCGTCGTGAGCCTGCATGCAGGCCACGTTGCAAGTGAATTCAACCGGTTCAAAGCGTTTCACCATGAGTAACATTGCTCATCGAAACGTGAGACCGACGGTTGATGAAACCATCCCAAACGAACACATCATTCGACTTCATTGTTTCCAACTGACACGCCCCAAGGACAGAAGGGAAACGTCAGTTGGAGTTTGTATCGGGGCTCTGAAAAGGGTCCATGACTGATGTGAGACAAAAAATGATTTTTCGAAAAGTGGCGAAGTGTGTTGTGGCTGCATTGGCAGTCGCGTTTCTAATTGAAACGGGCGGAAGTTCCGCCATCGCCCAAGAGTATTATGGCTTTGAAAGCTATCCATCGAGCTATGCGTCCTCGATTCCCGTGGTTGATTCAGGAGTCACCTACCCGACAGAACAGGTCGTGTACTCATCTCCAGTTGTAGAGTCGCTTCCAACCACCTCCAGTTTTGTTGACCCGACAGTGACCGGTGCGGTCTATTCCAGTCCAGTCAGCCCGACTTATGAGACCTACCCCGCCGCGACGTATGCGACGGGCAATCAAGGTTTCAGCGCATCGGTGTATTCTCAACCCGCAGGGACGTTTACATCGTCACCAAGCTATCAATCTGCCGGCAGCACCAGCCCGCGGACTGTATCGACTGGCCTTGCTCAAAGCAAAGCGCAACAGGCAGCCAGCAGCGGAATTCGCGGCCACATTGGCGGCGGACTTGGCGGTGCACGCTACGAAGGAGTTGGCTGGTCAAACCAGTCGGCTCAGGCGGCGATTGAACATTGCTGCTACTGGGGAACGCGCCCCACCGCTCAGATCGGCGTTAGCCGCGGATCCGATGGTCTCTGGTACGCTTGCGTGCTGTACCACTAGACAGAAAAACGCGCGATTGGATCGTCGCTGGCGTCGCAAGATTTCAGGTTCTCTGAACTGTTGCCAATCCGGGGACATCATTTCCGAGCGAATTTAAAACTCTAGAACTCAATAGGCCGAACTGTGCTCGCTTGCATGGTTCGGCTTATTTGTTTGAATCCGAACTCTATCACCCTTTTGGCTTGGTTTTATCACAGGCCAACGTAATCACGGCCAGTTCCGGCGGGCAATGGATCCGCAAACACTTGTCGCCCGAAAGGCCGCGGCTAACATGCATTGCGGTATTCCCCAATTGATACGTGCCACCCGCAAAGCGGACGCCGTATTTGCTGGGCGCAACCAATGGCCCGATCACGGGCAAACGAATTTGGCCTCCATGATTATGCCCTGCCAAAATCAAATCAAAATCGCGTTCCAACGCCCATTTGTATTGATCCGGTGAATGCGTCAACAGCACCCTCAATGCCCGCGAATCCGAATCTGCCTGCCGCTCCTTGGCCGGCAATTGGTCGGCTTCTTCGAACCACGGAAGTTCGTTGCCGGCAAGATCGATAGTGGCTCCGTTGATGTCGATGCGATGCCAGTTGCCATCGCCCACCCACTGCATTCCTGCCTGCTGCATGCGATTGAGCAGCACTTCTTGATCGCCGACGCGACGATCGTGATTGCCGCGAATAAAGAAGCTTCCATATTTGGATTTCAATTGACCGAACACGGGATCAATCCATTCGAGGCACTCTTTTTCATCCAACAGGTCTCCAGTGATCAACACCAGATCGGGCTGCTGTAAATTGGATTCAATGACGACTTCTTCGAACCAGCGGCGGGAGATTTGATCCATCAGATGCCAATCAGTCAAATGACAGATCTTGAGTCCTTCCAGCTCCGGCGGAAGCCCCTTGATGGCCAAGGTGCGTTTATCAGTCGACAGCACGTGGGCGCGATTTAGCGGGATCGACGCCAGCAACCGAGCTCGACTGTTGGTGTAAACGTTTTCTCCAATCCGCTTTTGAAGGTCGACGATGGACTGAGAACGCTGTATTAAACAGCGCGGTTTGTCGATCAAATTCCTCAGGCACCAGCGAATCGAAAACACGACTCCCAGTAATAAGCAGAGATACAAGTAAATCGTGTGAAACCACGAAAATGCTTGAAAGTCCGCCACGGAAATCGAGCGGGCTTTTAAGACGCTGAGTAAAAACCAGCCGAAACTAAGCAGCACCAACACCCCAAGGACTTTTTCGGACATTTTCCGAATGGGTCTTGGCCAGCTCGTCGAGTGGACTTGGTTGTAGATTGAAAACCAGAGCCCTAAGTTGCCGATCGATATCAGGATCCATTGAATGATTTGCATGCCAAATCGTAGCGGTTTGTCGGCAGATTGAATATCCAAGGTGCTCGCCGCAGGACTTGATGATGTGGCCGCGAAGGAGGCCATGGCGGAAAAGTTCGGGATGTGGAGCGCCCACGCCACTTTCTTAGGGACATGCAACGCGCGATACGGGCCTCAAATCGCTGTACGAAATATTTGGGATTTGGGGTAAAACAATGCTTTCCGTGGGAGATAAAAAAACGCATGATTCGATTCCTCCAATATTTGCTGGTTCAGATCGTAGTCAGCATCATTCAAGTGATGCCGATTTCGTGGTGTGCAAACCTGTGCCAGTTTCTCTCTTGGTTGGTCACCGAAAAGCTCCGTTTCCGAGAAAAGGTCATTCGGGAGAACATCCGAGGCGTTTTCCCCGATGCCGACGATGATCGGATCCGAAACATGACTCGGAACATGTGGTACCACCTGTTTTTGATGGGCTGCGAAATCGCCCATGCCCCGCGAAAAATACACGATACCAACTGGCGGAAACACGTCTTCATCCGCGACAAAGTTCGGATGACCAGTTATCTGATTGATTACCGTCCGCTGGTTGCCGTCACGGGCCATTTCGGAAATTTCGAAATGGCTGGCTACGTCACCGGCTTGCTGGGGATGCCCAGCTACACCGTGGCTCGAAAACTTGACAACGAGCACCTCGATCGATTTCTAAACGGGTTTCGCGAGCGTAATGGACAGTTCATCCTCCCCAAAGACGGCAGTGCTCCTGCGATTCAGAAAGTGCTCGATTCGGGCGCGATCCTGACAATCCTTGGCGATCAACACGCCGGCACCAAGGGCTGCTGGATCGACTTTTTGGGACGCCCGGCGGCCTGTCATAAAGCCATCGCGTTGTTCACACTCTCGGGCAATGCTCCGATGATGGTTAGCTATTGCAAACACACTGACAAACCACTGCATTTCGAAATTGGTTGTACGGGTGTGGCCGATCCGTTGGACATGCCGGCGGAACTCCGCGACGTAAAATCGTTGACGCAGTGGTACAACGATCAAATGGGCGAAGCGATTTACGGAGCTCCGGATCAATTTTGGTGGGTGCACCGTCGCTGGAAGGAAAAACCCGTTCGCAAGAAAAAGAAACGCGTTCAAGCCGCGTAGCGAATTTTCGCTTGGATGGCGTATTGGTTGCTGGCGCACAGGCTGCAGTATAGGTTGCTCAAACCGTAAACGTCTGAACTGTTGCCCCTCCAGCTACAATTTTCTCAGCCGTGAACGAGATCTACTACAGCGTTCTACTACAGCGAGCTCATCGCTTGTTCCAACACGCTTTCTTCCACATAGATCGGT
>CAZDZX010000190.1:0-8562 GCA_964510005.1 uncultured Pirellulaceae bacterium
ATGATGGGCAGTGCAGGGGTGGTCGTGATCAACGACACGATCAACATGGCGCTGGCCACCAAATGGCAGTTAGAGTTCTTCGAACGTGAAAGTTGCGGTCAGTGTGCGCCCTGTCGCATTGGGACGCGATATTTACACCGGCAGACCGAGCGCTTCATTCAGATCGGGGACGCCACGGCCCTGCAGCATGCTGACGATGTCGGCTGGGAGATGGAAGAAGGTTCCATTTGCGGGTTGGGAATGGTGGCCGCCAAACCCTTGGAGTCTGCCAGAAAGTACTTTCCTGAAGCGTTTCAGTAATACGCCATCGATCTTGTTGCTTACCCATTTAAAACCTCGTACATCCACGAAGTCATGAACGCAGCCAACAATCAAAAATTCACGATCTCGATTAACGATACGCCCTGTGCTGCGTATCCGGGGGAGACCGTCGTCGAGGTCGCCGCTCGTGCCGGAATCGTTGTGCCGACTCTGTGTCACGATTCGCGATTGGAGCCGGTCGGAGCCTGCCGCGTGTGCCTTGTCGAAGTCGAAGGCCAGCGGCGGATGCAACCGGGGTGTGCGTGGAAGGTCCAACCCGGCATGGTGGTGAAAACTGAATCCCAACGAATCGATCGGCATCGCAAAGTCCTCTACAGCATGTACATGGCCGATCATCAGTTGGACAGCGATGGCTTGCCCGTTGAAACAGCCAACGCCAATCAGTTGCGGCAACTGTGCGAAACGATTACGCCGATCGACTTGGGACCCGTCGACGCGCCACGGGCTGGACGACCTGCCGACGATAATCCTTACATTGAATTCGACCCAGACCTGTGCATCCTCTGTGCCCGCTGCACTCGCTACTGTGATGAAGTCGAAGCCGTCAATGCGATCACGCTTGCCGGTCGCGGCAGCGAGACCACGATCGCGACCGCTGGTCAACGCAGTTTGATCGATACGACCTGCGAGCTGTGCGGCGGTTGCATCGACACCTGTCCCACCGGCGCCTTGATTGAAAAGAAAGCACCTAAGAATTTGGTCCAAATTGGAACCGACAAAGTGCGATCGACGTGCAATTTCTGTGGCGTCGGCTGCCAATTGGATCTGCATGTCTCGGATCAGCGGGTGGTGAAGATCACCAGTCCTGCTCCCGGCGAAACGCTCAACGATGGAAACCTCTGCGTCAAAGGCCGCTTTGCCTACGACTTTATTCACCACGAAGATCGGATCACGGAACCTTTGATTCGGGACGCGAACGGAGTTCTTCAGCCAGCGACTTGGGAGGAAGCCATTGAGGCTACGGCGTCGGGGTTGCTGCGAGTCAAAGAAAAACATGGCGCCGATTCGTTGGGTTTCATTTCTTCATCGCGCTGCACGGGTGAAGAAAACTATTTGATGCAGAAGCTGTCTCGAGCGGTTTTTGGAACCAATAACATTCATCAATGTGCCGCCACCTGACATGCTCCCACCGTCGCCGGTTTGGTGACAATGTTTGGTGCGGGTGCGATGACTAACGCGATCGACGAGATCCGCGATAGCGAGATGATGTTCGTGATCGGTTCAAATACGACCGAAGCCCATCCGATTATCGCGATGGAGATGAAGCGAGCCCGCCAGCGCGGTGCGAAACTGGTCGTGGCCGATCCCCGCCAAATTTGGATGGCCGAAATGGCCGACATTCACTTGCAATTGAAACCCGGCACCGATGTCTGGTTGCTGCAAGCGATGGCTCATGTGATCGTCACCGAAGGCCTTTACGACCAGAAATTTATCGATCAACACACCGAGGGTTTCGCAGCCGTCGAAGCCAAGGTCGCCGAATTCACGCCCGAACAAGCCGAAGTGATCACGGGCTGCAAGGCCGACGATATTCGCCAAGCCGCTCGCTGGTATGCGACCACGAAGCACGCTGGGATTTACTATACGCTGGGCATCACTGAGCATACTCACGGAACCGACAATGTTTACTGTCTGGCGAATTTGGTGCTGATGACGGGGCACTTGGGTGTTCGTTCTGCGGGGATGAATCCACTCCGCGGCCAAAACAACGTCCAAGGCGCCAACGACGCCGGGGCGACGCCCGTGTTTTATCCGGGCTATCAAAGCGTGACGGATGATTCGGTTCGCGAGAAATTCGAATCTGCATGGGGCGTGCCGCTTTCTCCCGACAGCGGTTTGAATCTGAACGTGATGATGAAGGAAATGGCGACCGGGAATCTGAAAGCCGTCTACGTGATGGGCGAAGACATCGTGATCTCCGAACCCAACGTCTCCAAAGTCGAACAGGGACTCAACGAGTGCGAGTTCGTGGTCTGTCAGGAGATTTTCCACAACGAAACGACTCGGTTCGCGGACGTGATTCTGCCGGGCGCCTGCTTCGCCGAAAAAGAAGGCGTATTCACCAACAGCGATCGTCGCGTCCAGCGCGTCCGCAAAGCCATCGATCCGCCAGGGAAGGCTCGTCCGGATTGGCAGATTCTGGGCGACGTCGCTCGGGCGGCCGGATATCCGATGCCCGAGTATCCATCGCCGAAAGAGATTTTCGCGGAGTATGCATCGTTGACCCCGAAGATCGCCGGCATTTCGTACGAGCGATTGGAAGACAACATTCAGGGATTGCAGTGGCCGTGTCCTGATCCAAACCATCCGGGGACGCCAACGCTTCACTTGGACGGTCCTTTGATCGGAAGGGCTCCGTTTCAGGCGGTGGACTATCGGCCCAGCGATGAACTGCCCGACAGCGAGTATCCGCTGGTGCTTTCGACGGGGCGCACGCTGTACCATTACAACAGCGCCACTCAAACGCGTCGCGATGCGGGGCCGGTCGCAAAGCAGGGTCAGAACTTCATCGAGATCCATCGTTCGGACGCGAAGAAGTTGGGGATCGAACACGGTGAGGTCATTCAAGTCGCCTCGCGTCGTGGGGAAATACAAGCCCAAGCATGGATCTCGCCGCGAGTCCGCCGCGGTTGTGTCTGGATGCCAATGCACTTTGCCGAACAGCGCGTCAATCTGTTAACCAACGACGCCGGCGATGCGGTGACCGGAACTGGAGAATACAAAGTTTGTGCGGTTCGTGTCGAGAAAGTCAAAGTCCCGTGTTGAGAGTTTTCGATTTCGGTGTCTTGTAGCTGATGTCGCAAGACTTCAGAAATCATAGGATCACGGGAGGCAAACGATAGATGCTTCCAGCCTCCGATCTACATCGTAGGGCCGGTTCCCACCGGCCGTGTTTGCGATCGGCCGGTGGGAACCGGCCCTACAACTGAATTTTCTGCCACCTTTTTAGAGTGGCTTTGGATCCACGATCGAGTTGGCTCGCGAACGAAGCTTCTCGCGAAAGATCTTGGAATTGTGGCGGATGTCGACGGGCAACGAATCCACTACGGAAAAGAAACGGATCTGATTCGTTTGCCAGTGCTTGCCTGCCAACTCCAATAGCTCGCTTTCGATCCGCTTCAGGAATGCAGCATTGTCCGTTTTTTGTTCCGGCAACAATTCCACAAAAACCACAGGCACTTGCGCGCCCGGTTTGCCCGCCGGAACCAACGCACTGCGATAAACTTTTTTGTGCGAGTTAAAAATCGATTCGCAGGGCACCGTAAACAACGTGCCACTTTCGGTTAGCAGACGATGTGATTTTCGACCGCAAAACCAGAACCGACCGCGATCGTCAAAGTAACCCACGTCGCCCATCCGATGCCAGAACGTATCGCCGTCGGCAATCTTGTGATGAAGATTCGCGTTGGTTTGAGTCACATACTGATCGGTCACCACCGGACCTCTCACGATCAGCTCGCCGATCTCTCCGTGCTGGACTTCCACCGTGCTGTCGATCGATCGCAAGGGTTCGTCAGTGATCTCAATCAAACGCCAATCAATTTCCGGGAACTTCCAACCGACGCAGGTACCCGCACCGGTGGCGGACTGGTCAGCGGTCTCTTCTAAAACTTCTCGGCCGGAGATGCAGGCCACCGGCAGCGATTCGGTCGCACCATAGGGCGTGTGGACTTCACCGTCGTCGGCGATGACGGACTTAGTGCGCGCCAAAACGTTTGGCGGAACGGGAGCACCGGCAGTAAACACACGCTTGATCGTATCCAGTTTGATGTTGTGCTTTTCACAGTACAGCGAAACGGTGTTCCACAGCGCGGGCGAACCAAACGACTGATCGGCGCTGAATTTTTCGGCGGCATGGATGAAGTTGGGCGGCCAGATGTCGGCCGGACGAGTGGGGTCCATGTCAGGAAAAACGGTCGACGTTCCCATCGCGGTGTTGAATAACGCGAACAGCGGAAACCCCGAGATGTCGGCGCCTCCCGGTTGAACGTGAAACCAGTCACGAATCCAAGCGGCTTGCTGAATAAAGGTCCGATGCCGGTAAAGGACTCCTTTTGGGGGGCCAGTGCTTCCGGTGGTGAAGATAATGGCCGCTTCGTCGTCGGGAGTCGTTGTCGCAGGTTCGAAATCGGAAGGGCCCGATGAGGTCAATTTTTTGCAACGAGGAAAACCTCCGCCGACCACGAAGTTCTTTTTCGCGTCGGGAAACCATTTTCGATAGGCCAGCCGAGCACTGTGGGCCTTTCTGGAGCCAACGATCCCGACCGGTTTGGTGTCGGATAAACACTTGACCAGATTGTCACGGCCCATGCCTGGATCGATCAGGATCTGGACCGCTCCGGTTTTAAACAACGCAAAAACAAGGGCCACGAATTCGATGCCCGGGGGCACCATCAAACCGATCCGGTCTCCCGGTTGCACCCCGCCGGCTCGCAAAGCGACGGCGAAACGGTTGCTCATCTTCTCCAGCTCGAAAAAGGTGACGGTTTCAAATTCGGCCGGAGTGTCGGATTGACTGGCTCCGGATTTTTTGGAGTACAGCCTTTTGACCCGCTCTACGGCCGAGCGTTGTTGCTTTAGCGGTGCAGCAACCGCCACTGTGCCGGGGACATGTTTGGCGGTTTCGGTCAGAGTCAAACCGACGTTGTTCAGATGGCTAAATTCCCAAAGATCCATGTGCCAGTCTGCCTAAATCAGGTTGAGTCAAGAGTTGAGGTCCGGTCAAATCCACCCGGCGATTCTGCCAAAGGTTACAATTCGGCAGAACAAAGGGTTTCTGATCAACCGGGATTCCCTTAAATTTAATCGAAATGCGGTCTGGGAAAAGGCTTCTCAGCCCCGGAAATCCGTAGCCGCATAGGTTCAACAATTCGGAAGCGTTCATGTCGATCGACATTTATCAACCTTGTCCCTGTCACGAGGACAAGAAAATCAAGTTTTGCTGTGGCAAGTCAATCGTCGGACATCTTAACGATGCCATCGATAAAAGCAGTTCTAATCAGCCCCAAGCGGCGTTGGAGCGAATCAATCGGGCCATCGAACAAGAAGGCCCCAAGTCTTGCTTGTTAACGATCAAAGGCAGCCTGTTGCTGGATCTGGGTGAAATCGAGCGGGCCAACGAAACGGTCAATGAATTTCTGGAACAGAATCCGAAACACCCCTCCGGATTGCAACAGAAAGCCGTCGTCGAAGCCAATCTTGGTAACCTCGACCATGCGGTCCGCTACCTGCAAGCCAGCATGGACGCCATCACCGGTGATGAAATTCCGGTTTCGGCCGCATCAGCTTTTATGGCGGTTGGCGATCGGCTGTTTGCCAGCGGGAACTTTTTGGCCGGTCGAGCCCACATGTTTTTTGGGTGCAATCTGCGTGACAACCCTCAGCTTAGTCAATCGCTGATTCCGCAGATGATGGCGCCACGAAACTTGCCTCTGTTTTTACACGGGCCGTTTGTATTGCCGCGTGCCCCGAAAGATGTCTCGTGGGCTGAAAGCTATGACAACATTGCGTTGGCTATGGAGCGAGGACAGTTCCGAGTCGCCAAAAAGATCGCCGACAAGATCGAAGAAACTGAAGGCGCCCATCCGGTACTGGCCAAAGCCGCTGCGATCGCGGCCAGCAAGTTCTTGCCGGTCGAAGATCAAGTCGAAGCGTGGCAGCGAATCGCGAACCTTGATGGCGTTGACCCGGATCTGGCCATCGAAGCCATGGGCGTAGTGACATCGATTCGGCGGTTCTTTAAACCAGAGGACTTTGTCGAGATCGTAAACCACACGGTAGAGTTCTCTGATTTTTCAGAGCTGTCGGAAAAGTGCATTTCATGCAACTGGCTGGATTCGGAGCCCTTGCCCAACAACATCGAAGAGTACTTCGAAGGGCCACCGCCACGACTTAAGTTCTCCATGTTCGATCGTCCCTTTGACGATACGAAAAAAGACGAATCGTTTTCCGACATGCCGCGCTACTGCGGTGACCTATGGTTGTTCGGAAAGCAAACCGATCGCGAAGCCCGCGCTGAAATTCATCTGGCCAAAGACAGTCGCACCGAAAAAGTTCTGAAGCAACTGGCAGATTTGGGCCTCAAAGCCGATCCGGATAAAGCAACCGACATCGATAAAATTCTCTCCGAGAGACATATCTTGTCTCCCGATCTGCGATTCTCTAAAGCGACGCCTCCGGCAGAGCGTGGAAAGTTGTTTGACGAACTGCGCCACGATCAAATTGCTCGGTTGTTGGATTTGAAGCGATCCGTGTTGGATGGCAAATCGATACGGGAATCCGTTGGCGACGCGAAGTTGACGCCGTCCGTTCAAGCGCTGCTGGTGGATATGCAGCACCAAACGGGTGGCCAGTTTAAAACTGAGTGGCTGGACGAAGCTCGTGACGAAATGGGGCTTGATAAACTCCCGCGTCTGAAACTGGACAAGGATGCCGAACTGTTCGACATCTCGATCGCGTTTATCTCGCGGTTGGACTTCGAGAGCCTCGATTGGATCCAGTTGTTTACCTTTTTGCAGGTTTCCAAAGATCGTCAGGACCTTGAAGCAGGCCGGTTGATTTCCGAGCACATTTTGCAGCGGAAACTGGATGCCAAAGAGGAAGAAGATAAAGAAGAAGGGCCGTTTGGAACTCAGAAGATTTACGCATCCTGCGTGCGGATGGCGCACCTGTTTTTGGCGGCGATCGAAGACGATACCGATAAAGCGATCGAGCATTACCGTGAGGTTCGCGTGAAGTCGGCGGCCGAGGGGTTGCCCGTGGGAATGCTGCTGGTTGAAGAACTCAACTACCGCATGGACCACGGCATCACCGAAAACGTGGATAGCTTGCTGGAAACAATCACGACACGTCACATCAATGAAGACGGCGTTCGGGAAGCGATGGCCGAGTTGTTGCAGCAAGTCCGGATGGCTGCCGGAATGCAACAGGGCGAAATGCCAACGGCGGCTGCCGCACCGGCACCGGCCGCTTCGCAGCCCTCGATTATCCAGTCTTCCGATTCGGGAACTGAAGAATCAGGTTCGTCTGGTTTATGGATTCCCGAATAAAGTGATGTTCCAATAAAGTGATGTCCGAATAAAGCTGTTACTAAGACCTTGACTTTGCCACTTCCCTGTTGAGTCCTGACTATGCCCAAATGGTGTCCGTCCAGAGTCCTGCAGAAAAAAGTATGGACTGAAGGATTGTTTACGCTGACGATCGATGCGTCAGAAGTTGAGCCTTTTAAGCCGGGGCAGTTTTTACATCTGGCCAACTACCCCGGCGGCAAACCAGACTCTCCCGAAGAGCTTGATGGCAGTCGAGTGAATCGGCCTTATTCGGTGGCATCGCCCCACGGGGATACGATCGAGTTCTTTGTGGTGTTGGTGGAAGACGGAGAGCTGACGCCGAATTTGTGGAGCCTCGAACCGGGCGACGAAATCGAAGTTTCCCAAAAGGCCGCCGGACGATTCACGTTGGAAAAAACTCCGGATGCAAAGAACATTTGGTTGGTGGCCACGGGGACTGGATTGGCTCCCTACATCGCCATGCTGCGGGACAAAACGATCTGGGAACGTTTTGAGAAAGTGGTTGTCGTCCACGGAGCCCGGCATGCCAACGATTTGGCTTACACCGAAGAACTGAAGGAGCTCGAAAAGGCAAAGGATCCCGGCAGATTCCGGTTGATTCAATCGCTTACCCGCGAAGAAGCACCCGACACATTGAAGGGGCGAATTCCCGGCTTGGTCGAAAGCGGAGAAATCGAAGAGGCTGCCGGATGCCAGATCACAGCCGATGATTCCTCGGTTTTGCTGTGCGGAAACCCGGCTATGCTGGATTCGATGGAAGCGCTACTGGGGCAGCGAAACATGCAAAAACACCGAACTAAATCGCCTGGCCAAATCGTGTTGGAACGATATTGGTAGGTGCGTTGGGCTACTTCGCGGTAACTTACTTTGCTAACGGCAATAACCCGGCAGGCGGTGGTGGCGAAGGTGGCGTTGTTGAAGGTGAAGGCGGTGGTGAAGGCTCGGGCATGAAGATGCCTGAGATGCCTTCCTTCGGTTCGATTCCCGGCCTCGATGCACTTGGCGAAACTGGCACTAAATTGACTGACGGTTTTTCTTCGATCACGACTGGATTGAAAGACGTCACCGACGAGGAAGGTGCTCAAGGATTGGCCACGACGATTACAGATTTCACGGGTGGCATTGGCGACTTGGGACTTGGTAATCTCGAAGGCACTGCCAAAACGGCCAG
>CAZDZX010000191.1:0-8536 GCA_964510005.1 uncultured Pirellulaceae bacterium
TCGACGCCAATCAAATACTGCAAAGTGCAAGACTGGATGGTTGATGAGGGACCGGAGAATTATCTTTTAAAGAACACTAACGTTTTTGAAACTTAGACAGCCAGCCAGAAGTACAGCCAGCATTCACACCATGAGGTTCCCCCTAAAGGATGCATCCCGTGTTAAAAAAGCAGAACAGCATTTTCGTGCAGCTATGGCTCATAGCCGGAAGATGTGGGTTTTGATCGAAGCCGAAACGGACAACCCAAACGAGTGGCTGCCGTCTCCAAAACCAGAAAGTGCGATCACCAAAACGCGGATTTCGGAAGCACGCTTGGAAACATGGATCGATTTCTTGGATGAAACCTAAGCGCTCAATGCTTGGCTGAACCAAGCCCCCTGGCTTACGCCAGGGGCTACAACATGTCGCCACTCTCGTGGCTGATAAAAGCTGAGGGGATGTCCCATTGATTGTTAAAACTGCCAGTGGCCTCACTTCTAGCTCGCCAGTTTCACTTCTTCCTGCTGACCTGACTCATCTTCGCGGCGGACGCGAGGACGTACTAGCTTCGGTAAGATTAAGGTCATCCATGGTGGTCTCCCCGTCGGCTCTAACCGACGTATGAAAGTTGAATTTCGAAGGGCGACATCGTCGCCTTCGGGAGACCACTTTTCAACTTCTAACAATTTTTGGGACGTTTCCCGAGCAGTTTGGTGACCTCGGCGTTTTGTGGGGCCGGATTTGAGGTTGATGGATCTCCTGTTGGAGGCACCGTTGACGTTGCTTCCGCGGTATTTACTTCTGTCCAAGTCTGATCCAAACCAAGGCTTTGTGCCAACGCGTTGGTAGTCGATTTGAATTCGGAGATAAACCCACTGACGATCGGATTGCTGGCTTCCGACGGAGCAGCGGTTTGTTGTTGGGTTGTTGGAGCCGGCTTGGCGGGTGCTGATTGCCACGGCGGCGTCCATGTTTCGAGGTCCGCTAGGTTGCTCGGGAAAGACGCGGCTGCTTCTTTGACCAATCCGGGAAGCGCGGTCGACGCATAGGGCCGGAGCATCATCACCAGTCGGGGCAGCCAGGGCATCAGAATGCGATCCGGCAAGCGGGCAAACGATTTGCTCATCAGCTCCACCGTTAAACTATTGACCTGTGGCGTAAACGAAAGCGCCAACAGGAATCCGGACAGATATTCGGGAATTGCACCAATCGTCAATTCGTTATCAAGCAATTTATCAAAATGCGTTCGTAGGGTTCTCAAATCTCGTATCTGTAGCACACACTCTGCCGACCACAACAACGCTTGTTTGGGAAAGTCGGTTGAATCGGGGCGGGACTGGGAGATGGCAATCATCAATTGACTGCGCGAGCATCCCAGCGCCAACGCGAGACTCTCAAGCGTAAAAATAAACTGCAACATCCCGGCCAAGTCCGCCGGTTGGATGCCACGATTGGCAAATGCGTCGGGCAGCAACGTCGCGTAATGCGAATAGCCGGTCGTGACGAAGCGCTCACACCAAGCCGGAATGCCGTTTTCTGTGGAACGGTAATAATGGATCAGCCGAGTGATTCGACCGTAAATCTCACGCGCATCTTTGACGTCGGGTTCGTCCACCAACAACGCGATCGCACGATCCCCCAGTTCTTCGGTCAGCCGATTGCTTTTCAAAAACACCAAACATTCTTCGGCCGCGCGTAGGGCGTCGATCGTACGTGCCTCCGATCCAAACGCCGATTTCTTCAGTCGTTTCTCAACGACGTGTTCGACCGTGATCCCTTCGTAACCGAGTTGCACGACGGAACCTTGGTGCTTGCCGATCGCAACGTCCCAGCTTTCCTGTTGCGGGACGTACCCAAGTTCCGCTTGGCCCATGATCGGCCGCACAACATCGCCAAGCAAATATCTGAGCTTCCAGAGCAATTCCGAACAGGGTAGGAACTCCGGGTGCTTGCGGAAATCCAACAGCGCCCGTTGAATCGTTTTCGCTTCCAGCTTAATCGGCAGCTTCGCCAGTCGGTCGTAGACATCTTTCGCCAGTGGCGGAAGCGATTCGTATCCGACTTGCCCTGATTTGTCACCTCCCAGCAAGATGTCACACAGTCGCGATATGTTCCGCTTTCTGGGAACCGAATCTTTTTCGATGCAGGTGATTGCCGCGTCACGGAAATCGTAAGGTGTCGGATGTTGTCGACTGCGGAGATTCGCCAGCAGAATCGCCGTCTGGTAAACCGCAATGCTGTCGGCTGTTGAGGCCATGTAGCCATTCTTGCGGGCAAGGTCGACTAACCGGACACAGTTCTGCAGCAATTCCGCTTCGTCCTCTTGGGCCGCTTCTGGTGGTTTGTTCAACCAGTTTGTCAACGAGTGTGCGTTTGGCACAGATGCAGCAAGCTCTGTCGCAGGCGGTGCAGGTGATTTAGCAGTCGCGCTCTTTTTGGTGGCGGCCTTCTTTTTCGGTGTGGTTTTGGTTTTCTTTTTGCGAGATTCCAGTTTGAAGGGCTTCAGCTTTTCACTTTTCAGCGTCTTCTTCCAGCGGCTTTCAGCTAACGTGATCGTGCCGTGCGGGTGACCGAACTGGTGTTCGATCGCACTGTAACTGCTTGGCAACAGCCCGTACAACCATTCGGTTTTGGTGCGTGGCGGGATCTCCCAGCGGGCCTTGCTTTCGACGCCAAACTCTTCGACGTGGCTGGCAGCATGCGCTGCGCCGCAAACGTAGAGTGCATCAGAGGGATCGATTTTGTGTTTTTTGAGATGATCTTTCATGCGCGTCCACATGAACCGTTCACGCATCTGGTCCTCTTTACGATCTTCGACGCGCGTGCCTAATCTGCGAAACAAGCTGCCAATCAAAAACATGACTTGCCGATATCCAGCTTCGTCACCCCGAATGATCGCCTCTTCAACATACTGGTCCCACCACTCGCTGAAGTATTGAACCCGCGCGTTGCGAATCAAAACGTCCGTAAACTGTCCAAAAGTCGGAATCAATGATCCAATCTCGACGCCGATCGCCGCTCCATGCATCCCTGTGTCGCCATCCAATTCGTCGGCAGACAGGTCTTTGGGCAGTGCCTTTTCTAGCGAGTTGTCTTGCTGGGGCATCCATTGAAAAACGTGATCACAGGAGCGATCCACAAAAACCAGTTCCGTTTCCGGGTTGGCCATGCAAAACGCGATCGCTTGAAATTCGGCCGAAAACTCGGTCAGCGGACAGACCAAATTCAGCGGTGCCCAAGCTGCGGGAAACGCTGCGGCCACGGGGGCAAACGCCTGTAACGCGATCGGGAGTTTACAGTCTCGCAAGTCCGGCAACACGCCCTGCAGGTCTTCGCAGCACTCCATGAACAACACTCGAGGCGGCTTTTGCTGCAACCGGCGGACCATGTGAATTGCCGATGAAGGCGAATGATGACAAACCGGAAAAATCTCCAGGGGTTCGGAAACGGCCCGTTCAACATCCCCAACAAGCCCCGCAAGAATGTCATGCAGCGGCTCCGCATCGCTGGAAAAAGCCTCCGCGGCGGCCAGCAACTGTTGCTTGAGGGGTTCAAATGAAGTGGGGATGTTAGTCATCTTATTTGATGTTCTTGAGGGCGTCGGTTCCCGCTGCTGAGAACTCTTTCCACTGAGCATTTTCTTTGGTGCGTTTTGCGACGACTGCATGCCAGAACTTGTTCAGAATCGAAACGTCTTCGGGGATTCGTCGCACAAGTGTTCCAATCAACGATCGGGCAATGGCATCGGCGGAGACGCTTCCTTCGCCGAAAAACTGGCTGTGCAGCACCGCATCTTCCAGAACGCCAATTTGCTCAGCTGTAGAAAGGCTGCTTTCCAATCGCCCTTCGTCGCTGGCCTCCGAAGCCGCAGAGACGCGCAAGTCCTCGAAGGTCTGCAAGAGAATGTTCAGCATCGCTGGCGGGACTTCGATCTCGAAACTGTTTCTGGCCAATAGTTCGCGCGTTCGAAACAACACGATCTCTTTCTCGATTTTCTTGTTGGTAACGATCGGGATCTGGATAAAGTTGAAACGCCGTTTAAGTGCCGTTGAAAGATCGTTGACACCGCGGTCGCGTGCGTTCGCTGTCGCGATAATGTTGAATCCGGGTTGCGCGAAAGCGAGTCCTTGTTCGCCATCGAGTTCAGGGATGGTGACGTATTTCTCGGACAAAATTGAAATCAACGCGTCTTGCACGTCGCTGCTACAGCGCGTGAGCTCTTCAAAGCGTCCCATTTTTCCGCCGTCCATGGCCGTCATGATGGGGGACGGGATCAGGCTGTCACGAGACTGCCCCGACGCGATCACCATGGCCACATTCCACGAGTATTTGATGTGGTCTTCGGTCGTTCCGGCGGTACCCTGAACCACCATGGTGCTGTCGCCGCAAATGGCTGCGGCCAGCAATTCGGCAAGCCAGCTTTTTCCGGTCCCAGGATCGCCGATCAATAGCAATCCACGGTCGCTGGCTAGGGTGACGATGGCGCGTTCGACGGTGCGTGGATCACCGAAGAATTTTGCTTTGATCTCTTGGTCAATTCCATCCGAAGCCGTGGACCCCAGTACAAAGATTCTCACCATGCGCGGCGATAACTTCCAAGTAAAAGGCCGCGGCGCGTCATCGATGGAGGTCAAGTACTCCAGTTCTTCTGCGTACTTGATTTCGGCGGGAGCACGTAGAATTTCCCCGCCGGATGTTTTGCTGTCCGCACCTTTTTTAGGTGGAGTTTTTTTGCGAGCTGGTTTTCGTTTTGCCATGAACTTCGTCCGTTTAATTCAACTGTTTCTTTAGTTCTTTGATCAGTTTTTTGATGTTTCCCGTAAGCACGGGCAGCCCAATACTCTTGAGCGCTTTCTTAAACCATTCGTTGACGCTGTAGTATCCCGTTCCGCTGACCGATCCCACGGGGATGAAATGGACACCGGTCTGCTTCACCGCCTTGATCATTTCGAAAAGGGGTTTGTCGTTGTGGAACTCGTAGAAGTCGGAGATCCAAACCATTGTCGTGCGTGTCGGATCGGTGATGTGCGTCCGGGCTTCCTCCATCGCCTTGGGCCCGTCGTTGCCACCCCCCAGATTCGTCCGCATCAAACTCTCAAAAGGATCTTCCACCCACTCGGTCAAATCAATCACGTTGGTGTCGAAGGCGATCAGAGAAACTTTAATGCGGGGCAGGCTGGCGAAAATTGAGGCAAGGATAGCGCACTGGACCATCGCGCTGATCATCGAACCGGATTGGTCAACCACCACGATCAAATACTTGTTCAGTTCTTTTTGGGAAGTGTGGTGGTAGTACAGCTGGTCGACATAGAGGCGTTCATCGGCCGGGTTAAAATTGTGCAAGTTTTTCCAGACGGTGCGTTTTAAATCCAGGTTGCGATAGATCCGCTTGGGCGGTACCGAACGATCGATTTTTCCTGTCGACGCAGAAACGACTTCCTTTTTCAGCACATCTGCCAGTTCGTCCACGTATTTGCGAATCAGGATTTTGGCATTTTTGAGCGCGACTCCGGACAGGTTTGACTTGCCGTACAGCAGTTGTTCGACCAATGCCATCGACGGTGTCAGGCGAGCTGCCAAGCGATCGTCTTTGAGGACTTCGAGGATGTCCATCCGCTTGATCAGGTCGCTTTCCATCGCGACTAATTCTTCCCGCAGTTGGTCATCGTCGATCCGGGGAGCATTGCCGCTGGTGCCGGCGCCGGATCCGCCCAACGATGGGTTGGCTGGGCCCCCTCGCTCATCTCGCAGTTGGCCTGGCCCAAAACCAAAACATTCTTCAAGGGCAGCGACGTCGTCACACCATTGTTTGTACTGACCCGCCGAGCACGAACCGCCTTGGGTGTTGGGGCCGAAAACGTTGAGCAACAATTTTGAAAATGCAAACGTGCGAGCGTGACTGATCGAATCGTCTTCGATCGGATCGGGGTGCGGTGATGTTGGCTCCGCCGATTCTGAATCGTCGGTCGATGCGTTTTCCTGCGAGTCCTTATTCGCGTCCTCCTCGGACGGGTTCGGCAGCACGTTGAGTTGTTTCAGTTCGTCAAAATGTGGTTTGAGCTCTGGATGGCGGTGAAGCAGCACGTCGATTCCCATGCTGGCCTCCAGCATCGGCAAGGGCATCGATTCCTGTTGTGCCAGTTCAACAGCCATCGACTCAAACGAAGATCCGACGTCCCCTAAGTTAAACATCGCATTGATGGCACGCCACCAGAGGACCTGCCGTTGTCGTATCGTGCTTTGATCGGCCACCATCAACTCCGCAGAAGCTTGCTGGAACGCTCTTGCAAAATCGCCAACGTCTTCGATTTGAGTTTGGTGCGCGCTTTGAGCATCGAATCGCCCGCCAACACTGTCGCTTTTTCCGTTTGAACCGCTAACGGTTGCAGTTCCCAGCGGCCTTGATCGAAACGCAACAGCCCAATCGTCTGCTCGGCCTTGGCCAGCACCTTTTCGGTAATCTCCGAATCGATTTGCAATCGGTCGGTGGCGATTGGAAACCCTCCGTCTCCTTCCACGCAAACCAGTTCGGCCAAGTGGATGGGGTGTCGATTGATGGGAGTCAGCGAAGGTAGCGGGGTGAGTTCGTCGGCCACCGAAAACGGATCCGAAGCTTTTCCCAATCGAGGTTTTGAACGCAGGATCAAATCGCCGTTGGCCATCAGTTCGGCTTTGGTGACCTTAATCGCTTTTTTGTTTTCGATCGCTTTGAGAATCTGTTGGCCGATGTCGCCGAACAAGTCCCAGACTTCGGGGCCTCGGACGATGTCGACTTTGAAGCTGTTCAAAGGGATCCGGACGCAAACCGTGTTTTCACTCGTCTTCAACAGGCCGTAGATGTTGATGCAGACAAAATTCTCGTGGCCTTGAATGTTGGTGCCCAGCAGCACGACGTCCCCATCGACCGAAGTCCCCGGTGTGGTTGGAGTCAGCTGTTGTGCGCGAATCATGATGGCGGTCCACAGATCGGCCCAGCGGAACACGGGTAATGTCTCATGGCGGTCGACGGGGATGTAGCGCAGCAGTTCGTTCACAAAACCAGTCAACAGCGATGCCAGACCGGTCAGTTGCGATTGAGCCTGAATGTTTTCCAGCGAAGCCATAAACGGTGCGACGGCGGCTTCTTCGATGTTGTTAAAACCGCCGATGGCGATCTCCATCAACCATTGTTGGATGCTGCTGAAAGCCGACGCGTGGGTTTCCGGTCCTGTCGGTTCAACGGCGGGAGGTTCGGTGGGCTCGTACCCCAACGTATCGCCAAGTTGACTTTGTAGCGCGTCGTATTGAGCGCCCTGCAGGGCCGCCCGCGCCGCGGCCAACAGGCAGAAATGGCGAACCAGAAACTCGCTTCGACCGATCGCCGCAACGGCTTCCTTGAGCGGTTCGGCGAGCGGCGATCCGGAAAACGCACTCGCCAGTTCGGCAAGCCCTGCGTTTTGATCGGGTGTCAGACGCGAGAAGCCCGTGTTGATGCAGCTGTCGAGTTTGGCAATCAGTTCGTTGGTTTGCGAAAACCCTGCAGGCAGCTCCGAAAGTTGTTCGGCAATGGTCATGCTGAGAACCAATTCATTTCGGACACAGAACCGGGTTCGGTGGTGAGTTCGCAGTACCGCAAGTAGTTCAGAAAGCGGCTGAAGACGACTCCGGGCGATTCTTTACACTGCGTCATCGTCATCTTGCTGGTGATATCGTGGGCGGATTTAATTTCGCCTTGGGGGTCGATTCCCAGATAGCCCGCGACGGATTCGGGCGAAAATTGCAGCAGCGCTTCTTCGATCATTTGATGCAAGTGTTTACATCCACCCCCTCGCATCCCGCCACAAACCCGATTGTTGTTTGTGCAGCAGTAATAGTTGCCCGTAGAGGCCTCGATGAACGCGACGTAAACTCGTTTTTTATCCGAGCCACTAGAAACGACGCCTTGAACGCGACCGGAGAACATTTCGACAAACGGAACTTTTTTCACCGCTCGTTTTTTATGCTCGCGTTTCCATGTCACGAGGCTTTGAAAATCTGACACCACAATCCTCCTTTTCAGACAACGTTAAGGAGTTCAGAGTAAGATTGCAACCAGTTGCATGGGAATCCGGATCAACACCAATTTCTTTAGCGGTTTCACGTTGGTATGATCGCCGGGGTAGTTCTGTACTTGGTCGAAGAAGTAGTAAATGAGGTGGCAGTCAACCGCGAATGGACGCAAGTATGCGCGAATGACGGTTGCGCATGAATTCGCGTTTATTTACGTTCATTCGCGGTTCCTTTGTCGAACATAAGTGGTGGTTGCTACCTTGCCTCAGTGGCGGATCGTTAACCATGGCCGGTGGGAACCGGCCCTACGTGTTTATGCAGAGTAAGTCTGACCACGAAAGACACGAATTGCACGAAACTCGATCTTTGTTTTTTCGTTTGCTTCGTGTCTTTCGTGGTTAACAGGAATCCGAAGAAGGCTGTCCGTCTTCAAATTCAGAGTTCTAGGCCCAGCATCGATTGGTAAAACGGCCGGGCCTTTGGCCCGGCGGAACAGGCGGATTCGGATCTGCCGGTAAAACGTGAATA
>CAZDZX010000192.1:0-8522 GCA_964510005.1 uncultured Pirellulaceae bacterium
AATTGCGGGCGATCGAATTCGGGAAACGCCCGAAGTCAAAACACTTTCTCGGCGAACGGGACGGGCGGAACTGGATGAGCACGCGGAAGGCGTCAACGTAACCGAATTCATTGCCGCGCTGGACGACTCGAACGGTTCGAAACGCAGTCGCGGTGAAATCATCAAAGAGATCCGCGAGAACGTCGAACAGGTTCCCGGCATTGTCGTCAGCGTCGAACAACCACTGGCTCACTTGATCTCGCACATGATTTCGGGTGTCAAAGCGCAGGTCGGCGTCAAACTTTACGGCGACGATCTGACCTTGCTGCGGAGCAACGCCAACAAAATCAAAAACATGATGGACACGGTCGATGGCGTGACCAGTGCCCAAGTGGAACAGCAAACCGAAGTCGACCAACTTCAGATCCGCGTGTTGGGAGACCGGTTAAAGCAATACGGATTGAGGCGAGCCGACGTGACCGAGTTCGTCGAAACGGCGATGAGTGGGCATGTGGTCTCCGAAGTCGTCGAAGGCCAGCGTAAATTTGATTTGGTGATTCGTTTACAGGAAGAATTCCGCGAGGACTTT
The DNA here is from genome assembly GCA_964510005.1 of uncultured Pirellulaceae bacterium. Classification (GTDB taxonomy): domain Bacteria; phylum Planctomycetota; class Planctomycetia; order Pirellulales; family Pirellulaceae; genus Mariniblastus. Next base: position 569 of record CAZDZX010000192.1, read on the forward strand.
GATTCGCTTGAGCGTCTTTCGATCCAGCTACCCGGCGGCGGCACGACCCAACTGAAGAACGTGGCCAAGCTACTCAAGAGTACCGGGCCCAATCAGATTCGCCACGAAAATGTGCGTCGGTTGATCGTGATTCAGTGCAATGTTTCGGAACGTGGTTTGGTCGATGTTGTCGAAGATATCAAAGCCGCCGTGAAACCGATCGAAGCAAATTTACCGGAAGGTTACTTTTTAGAATACAGCGGGCAATTTGAAAGCCAACAGCGCGCCTCGCGGATGATTCAAGGCTTATTTGGTGTCGCCATCGCAGGCATGTTCCTGGTGTTGTATTCGATGTTTCGTAGCGTCAACCTGTCGCTGCAAGTGATGGTCGCGCTGCCGATGGCGTTTATTGGCAGCGTGTTGGCGTTGCGACTGACGGGTCAAACTTTGACCATCGCGGCGATGGTTGGCTTCATTTCGCTGTGCGGGATCGCGACGCGAAACGGCATTTTGCTGATCAATCATTATCTGCATCTGGTTCGCTTCGAAGGTGAAACGTGGTCGCGGGAAATGATCGTTCGGGCTGGCAAAGAACGAGTGGCTCCGGTTTTGATGACGGCCCTGACCTCTGGCATTGGCTTGGTCCCGCTGGCATTGGCTGCAGGAGAAACCGGCAAAGAGATCCTCTATCCGGTGGCAACGGTCATTATTGGCGGGCTGATCACCAGTACGGCGTTGGAATTCCTAGTCCGCCCGGCTCTGTTCTGGTTGTTTGGGATTGGAGCCGCCCGCCGCGCGTTGGATAATGAGAGTTCTAAAGTTGAACTTGTTGAAGAAGGGCGGTTGCCCACGCAATCGCAAACACTATCTCCGGAAAACCCATGAAAACGATTCGTATCTCACTGTTTGTAACCGTGGCGGCAACTTTCTGCATGGTGCTGGCGGGTTGCGATAATCCGCCGGTTGCCAACGATTCGGGAGACCATGGTCACAGTCATGCTGCCGGCCACGATCATGGAGATCATGGCCATAGCCATGGCGAGGGCGGGCACGATCATGGAGAAGGGGGGCACAGCCATGGTGACGGCGGACATGATCACGACCATGGCGATGCCGGACACGGAGGCGAACACCGAGACGCGCCCCATCACGGGTTCCTGTTCGATATCGGCAACGACCATGAATATCATGGCGAAATCGTGAAAGGCCCCGGCAGTGATGTCGTCACGATTTACTTAATGGACAATGCTCTCAAAGCCATTTCCATCGACCAGTCCACGATCGGCCTAACGTTGACTGCGGGAGAAAAGAGTGAGACTTTCGAACTCAAAACCGATGGCGAATCCGGCTCACAATTCACGGTTAAAGACGACGCCGTGACGTCGCTGTTGGACCGCAAGGGTGTCACGGGAAAGCTGCGTCTGAAGATTGAAGACAAGCCCTTTGTGGGCAAGTTCGACTACGAAGCGCCACACGCACACTGATCAATCATCCTCACCGAACAGTGTCGTTTCGGGAGTTCGTCTTTTGACCAAGCGAGCGTCGGGCAGCGACAGTTTGAAAGTCGCACCGCGCCCCAATCCTTCACTATGGGCCGTCAGCGAACCATTCATTTGCTTGGCCGAATTGGCTCCACTGTGCAAGCCAAAGCCATGACCGTCAGGTCGCGTCGTGAATCCGTGATTGAACAGTTTGACAATGTTCTCAGGAGCGATCCCAACACCATTGTCTTGCACTTGAATTTCGTATCCTTGGGTGTCGTTCGGCTGCACGGAAATCTTAATTTCTCGGTAAGAATATCCGGAGTCGATGCAGGCGAATTTTGCGTTGCGAATGAGATTCACAATGATCTGCAACACGCGATGCTTGTCGACTTCTAGGATCAAACCGGGTTCGTAGTCCTTGACCACATTGATTCGATGGTTGGTCAGCGAAGTGCTACTCATGCGGATCGCATCTTCCAACAGTTCGGAAAGGTCAACTTTTTCGACAACGTGAAAGTTTGACGCGTACTGCTGTTGTCGAGAAATAATATTGCTGACGTGTTCAAGGTGCCGTCGCGTTGCGGCCAGTTCGTCGCGGAGCAGTGTATTTTCGCTTTGGAACGAGCCCGCCAATTTCCTGAGGTAGTCGGGAATCAATCGGCCTTTGCCATCGGCGTCAGTGAAGCCAGGTGAATTCAAGCCGGTTTCGATCAGTTCGGCAATTTTTTCGAGCTTGCCAAAGTCAATTTCTTCGGCCACATCGGCGGATTTGGAAATTGAAACATTGATACTGTTGAGCACGTTGCCAACATTATGAATCACATTGGTGGCGACTTCGGCCATACCGGCCCGACGTGAAGCAGCGACCAGTTCGCTGTTGGTTTTTTCCAGTTCCTTTTCGACCATTTTCTCGTTGGTGATATCGCGGCTGATCCCCATCAGTCCAACAATGTTGCCATCACTGTCTTTAAGCGGCATTTTGGAAGTCGACATCCAACTGACACCCGCATTGTCGAAGTGCACGACTTCGACTTTACTGCGAATTGGCTCGCCGGTTGTGAGTACTTTTTGATCGTCGTCGTAAATTTTCTGGGCCGATTCTTGATCGCAGAAATCAAAATCGGTCTTTCCGACAATGGGAGCATCTTGCATGCCCGCGATTTGTTCAATCATCGCTTCACTGACAAGCGAAAAGCGACACTGCGCATCTTTGAAGTAGATAAAATCTGATGTGTTCGCCATCAGACTGGCCAACTTCATGGCGAGTTCGTCTTGCAGCGAAGATGCACTACTGGTTTCAAATTCGTTCACGGATGCTCTCCTTTCCAAAATCGTTGGAGGATGTTCCTAGGGGGTGGGGCAGTGCTGACTACTGGCTTCAGAAGAATCGCTTTGGGAAACTTCTTGTACTGGCTCTGGGAGTTCGCGTTTTCGCTCTCGCGTTGCGGCTTGATTTTCAAGTGCACTTTCGTAGAAACGATCCCACGAGTCCACAAATGTCTCGACAAGAATCGGATCAAAGTGCTTTCCACTTTCAGAAACAATGATCGCTTTCGCCTCCAGAGGGCACATCGCGTTCTTGTAGATTCGCTCCGAAGTCAGCGCGTCGAAAACATCCACGACCGCAACCACGCGTGCAGATAAAGGAATGTCGTCGCCGGCGCGACCCTCGGGATATCCGGCTCCGTCAAAGCGCTCGTGATGAAAGCGAGCAATCTCTGCGGCGGTTTCAAGGAATTGGCAGTCCGAAGACTGACTGGCGGCATCATCGAGTGAATCGGCTCCGATGGTGGTGTGCGTCTTCATGACTTCAAACTCTTCCGCAGTCAACGCGCCGGGCTTCAGCAAGATATTGTCCGGAATGCCGACTTTGCCAATGTCGTGAAGGATGCTTGAACGAGAAACGTTGGCAATGTAGTTTTGATCGATGACGTCAGGATACTTGTTCGTTTCAAGCAACTTTTCTAACAACACTCGCGAGTAATATTCGATTCGCTCGAGATGCTCACCCGTTTCGGGGTCTCTCGATTCCGCCAGTCGAGCCAAAGAAGCGAAGACTAGATTCCGAGTCGAATTAATTTGCCGGGTACGACGCCGAATGGTTGCTTCCAGTTCCATTTGGTTCTGATTGGCGACGCGATTGAGATGCCAGCGCATCGCTTGAGAGGCCGCGATCTGACGAAGCTCAAGAGGCTCGAAGGGTTTCTTTAGGATTAAAAGCTGGTCGGTTCGAGGAAGCTGACGGGAAATTTCTTCCCAGCCGTAGTCCGAATACGCGGTGCATAGGACGATCGGAAGATCCGGAGCGACTTCCCAAATTCGGCGAACCGTTTCCACACCGTCCCAACCAGGAGGCATGCGAACGTCAACGAAGGCGACTGAATAGGGATTGCCGGATTTGATCGCTTCGCAGATCAGATTAAATCCTTCTTCGCCCTGATAGGCCGAATCGATCTGATATTGATAATCAGGGGCGTTTTCCACGCCATCGACAACGCCAAAAAGGGCCTCTTCCGCCTGCTTCAGATCATCGCGATCTAGATTTTGCGGCGTAAGGACCTTGCGGTAATCGTTGTGAATCGAGACCGTATCATCGATTGCGATAACACGCCAGATTTGCTGGGAATTGTTTTCGTCGACCGGCATTGGCAGGGAAGTGGGGTTGGGTGTTCGGTGTAACGAACTGTAGGTTCCATTTCCGATTTCGCTTGTGGACACTTAAAATTAAGCAGGCTTAACCCCCACCCGAATGGATTCGGGCCGATGTGTAACGATTGTGACGACCATCCGGGGGGATTTTTGAATGTGGCGTCCGTTAAGCCTCCGTTAGTTCACGGGAGTGGCGAAGAATTCGCCGCAGGCTTTTCCACCGCGCGAAGCACGGCATCGATCTGACGATGGACAGACTGGGGGGCTCGAACGGCGAACCATGCATCATCAGCCAGCAATTGGACGACCGTCCCGGGCAGCGTCATCTCCCGTCCCAACGCCTCTCTTACGATCTCAAGAACCTGACGCCCGGTGAGCCGAGCTTTGCCAATCCGCTTGAGTGGATAACACTTGACGTAAAAGATGCTGGTGGCGGTATCAAAGGTCGTCAGCCAGACCGTGGAATCGTTGACCACCAACACCGCGGCACCTAATGAATGAGCGATCTCCGAAATGGCATCGCCAACCGTTTCCTCCGTCATGCGACTGGGGGCCATCGCTTGAGAAGTCCATCCCGATTGCTGCTGCAACCGATTCCAGTCACACATCACCGTCAAGCCATAGTTCTTTTCCACATTCGCCAGCCACTGAGAAATCGGCACGCGAACCGCGTCGTACGATTTGAACTCTTGGGCAAATTTCCCCTTACTCAAATCAGCAAAGGGAATCAGAGCCTCATGGTTGCCCAACGGATCGGCTCCGGTCCGCAGTTCGGCATAGACTTTGATGAAATCCTGACACTCGCGAATCACGCTCAGCGGGGCAAGGATTTCCAGATCGCCATCTTTAAACTGCAACGTATTGCCTTCGACCCCACCGGCCGCTCCGGTCGACCAACTTTCAGGATAGATCAAGTCCCGAATCAATTGCTCCAACGCCAATCGGGCGGCTTTGTCAGCGGCAGGCAAACCAACATCAATCGATTGCAGAACTCGGTTGGCATCCGCATCAGGAGCCAGCACATAACCGGTGGCGGTGCTAGTCGCGACCGCACCGACTTTGCTAGCCAGTTGCTTGATCACGACTTCCGTTTTTTCGTCTTCGAGCAGAAAGTTCAATTCTGGGTTCGGCGAAATCGAAGCCGACTGAAACAACGGGGTCTCAACGGAAAAGGTCAAACCCGTGACACTGGACAACTCACTCAGCGCGACCTGGAGAGAAACGTTTTTGTAACCGACCCTCGGCACGATTTGCTGCTTCTGTTTTTCGACTTCAACATCGAACGGGCGTTTTTCGACAAAGTACTTGGGCTGGCCTGTTGAATTCCGATCCCGCGCAAACTCAGCCGCGTCTTTGACTTGCAAAATTGAATTTCCATTCAACTCCAAAATCGCTTCAATCGTTTCGGGAACCTTCTCCGCCTTCTCTAACTCTCCAGCAGGCGTTCCCGGATCAGGAACTTTCGGATTCGTTGCTTCCGATTCAATTTCCGTCGGACGCTTATTCGACCCCAAGGGCGGGGGTGTCACATCGACTTTCGGCGGCGACGCGGGTCCGTCGACCGTGGGCGGTGCATCGGCCGGCTCAGGATTCAACGGCGGGGTGTCGGCAGTTTCTGTTGTAGCGGCTTCTGTAACTACGGGCTCTTTATTTAGGGCGCCCGCATTGGGAACTGGATCGTCGGCAACGTCGACGGGTTTATCATTGGCGGGAGCTTTAGGATCAACGTCATTGATCACCACGGGAGGCTTTGACGGCGCACCTAAAAATACGCCCAGTCCCACGGCCGTTAGAGTCAGTAAGCCGCCCACAATCGACGCCACGATCAGAACCAGTTTCTGTCTCTTTTTTGCTTCCGGGTTCACCCACGCTTGATCCGGCACCAAGGGTCCGGCTTGGGCAGCAGGGGCAGCAGGGGCAGCATTGGGATTCACGCGACGCTGCGAACCTTGACCACCGGGGCGAACTTGCTGCGAGCGCGCCTGTGGCGTTCGCCCACCGGGAACATCCGCTGTCGGCAACGGACTCTTCTTTGTTCCGGCTGGTTTCACCGCGGCATTTTTTGGGCGTTGACGCGGCGCCGGGGCTTTAGCGCGGGGTGCTGCTGCGGGAAGTTTGGAAGTGGAGCGAGCGGCCGGTTTTTTCTCTCCGTTGGAGAGCAGCGAATCGATATCCATTTCCTCGAAACTTCCTCCCGTCGACGAAGACTGAGAGGGAACGATGTGGCCCGGCGGAGCTTCGACCAGCAGCATCACGCCGCATTTAGGACAACCAAGTTTTTGACCGATCGCCGTGGCACGCGTAACTTTCAGTTTGGCAGTACAACTGCTGCAGATTAGCTGAAAGGGTTCCACGAATTTACCTACGCTGCAAGTTAGGGCTGATTGAACGATGTTGGAAGCGTGTAGCCTTTTTCCGCGGCTGCCGCCCGCGTTGTGATCAAAACCAGTTTTTGCCCAGGGTTGGATTCGTCATCGACGACCACCCAAACCAGCTTGCATTCAGGATCGGCAGGCCCGCTGATGTTGCGATTCGGATTCGCCGCCACCATGACCTTTGTCAGAATGTCCGCCAGCGACTGGTCACGCATGTCCAGGGCGCTGGGACGTTGATTCTGAGTAATGCCTTCCTTTTGCAAATCGGATCCTGCGATCTGAATATTAAACTTGAATGGCAAATCGAGGTACTGATCCGAGATCCCTGCAGAGATTTCTTTCAAAAGAACGTTCAAATCGGGAGGATTTGCCACCGATAGATCCCGTTTGGCCCCCAAAAGTTCCTCAAACGTCTGCGGGGTTTGGGTTGTTTTGGCCACCGAACTGCGATCCGTTGCCGGAAATGCGACCGCCAACTCCGTGACCGCCAGCAGATTGTGAAGGGCTCCGGGACGAAGCCACGCATTGCCAATGACTTCTTTAAACTCGCTACCCCAGCGTAGGTTCTTTGAGAAATCACGCACCATCGCAGACATCCGACTGCGAACCGGTTCCCAAAAACCGACCGCCGTCATCCCATCGAACTTCTCGATGCTTTGAACTAAATCTTCGCCCAGCCGTTTGCGGGCAACGTCCACCATTTCCCGAGAACTGGAATCGGCAGAATGATCGACTCGAATTTCGAAATAGTCGCCTTGGTCAAAATGCAAACTCACCAAAAAGCCCAGAACGGGTCCCGGTATCTGACGTCGCAACTCTCGCATCAACGGACCCATCGCCGCACCGGTGCCGTCTTGGGCTTCGCTGTTGAACAGCGCCGGTGTCGATGTAATAAAAGTGAAATCCCGATTGGAATCGGATTGCTGCAGCAAACGCCACATCGTTCCGTTCAACACCGCCGTCTCTCCTTTTGCCGCTCCACGGACGCGGAAGATTGGGCCCACCAAAAACGACCGCACTCCCTCATCCGATTTTTCGGTGACCCAATAGCCGGTGGCCGATTTTGATTCGTAGACATCGGGAACATCAGCCACAGGGGTGGGGCTGCCCTGAGCGTTGAGCCAGTCGCTTGGATTCACTGGGCTTGCCAGCGTGACGTGAGCGCACCAGTCGTACTGGAACCGGTCGTTGCTGTGCCAAGAAATCACCGATCGCTGCCACGTATCACGTGAGAACCCAATCGTTTTCTCCATGCCGGCCAACAGCCTCTCAAAATCTGGGCCTAGGGATCGCAAGGCAAAACGAGCCGATGGATCCTCCCGCAACGCTTGCCAGCGCACCGCGGCAATCATCCGCGGCGCCGTCGGCATCCAATGGGTCTCCAGCGGGAAACCGGTCGTCGGCGATTCCCACAAGGTTGTTGCATCGTCAGCAACGAGTTGCTGTTGGTAACGGCCCGATTCGACA
>CAZDZX010000193.1:0-3483 GCA_964510005.1 uncultured Pirellulaceae bacterium
CTAGCGAAATCTTCGATTCTGAACTGTTGCCAGCCCAGCTACATGCTCACGCTGCGCGTGAAGCATGGCACCCAATCGACTCGACTCCTTGTTGTGTTGGTCGTTAGCCTGACCTACGTCAATTGCTACGCCATTGCTTTGGATTGTTGCCGCGAAGTGGCGTTGCAATGTCCCGGAGAGCGCTACCAACTTTCTACGGCTTTGCTTTGTCGCCGCCGATTTTTGAAACCCCGAACGTCACGATCAGTCCCAATGCGATCAAGCCCAGTGAGCTGCCCAGCTGAGTTTTCGTTGGGCTAAAGAACTGTGTCGGCCAGTCTTCTTTGTCGAACTCTTCCAAGTTGGTTTCGGTGACGGTTTTCCCTTTCACCACCTCGCCAGGTTGAGGCTGAACCACTTCTTGAAACGGCCACAGGCCAATCGTCGAACCCAGCAGCAAGCCCAGCAAAGCGCCCAGCGTTGCTTGTTTGTGGTTTTCCAGCATCCACTTGAGCAAGTTGCCGACCACCACAATTCCCAACACGACGCCTATGCCCACCGGCAGAACCACGGTCATGGCGGGTTCCATCGCCGCAGAGAAGTCTTTGTCTTTGAGTGCGGTTTTGAATTGATCGATTCCCGACAGAATGGGAATGTACTGTCCCAGCAATAACAACAGATAGCCTCCCGAGACGCCCGGAAGAATCATCGCGCTGGCACCTGCCAGACCGGCAACCAGAAACATCAGGAAATTGGTCGTGCCGGCGCCGTTGTAGCCCGAGCTTTGCAACACGGCCAGCACGATCATCAGAGCAAACGCGATGCAGCCAGAAACAACGGCGGTCTTTGTGATCGGTTTTACGAGGTTCCATACCAGCGGCACACCGCCCAAGGTCAAACCAATGAACAGGCTGTACATGATCCAGCGTTGCTCGACGACCATGTCTTTCAACAAGCCTGCGAACAGCACGATGGCGACGACGGCCGAACATCCCACGAGACCCAGCACCAGAATCGATCGCAGTCGAAATTTAAAACGAGTCAGACTTGCAATCGATTCGATGAAGTCGGGATAGACGCCTGCTGCTAGCAACATGGTGCCGCCACTGATACCTGGCACAAGGTTGGCCAACCCCATGAGAATGCCTCCGAAGACGGAACGCATACCAAGTGTCGCGGAGAATTTTGATTCACTTTCGCTCGAGTGTTCACCTTCAGGTGCAGGTGATTGAGGGGACTCATAAGGAGAACTCATAATGGTATTTACCCAGTGTAGGCAATATGCGTATTTTGTGAGGAATGAGAGGTTTGTCTCTGGGAGGTCTGGGGGGTTTGAGGCCGGCACTTTCAAGCAGACTTCTTGAAATGGGACACTTGCGGCCGATTAAATTCTGATAGATTGATGACTACAAGGAACGGAAGTTTGTGCACACAGCATACCCTGCGTGCGGAAAACTCGCTCGTGCATCATGAAGACACAATTTATCGGTTCGGATGGACGCGACATTAAAGTTGCTACCCCGGCCAAGATCAACCTGTTTTTTGAGCTGCTGGGAAAGCGCCCTGACGGTTTTCACGAAATTGAAACTGTGATGGCGACCGTCTCCCTGTACGACGAGCTTTATTTTCGTCGTCGCGAAGACGGTCTGATTCGGCTGAATGTTTTAGGTCACGGTCGGGAGAATATCCCCAGTGACGAAAGCAATTTGGTTTACAAGGCACTTGAACTGCTGCGGCGAAACGCAGCCAGTGATCGAAACGGGTGTGACGTTGTATTGAGAAAGCGTATTCCTGCGGCGGCTGGATTGGGAGGTGCCTCGGGAAACGCGGCTGGCGCTTTGCTAGCCGGAAGACAGCTGTGGGGACTGGATGTGTCCGACGGCGAGCTGTTATCGCTTGCCGCTGAACTCGGAAGTGATGTTCCCTTTTTTCTTTCCGGTGGCATGGCTGTGTGTACTGGAAGGGGAGAAAAGATTAACTCAATCGATGCGCCCGCTGGTTTGGCGGTCGTGATCGTAAAACCTCGAGAAGGCAATTCGACGGGTGAAGTTTATCGACGTTGTGTGGTTCCCGAAAATCCGTTGCGTGCAACGGAGCTGATGGGTCACGCAGCGGTTGGTAAATGGCACCATGTTGCGGATGGTCTTTTCAATCGACTTCAGACTTTTGCGTCGGCGATGACTCCGTCGATCAAAAATTTGGGGCAACTTTTTGACCGGCTGGATTGCCTTGGTCATCAGATGAGTGGTAGCGGTTCAGCTTGGTTTGGGTTGTTCCGCAACGAGGCTGCTGCTCATCGCGCCGCGAAGATTGCAACTACGAAAAATGACAACAGGATTTTTGTCTGCAGAACGACCAGCGCAGTGCCGTTTGGTTTATTGGATGCTGCAGACCAAGCGGAGGGAGTTCGATGGAAATTACGGAAGTCAGAATAAAACTGATGGAGTCGTCGGAAGACAGACTGCGCGGATTTTGCAGTGTCACGTTTGACAAGAGTTTTGTCGTCCGTGATTTGAAGATCATTGACGGAAACTCGGGCCCCTTTGTGGCCATGCCCAGTAGAAAGCTAACTGCCAGCTGTCACAATTGCAGAACCAAGAATCACATGCGAGCCAATTTCTGCAACCAATGCGGAAAGAAGCTACGTCACAACCGACCGCAGAAGGATTCCGATGGGCGAGCCAAACTTTACGCAGACATAGCCCATCCGATCAACGCGGCTTGCCGAGAGATGATCCAGAGTCGGGTCATCGAAGAACTGGAGAAAGAGTTGGAGTTGGCCAAAGAGCCGGGCTACCGCTCGCGCTATGACGAAGGATACGACAGCAGCCACAGTCCAAAGAAAAAGCCGTCGGAGCCCGCTGCGGAAAAGCCGCCAGTGAAACCTCCCGAAAATTCGTCGGCCCGCCGAGATGATTCTCACCAAAGCCCTGCCCCATCTAAATCCGGCGATAGCAAATCTCCGAAAGCCGAAAAAACTGAACAATCCGGCGACAACTTCGGAAAAGGCGTTTTCTAAAAACGGACTGGCTGGGAGCGGCAGCGGCACTGGTCATTCATGAAACGGAAACGCCCGTTAGTTGGCTGAACCGGGCCAAAGGCCCAGCCGATTTCCTAGCCCAGCCTGAAGGGCTGGGTACAGGGTGCGATTAACAATTCAGGGCCAAAGGCCTGGCAGTTTGCGCGTTCGCATGGCACTCGGAACTGAGGGGCTGCATGGACGTGGCTTGGACGCTCTGCGGCCAAGATCTTTCTTAGCGGCGGAGCGTCCAAACCACGTATTTTTAGCACTACTAGCGTCCAAACACGTGTCGCTCGCCTTCCGACAAACGGAAGGCGAGTTCTCGTAACTGGAACTGCGACGGTTCGATTTACGATTGCGACGATTCTGTTGCCCCTGAAGAGAGGGGGTGGCGGAGGGCGCAGGACTGCTGGTGGAAAAGAGGCACTCAAGCTTGAGATTGGGCCATGCTCATTGTTGGGCATGCTCATGCTTCGCGTGAG
>CAZDZX010000193.1:3583-8507 GCA_964510005.1 uncultured Pirellulaceae bacterium
ATGGCACCCGGATTGCATGGCCCAAACCCTCATGGCAGGTCGGAGGTTAACTGCCGGACCGTTGGCCCTATACGATTTTTGGGGCTCGTATTCCAAGCCCTGTAGGCTGGGTTAGGGAAATTGCTGGGGCTTTGCCCCCTGCGGGTACGGGTGCAGGTCGGTCCTGTCGATTTTTTCGATATTTCCAAAGGTCCGTGATAGGTCAGGCTGAGCACGCCCGACTGGGCCGAATTCACCGCAGCCCTTGTTTTTCCTGTTCGAGCCCCTCAATCAGGACGAAAACGATAACGGGCAAGTGTCGACACGGCGTTTTTCTCGGGTTTCGTAGCTCATCAGGTTTTCGTTCGATCACTTTCCCAGAACCGAAGTATAATTCTGATGATTACAGGATCCCTCCGTTATCTGAGGGTTTGTCACTCAATCTGAGTCGGATTTGAGCACCATGAAGTTCGTTATTGTTCCCAAAACATCTGCCCTGATCGTATTGCTGTCGCTGACCCTCGGTATGGTCTGCGAAGCGTCCGCTCAGGATTTCACGTTCTCGCCGTTTCCCAACGGGATTCTCAAAAAAATTCCCAGCAAGGTTGATGTGCGAGATAGCTACTCGCTTCCCATGACCATGCCCGGCTTGAAGGCGCGTCAGTGGGAACCCAAAAAGAACCCGGTTGACGATACTCTGTTCAACAAGACCAACCGGACCGTCTTTTTCCGCGAAGTCTGGCAGTACGATTTTGCCTTTACCGGCCTGCGTCAAGCAAAAATCCCGACCATCGCTCCCGGCGGAATCCGAGAGCGGAACGTTTGGTACATGGTGTACCGAGTTCGCGACATTGGTGAAACGCTCACCTACGATAAAGTGAAAAAGGATCCTCGGTTCGACGACGTCACCCACGAACTTAAGCGAGGAGAGGCGATTGAAGATCGCCTTTTCCTTCCTCGATTCTCACTGGAAGGTTGGGTCAGCGATGCGGCCACCCGTTCCTATAAAAAAGTGGCGTACCGTAACATCACCTCGCCCATTATCTTGAATCAGATTCGCCGGCTCGAAGATCCAGCCATTCCTCTGCTGGATTCGATTGAAATGAGCAAGGCTGAGATTCCAAAAGCGAAACCGGAATCCCAAGCCGGCGTTTGGGGCTTAGCGGTCTGGGAAGACGTGAACCCCAGAATTGACTTTGTGAGCGTGTTTGCTTCTGGATTGACCAATGCCTACCGCATCGATCGACGCGGCGACGACATCTCCTTCCGCAAGAAAACCCTGCAGATGAACTTCTACCGCCCCGGCGACCAGGTCGACGAAGCCGAAGAATCAATCAAATATGGCATCCCACTGGTCGATGATCCTCGCAAGCAAGTGTTAATCACTCAACGCTACGCCTTGCCGGGACCGCTGCTACGAGCCTTCGTCTTCAACGAAAAGGCCGAGAAATTTGAGCCCATCGCCGAATCCGACGCGATGGTTAGCTTGCAGAATTTCAAATCGCCGCTGACCCCAGTTCTGGACGGCGGAAAGCTGCCTCCTTCGGTTCTGCAGTCGCTCGCCGACGCGGGCTACAACGTGGACGCAGGTGTGGCTCTGGCTCCGGTAATTCCCGGCCAAAAGTGGATTTTCAAGCAAGGCGAAACCCGATTTGCCCTCGAAATGAAGCCCCAGTTCTGGCGGCGAACTCCCAAGGGAATTGCCTTTGTTAAAGGGGAAAGCCTTGATTTCCTGTGGGTCTATCGCTAGACTTCCACCCTAAACTGATTCAACCCGGCGGACCGGTCCGCCGATATATTTAATTTCGCAACCTTTGGCCACGTATTTTCTAGGCCAACAGATGAACTTGCAGGTAGAGAAATGGCTCATAAGAAAGGTCAGGGATCCAGCCGAAATGGTCGTGATTCCAACGCACAACGTCGCGGTGTCAAAAAATTCGGTGGCGAGAAAGTCATCGCTGGCAACATCTTGATCCGCCAGGTTGGCAACAAGTGGCATCCCGGTGCGGGTGTCGGACAGGGTAAAGATTACACCCTGTTTGCCCTCGTTGATGGCAAAGTTATGTTCGATCGCAAAGGCCGTCGGATCAACGTCGTCACCGAGTAAAATCGAACTTCAATTGCTCACTCCAAGGATGCCCGGTGGCATCCTTTTTTTATAGACCCAGTCAATCATTATGTTTGTCGACCGCGTACAAATCGAAGTCTCCGGTGGAAGAGGTGGCCACGGCTGCATGAGTTTCCGGCGCGAGAAGTACGTCCCACGCGGCGGTCCCGATGGCGGTGATGGCGGCGATGGGGGCAGTATTATTCTGGTCGCCAAACAGGGAGTCAATTCGTTGATGGCCCTCGCCAACCAACACCACATCCGCGGGAAAAACGGAACCGGTGGAATGGGGTCGGGGAAGCACGGCAAAAACGCGGAAGACCGAATCATCGAAGTCCCGCCTGGAACCATCGTTGTGGACTCCAGTAACGGTTTGATTCTCAAAGACCTTGCCGAAGGCGATACCGTCGTTGCTGCCCATGGCGGAAAAGGCGGTCGCGGCAACACCCGTTTTAAATCTGCAACCAACCAAGCCCCCCGCAAGGCTACCGAAGGCCAAGCCGGTGAAGTTCGACAGCTGACACTGGAACTGAAAGTCATCGCCGACGTTGGCTTGATCGGTAAACCCAACGCGGGCAAAAGCACATTGCTCAGCCGAGTCAGTGCTGCCAGACCGCAGATCGCGGCCTACCCGTTTACAACCCGCTTTCCCAATCTTGGGATGGTCCAACTGGATCTCGATCGGACCTTTGTGATGGCGGATATCCCCGGTTTGATCGAAGGCGCCAGCGAAGGCGTTGGGCTGGGCCACGATTTTCTCAAACATATCGAGCGTTCGGGATTGCTGGTTCACTTGGTCGAACCGATGCCCGCCGATCAGACAGACCCGATCGAAAACTGGCGCTCGATTCGCAAGGAATTGGAACAGTACAGCTCGCCGCTGGGCGATCGCCCGGAAATTCTAGTCGTGACCAAGTGCGAGTTGCCCGATGCGGACGATGTGGCCGCAGCCCTCAAGCAAGAATCAGGTCAGGAAGTCTTCAAGATTTCGGCCGTCACCGGTGCCGGCTTGCCCCAGCTTCTCAATCGGGTCGTCGATATGTTGCACGAACAGTCAGACGTAAAAGCGACATGGTAGACCCGGCTTCGAAATCCTTTGCGGTCGATATCGGGAACAGCAGCGTCAAATTCAACAGCCGCTCCGATGCGTCTCAGGTGCAACGCTTGTCACCGGAATTCGATACCCAGCAACTTGAAGCAGTTGTCGACCGCCCCGAATCCGGGTGTGCGACGTGGTTTGTGTGCAGCGTCAATCGCGACACGAAGCAGCATTTCGCCAAAACAGTCACCGCTGCGTTCCCCAAGGATTCGATTGTCGAATTGGAACATGGCGATGTTCCACTAAGCACCGACGACCTCTGTGATCGTTCGAAATTAGGGTTGGACCGATTGGTCGCTGCCTTTGCCGCCCGCGAATCGTTTAACGAAGAATCACTGATCGTGGTCGATGCCGGTACCGCGGTGACAGTCGACGTGGTCCAAGGGCAGAGCTTTAAAGGCGGGCTGATCTTTCCCGGTCCATCGACTTCCCTGTCGTCGCTATCCGCACTCACCGACGCCCTGCCGGACCTTGCCGAAAAATGGAAGGACGTCGCCAATACGAATCGACAAACGATTCAAATTGGCACCGATAGCGAACCCGCCATCCTGTTAGGCGTGCATCAGCATTTTGTCTGTGGCTTAGTCGCGCTGGTCAATCAATTGCGAAACCAGCACGCCGATGCAAAGGTCATCTGCACCGGTGGTGTATTGAAAGCCTGTTACGCCAGCATGGGCGTCGATTGGGAGTTCGTCGAAAATTTGGTGCTATCGGGAGTTTCTTCAGTCGCGGCCCATCGGTTCAACGGCGACCCAAGCGATGGCTGATGCGAAAACAGAGGAGCTAACCGCCCGCGGTCGAGGCGCGATTGCTGTTGTTCAGGTTTGCGGTTCCGACGCCATCGAAGTTGTCCAGAAATGCTTTGCGTCGGCGTCAGGAAAGCCGCTGCGAGAATTGGCCAGTCGTCAGATCGTTTATGGAACTTGGAAATCGACAGGCGAAGACCTCGTCGTGGTCTCCGTTGCGGAAGACCAATTGGAAGTCCACTGCCACGGCGGCACCGCCGTAGTCGAAGTCGTCAAACAAGATTTGAGCGATGCCGGTGCTGGGGCTTCCAATTCCCAACCGCCCTCCCCTGCCGCCTACGCTGCCGACGTCGCCGACGTGATTCAAGGTTGCGGCACTCAGCGCAGCGCGATGCATTTGCTGAATATGTATCAGTCATGGAAGCAGATCGACGCTGGAGAATCGGTGTCTGCGGCGACCGCCGGTGATGCGCTGCGGTTTGTCGAATTCGGCCGTCATCTCGATGAGCCTTGGAAAGTCGTTTTGTGCGGGCCTCCCAACGCGGGGAAGAGTTCCTTGATCAACGCGATCTGCGGTTTCGAACGAGCTATCGTGCATACCACCGCCGGCACGACCCGAGATGTGATCCAGCAGCAAACCGCCATCGATGGCTGGCCGGTGCAGTTTTCTGATACCGCTGGCATCCGAGAAACCGATCACGAGATTGAATCCGCTGGTGTGGCCCGCGCCAAAAAAACGATTCAGGATTCCGATTTGGTGGCTTTCGTGTTCGACATCCAAACCGAAGTCAGCGAGATCCGCGAATTTCTAGATTCGACCCGAGATTTGGTTTCGGGCAATTCGATACTGGTCTTCAATAAGCTGGATCTGGTATCGGAAAGCGAGATTGAAAATTTGAGGCAGGTGTTCGATTCGTATTCAACGATCTTTCTGTCCTGTGCTCAGCAGACCGGTCTGGATGATTTTCAGGCGGAACTATCGCAGCAGTTGGT
>CAZDZX010000194.1:0-8374 GCA_964510005.1 uncultured Pirellulaceae bacterium
GTCAGAATCCACCCACCCATTTTTGAGCTTGTTCCAGATTTTCCAAAAACAGATCTGGGCCAGATTCCAGCAGCTGTTTTTTAGATTCTCCTCCAGTTGCGACCGCCAAAGCCTTTGCTTTGATGGAATGAGCACAGCGGACATCGTTTCGGGTGTCGCCAATGACCCAGACTTTGCTCTCTTCGAATTGCTCTCCCAAGTGCTCAATCGCTTTCTCTTTGGCTTCTGCGGCGACGTCATTCCGGTCAGAACTATTGTCACCATAGCCGCCAAAGGCAAAGTACTCAGATAGCCCAAAATGGTTCAGTTTTATTTGGGCAGCTTTTTCTACGTTCCCCGTCAGGATCCCTAGGGACACTCTGGGATTGAAACTGAGCTGGTCTAGGACGTCGACAACAGCCGGTAAAACGACCCCTCCAGAGCTCTTCATTTTCTGCTGCAAACGTTCACAGTAAGCCGCGAAAAATTCCGACTTTTTGCACTCTAGGTCGACCCCCAGTTTCTCAAAAAGTTCATCAGCGATGCCGCAGTCGGTGCGCCCGTGAACGGAAATTTCAGGTACGGTTTCGACGTCGTAAAGCTCGAGGATCGTCTGAGACATGGCTCCCATGCCCGCTCCCTTTGACGAAATCAGGGTGCCATCAATATCGAAAAAAATTGTCCACATAATGTTCGCCCGACAGTTTTTTGAATCAGTCATTCATCTCTGTTTCTATGATGCCTGCAATTCACCATTGGCATCAAGTCGAGACATTTTGGCTCACTGACACGATGCTGAAAACAGCTTACATGGTAAGATAATAACGTCTTCGAACCAAACAGGGTCAGCATGCAAACACCAACGACACCTTTGAAAAATACCTGTTTGCATCTCGCATATCTGCTGGTTGTCGTTTCGCTCTTTCCCATTCACGTAGCGTCCGCACAGGACGAGACACGTAGCCCGCAGCAACTTGCCCAAGCGCTCTCCCATGTCGATGAGCACGTGCGTGCCAATGCAGAACAGGCGTTGCTGAAATTGGGAGACGATGCGATTGAAGTACTCGAAGCCGGCTGCAAGAGTGTTGATATCGATTTCAGTAGTCGCTGCAGTTCGGTGCTAGAAAAGCTGTTGAAGCAACTCGATGAAGAGAAGGCGAAGGCGTTTCTGGAGGTGACCGGAGAGGAGGAGGAACGCTTCGTTGCTTGGCTAAAGTTCAAATCGATTGTGGGAGAAGACTCAAAAGAGTCACGAGAATTTTTCCAACGCTTTGTCTGCGATTCCTCTGAGCATTTCAAGAATTGCCGGTTGCGAGGTGCCGAGAATGATGATCCCGCGTCAGCCGTTGCTTTCGCCAAAAAAATTGGGGAACTGTCGACATATCGCGCCTCAAACGCCGGTCGCTTTCTCGTGGACCTGATGGCTCGCGAGCGGTTGGAGAAGCATCGGGACTCCTCGGAAGTTAAAAGTTTTCGCGAGCAGTTGGAGCTCAATACGATCGGGACTTTACGCTGGTTGCACAGCAGTCCGCCTGGAAACTATTACAAGACCGACAAGAGACAAGAGTTTTTTTCCAAGCTGTTGGTCGAGTGGTACGACGCTCTTCCGGACACGCCGGAGATCATCCGAGCGGGCAAGCAGCGGTTGATCTTGGCGTCCCAGAGCAAAGCCTTGATCGGCAAATGGTTGACTCAATATGCCGGCCTTGATCGTGACAAGAAAGTCGAATTGCTCGATATTCTCGATTCAAGCACTCGATCCAAAAAAGACATCGATGCGATGACGATTGCATCTTGGTTGGCGCCGACTTTGAAAGATGAGCAGGTTTTGATGACGACTCGATTTTTAAACCGCCCGGGAAAAAAGCAGGAGGTCACAGCGCGTCGTTTTGCATTGGCAGTCGCTTATCGAAATCTTTTCGCCCGTGGTGAGATCAAGGAATTTCCCCAAGCAACTGTGTTTGGTAAATTTCCTCTCACATCGACCCCTATTAAATTGTTGGTCGATCGTGAAGCCGAAGAGGCTGTCCAAGCAAAAATTTTGGAGTTGGTCGACTCTGAAAAAAACACGACACCGAAGGAGTAAGGATGGTGCGAGCGACACGACACAACTAATCGCTATCTTTGCCTTTAGTTCCATCCTCGTTCGATCCGAATTCAATCGTAATTGGTCGAGAATCGTTTGATATTTGACCGAGATTCGTTTGGAATTCGATCGAAAAGTGAAACATCCCCAGACAATGTCTCGTCAAAAATGATTCGGTGCATAATAATTTGGTGTGCAATAAATCCGAGTTCTCACCATTGGCTGGTGTTAGAAACCGAAACGTACGATGAAATGGTTTAGGCCGTAAGCTGATGTTGTTTCAGTCGGCAATTTTTCAGGGGTGATCATGTCGAAAATCAATTTCCACCAAATCTTCCTTTTTGCCATGATGCTCGCCACGGCGACCTTCGCTGGTGGATGGTGCCATGGTCAATCCGTCGACCAGAAATCAGAAACTGAGCAAACGCAGTCTCAGAAAACGGTCGCCAAAAAGAGCGGCTCTCACGATCGCTTCCTGCGGGTGCGGGTGGATCGCAAAGGGCGCCCTGTGGCGATGGAAACCAGCATCGTTCGGTATCAGAAAATGGACGCCGACGGTCAGTTGATAACGGTTGATTTGATCGGTGCCGTCCATGTCGGCGAGGGCCAATACTACAAGGATCTCAACAAGCAATTCGAAAAGTACGACGCGCTGCTGTATGAGCTGGTAGCCCCCGAAGGTAGCGTTGTTCCTAAAGGCGGACGGGACAAGGGAAAGGCGTTAGGTAATCCAATCGGCGCCATGCAAGTCGGAATGCAAAGCGTCCTTGAACTGAAGTTCCAATTGGATCTGATCGACTATACGAAAAAGAACTTTGTGCACGCGGACATGAGCCCCACAGAATTCGCCCAAAGCATGAAGAAGAATGAAGAGAGTGTCGCCGGCTACGCACTCAAAGCCATCGGTTCTAGCATGGCGATGCAGCAAGCCGGCAAAGACACTGGATCGGCAGGAATGTTGATGGCGATGTTTTCGAAAAACAAGGCACTGCGCCTCCGCCGTGTGATGGCCAAACAAATGATTGACATGGATGCGGGTTTGGCGATGTTCAAGGGAAAAGATGGCTCCACGATTGTGAATCACCGCAACGCTAAATGCATGAAGATCCTTAGCCGCGAGATCGCTGCCGGTAAGAAGGACTTGGGTATTTTCTATGGTGCAGCCCACCTTGCTGACATGGAAAAAAGGTTGATCAACGATTTCGACATGCAGCCCGGCGGCCAGAAATGGATTCCCGCATGGAAGCTGACCAAACGCGAATTCGTTAAGTAACCGCGTCGCGCTGGAATCTGCTACGGTTCGGGCCGCGGAGCGTCCCGTTCACGAAGGCAATGTGGCTTGGATGCTCCTCCGCGGCCAACACGTCGTGCGCTCAACCACAGCCCTTTCGTGATGCTGTGAAAATTGTAGCTGGACTGGCGACAGTTCAGAAATCTATGAGGTCGAACGTGTTCCCTCGCCTTCCTGATGCGCTCTCCCGCCAGCGTTTTTCCTTCTTTTCACGCCCCGGAAATTGCGGAGCGATTATTGCCAATAAGCAGCCACCCTTACCGAATATGGAGTAAACAACATGGAGATGAGGGAAAATGAAAAACAAAAAAGGAAAGAGCAAAGCTTATTCTGTCCGTAAACCGGTCGTGCTTTACGACCACCTGCCAGGCATTTTGGCGGGCTATCCTGCAGCACTGTTCACAATCCTCGGATGTGTCTCGCTGCTGGTTCCGGTCAGTCCACACATGCTGTTTTGGGTGGGACTGAGCATCATGGCGGTATGGTATGTGGCCTTTCGGTTCAACATGCCCAAGAGCAAGTTCTGGTTGTTGTTCGGTCTGCTGGGAACCTTTGTCGGTATCCCGGTTGTCCTGGAAATCACGGGACTGATTCGACCGTTCTACTGGCTGGGATCGTTGCTGGGCGCGATGACGCCTCAAGTCAACTCGGGCGCATGGTTTGTGATGGCGCTGTGTTTCGGCGTGATCTGGTTGGGGAACCTAGTCTGGAGCCGCACGCACCTCAAAGTCACGATCGACGAATCGGGTCTGACGTTGAATCGACTGGGCGGTAAAGGCGAGCGATTTGAGTTGATCGGACTTAAGACCGAGAACGAGCCTCTGGATTATCTGGAGTTGTTCCTCTGCGGTGTCGGTAGCCTGTCGCTGAAGACACGGATGAACAAGCCGATTTTTAAGATGCACCGAGTGGTGGGTCTTTACCGAACGCCTTGGTTCCCGTTCTTCAAGAGCAAGCTGTCTCGCATCGAAGAGATGCTCAGCTATCAAGGTAAAGTTTATTCGGTCGATTCAGATCGGATGGACGCAGCCGAAGCGATGGACGCCGAAGGCTTTGAGGACGACCTGTTCGATGAATCCACATCGGATTTCGAGAGTCAGGAAACATCTTCAATGGTCTAAGCTCTAACGTAGCAGCTAGTGCCGCGGTTTCGACCGCGGCACTTTTTTATTGCGCAGCAATGGAAGCCTATGCCACCTTCAGCACCGTTAAACAGTCGCTTCTTCCTTCACCAACTCCAGTCGAAGTTCGGCCGTATCGGCCACGGCTTTGACACTCGGCAGCGTCGGTTGGAGTACCTTCATCACTTTCAGTGCCGTCGCACGATAACCCGTGAGCTTCCCGCCAAAGATAGAAAGGAAACGCGGTTGCTTTTTGTTATCAACAGGCAGCTGCGTCTCTCGCGATCGCTTAAACGCCGCTCCGGTTGCCGCCGGCAGCACACGCAGTCCAGCCCAAGAATGAAGGACTTCGGTGGCACGATTCGGAAAGTAATGCCGAAACCCTTCCAGCAAATACTCGGTCTCGACCGGTAGCGGAACGACCTTCCCGGGGTCGCCTTCGTATACATGTTCGGTCGTCCCCAACAGCGTTCGGTCCTTCCAAGGCATCACGAATACGGCCCGCTGGTCTTGGGGCATCTCAATGTAGTAACACCCCTGCGAGACTTGGCCGGGCAACTCAAGATGAGCCCCTTGAACCAAATCGACCGCCATCGGCTTCTGCGTTGGAGTCACCATTTCTAAAATCCGATTCGCCCAAGGTCCGGCCGCGTTGACGATCGTGTTGGCTTGGATCGAATGAGCCGAATTCTGATGGTTGAACTCGATTTCGCAGCCGCTGTCTTGGATCTGGATCCGCGTCACGGATGCCGGGCAGGCCAATTCGGCACCCAGCGATTTTGCTGATTGCATCACCGATTGAGTTAGCAACCGATCGTCGGTTTGCCCATCGGTGTAGCGAAAGACCTTCTTCAGGCCATCGGTTTTGATGCCGTCCAGGTCGCCCCATTGGCTTTTCCGGACCGATCCAAAGCGTACCGATTTGCCCAGTCCTGCTAGAATCGAATACATCGTCAACCCGGCTCGCATCATCCAAGCACCGCGTTTGGTGGTGTTGTAGACCGGGATGAAAAAGTCTTGGCGCCGGACGAGGTCGGGGGCCAGTTTGATCAGCAGTTCTCGCTCGCGAAGGCTTTCGTGGACAAGGCTGATCTCGAACGATTCGAGGTAGCGCAGTCCGCCATGGATCAACTTGCTGGACCGACTGGAGGTTCCGATTGCCAATTCCGTTTGCTCGAACAGGACGACGCTGTAGCCCGCCGCCGCGGCAGCCTGAGCCACGCCGACACCATGAATGCCACCGCCGATGACGGCAACATCGTACGAATCTTTTTCAAGGAGTTTTGTCATCGTGCAAACTCTCTAAATTGTTTTCGATACTCAAACGGTGAGCATCGCCCTGTCGCTCATAAAAAATGGAATCGTCTATCTTCAATAAACCGCAAAAAATCCTGTCATTGCAACACGGGGCAAAGTCTTCAGTCCTTCGCGGCTAACTCTCCAAACACATCGGTCTCAATCATGTCGGCTCCAGCGGCCAAGTGTGCATTGGCCGTTTCTAAATCGTTGACGGTGTAGATCACCCATTGCTCTGTCTTTTGATGACCGCCGCGCCAATCATCCAGTCGTTTCTGATTGATGAACATGAAATCCAGATCCAATTCTGTCGCGCGGGATTCTTGGGCGGCATTGAAATCGGGAACGACCCAGCCGATCGGCAATCCGCCTCGCTTTCGCATTTCCTCCAGCACTCCGTCGTGTTTTGAAATGATGGCTGCGATTTGGTTTCGTGAAACAGCGTCGGCGATTTTCTCAGAAACGTCGTCCACGATTCGCTCGACGCCAAAATGCTCGAGGGGCTCGGATTTCAATTCGATGAACAACCGCAGGTTCGGCCAATCCTTCGACGCCGCCATCAAGTCGGACAATGTGCTGATCCGCGTTTGATCAAACTTCGTCCCAAAGCGCGACGTGTAATTTGCGGGTAGCTCACGGATGTCTGACCAAGCCGTTTGCAGCAGCGTCCTTGGGTCTCCCGAAATTCTCTGCAGGTCCGCATCGTGATAGAGCAGCGGAACAAAATCGGCGGTGTACTGAATGTCGACTTCGGCCCAAGTCGCACCTGCAGTTGCAGCGGCGTCGACACCTGCCACAGTGTTCTCGGGATAATTGAGAGGGTCTCCACGATGAGCGACGAGTTTGGTTGTAGGGATCAACTCAGCACTCTTTTGGATAAACACACCGGACAGCTATGGGGTAATTCGTCAAAGCTGTTGGTCTACTATAATTGTTTGAACCTTCCATATCAATTTTCGAGTTCTTAATTGCCCGCTTCTTCATCCGAATCCGAACAACTGTGGCTAGCGATCGACCAAGGCACGCAATCCACTCGTGCGGCTCTGATTGATGAGGGCGGTCAGGTGGTTGAATTGAGTCGGGTTCCAGTGTCGCTGAATCGTGTTTCCGAGCTGCGGGTGGAGCAAGACGGTGGTGAATTGGTTGAGAGCGTTTGGCAGGCGATCGGCAATGTTGTATCGCCAGAAAACCAAGATCGAATTGTCGCCGCGGGATTGGCGACCCAGCGATCAAGCGTGATTGCTTGGAATCGCGATTCGGGAAAGCCGCTGTCTCCGGTGATCAGTTGGCAAGATGTGCGTGGTCGTGAAATGGTGGAGTCGTTTGACTCTTTGACTGCAGATATTATCCAGCGTACTTCCGGGTTGCCGCTTTCGCCTCACTATGGTGCTTCGAAAATTCGCTGGTTGGTCGATCTGCTTCGCTCTCAAAACGTCGACCTTGATTCCGGTGATGTCTGCATTGGATCTTTGTCGTCGTTCGTGTTGGCAAACATGGTGGACGGGAAACGTCCCTGCCAAGTCGATCATGCTAATGGTGGTCGAACGCAGTTGATGAGTTTTGAGGATCGCGATTGGGACGATAACTTGCTGAAGTGCTTTGGCATTCCCAAAGCGGTTTTGCCTGAGACGCGACCGACGCAATTCGAATTTGGGACTCTCCGCGGCACCGATATTCCGATTCGGGTCTGCCAAGGCGATCAAACGGCTGCCGTATTCGGTTACGGCAATTTGCCAGTCGGCACGGCTCATATCAATCTTGGCACCGGCGGGTTTCTGTTGGCTCCGATCGATGATTTGGAAAACCTGCGGGGCCATGAAGAAATGCCACTGTTGATCTCATTGGCCAGCAGCACCCCCGATCATGCAGACTATTTCATCGAAGGCACGATCAACGGTGGAGGTGCGGCGATCAAGTGGGCGGCCGAACAGTTGCGGCTAGAATCGGTAGAGGAAAATTTGGATGCTTGGGCTGAATCGGTTATCGATCCGCCGTTGTTTTTTAATGCGGTGGGCGGGATCGGTTCGCCGATTTGGAACTCCAGCCCTCCGCCGGAACTTGCCAATCGCTGGTTTGATCAGGAGTTGAATCCGATTGAATCGCCCACAACGCAGCGGGCGATGGTGGGTGTTTTGGAGAGTATCGTTTTCTTGATCACGCTGAACTTGGACACGATGTGCGATTTCGAACTCTGCATTTCCAAGTTCCGCCTGACTGGCGGCGTCGCCAAAAGCAGTGCGATTTGCCAACGACTGGCCGATCTTTCGGGATGCCAGATTATCCGCCCTGCGGAGTCCGAATCGACATTGTTAGGCATCACTCGTTTACTTAGCGGGCAAGCCAATGATGCGGCCGACTGGCGATCCCAAGCCGCCGGACAAGTCTTCACCCCGCGCCCCAATCCACCGCTTGAGCAACGCTACGAAGCCTTCAAGAAGTTGATCACTGGCTGAGGGTTCAAGCTCGATGAGGCGTTTGAGGATATCCATGCTCGTGGATGACCTGTCTCGCAGTTCTCGCTATAAACTCACGCAGACGGATTTCGTTTGCAGATAGTTCTCCAACGCTGCATGACCCATTTCGCGCGTCAAATAAAAGGGG
>CAZDZX010000195.1:0-8303 GCA_964510005.1 uncultured Pirellulaceae bacterium
CAGAGCGATCTGCTGAAGATGGCGTCGGTATCTACGAAACACTCCGACATACAAGGTATTGAGTAACAACCACCCCAAACAAGCCACCGTAAACAACGGCGTCGCGCACAGATTGGAAACGGCAAACAAAACCGCAAACCAAAACGTCATTACTAACAATTGTGACACCGAAAGTTTCAATGGGCGGATCTTAATGTCGGACAAACGAAAGACGTGTTTCTTTTGCAATCCCCACCAAGCACCAATCGCGCCCATCATTGATGCCAACACAGGGCCTAGCAAAATTTCCCGTAGCTCTGCCTGAGACAGTTGAGGTACAGCCACGACCAACAATAGGCACAAAAACCCTGTCAGACTACCAATCGTCACCGCCACAGAAGGCCCGTCGAGCAGGTCACCAAGCGTACGGTTAACCACCACCACGGCAGGGGCAACGAACAGCATCGCCAACAAACAGAAAAAAAAGCTCGCAAAGGCAATCACAATCCCTCCAAGGACGACTCCCAACACCAACTCCACCAATCCCCTCACCCACTCCACCCCCAACGTAGGCAATCTGCTTTGGAAGAATCCGTGAACCATGAAACCCGCGACCAAGCACAGTGAATAAGCCGCGGCAGCAACGAGGATTCCAGGAAATGCCTTGAACAAGCACTCCGCTAGAATCTCCTTCTCATTAAAGTGTCTCAAATCCATACTTGCGTGGCCGTTAAATTACGCTTGCCCTAGCTTACAAGGAGCTTCCACATTCTTCAAAACGGCTTGCCGACGACGGTGCCAACGAAACAGCCAAACAATCCCGGCATTGAAAAACCCCCACCCCAACATCGCTACGGCAAAAAACGGAGACTGAAACAGATTGGAAACAGCAAACAAGACTGCGATCCAAAACGTTGCCATTAACAACTGAGACACCGACAGTCTCAATGGGCTAACTTCGTAGTTGGCTAGATCGAATTCGATCGCAGCATCTTTCGATTCCACGCTCAGCATCCACCATGCCCCCCAGCACCCATCGTCGCAGCCAACACTGGCCCCAGCAGAATAACCGCCACCCTAATTACTGGGTCAGCCTCAAAAACGAAAACGGGAATCAACGCTAATATCGTTGGCAAGAACCCAGTCAAGCTACCTGAAGTCACCGACATCGAGGGACCGTCAAGCAAGTCGCTCAGTGTCCGGTTAATCAACAACAACATCGGAACAACGATCAATCCCCCGAAGATTGCACTGACAGCCATTCCAAGAACCACCCCCACAAAAACACCCAACAGCACTTGAAAATTCAGAAAATAAGAAAACGAGACTGTGCCAAAGAGCATCTGACAAACGAAAGCGATCAACAGCAAGCACGCCGGGTATAGCGCACCGGCAATAACGACTCCACCCAACGACCTGTAAATGCAATCCGATTGGACTTTCTTGGGGTTCGTTTCGATCGATTCCATGCTTGCTCCCCCCTGCCCTTTCGAAACCTAAACCAGCGCGTCACGCAAAATTCGGGCAGGGTGCAAGGCCACTCTCTGGGTCCCATCCAAAATCTGATGCCGACAACTGATCCCCGTGGCCGCGATCAGACTTTCGACGGGCTCGTCACGAACGACAGGAAACAACACCAGCTCACCGATCTGCATCGACACCTCATAGTGTTCGGCTTCATAGCCAAACGATCCCGCCATCCCACAACATCCCGATGCGATGATTCGAACGCGATAGTTTTCCGGCAACGACAGCACCCGGATACTTGGCACCAAACCAATCAAGGCCTTCTCATGACAGTGACCGTGCAAACGCACCGTTTTCTGCTGCGAATCGAAACCACTGGAATCAATTTTATCGTCCTCCAACGCCGACGCCAGAAATTCCTCGAACGTCAAACACGATGCACCTAACCGCTTCGCAGCCTCCTTGTCAGCCCCGGACAGCAAATCCGGGTACTCGTCGCGAAACGTCAGAATCGCCGATGGTTCAACTCCCACTAAGGGACAATCGGCAGTCACTTTCCCGTCCAACAATCGTACGTTCTTAGCCGCGATCTGTTTCGCGTCACGCAGCAACCCCTTCGAAATCATGGCCCGACCGCTTTGCAGATGAGGCAACAGCAGCACTTCCCAGCCCAATCGCTCCAGCACCTCGACGGCGGCAATTGGAGTTTGAGGATCGTTGAAATTTGTAAATTCGTCGGCAAAAAAATGAACCTTCCCCAACCGCCCCGCATTGGCATGCGATTGATGAGCGGCAAACCATTTCTCAAAACTTTGTTTGGCGATCGTCGGCATCGAACGCGCGGTCGCAAAACCGGCAAAGCGCTTGAACATCCCTCCCGTCAGCCCATTGCCCATCAGAAAATTAGCCAACCGAGGAACCTTGCTGGCCATTCGATTCATCCGGTCGATGCTGGCTATGATCTTCGTGCGGCGACTGACCCCGTGTTGGTCTTGCCACGCCTGTTGAAATTCGGCTTTCATTTTTCCGACATCGACGTTCGAAGGACATTCTTTTTTGCACCCCTTACAGGACAAACAAAGATCCATCGCCTCCCGAACGACTTCGCTGACGAGTGGATTGCCACTGACCGGTGTCGGCGAATTAGCGGCACTCGCCAGCGCTTCCCGCAGCACATTGGCCCGAGCCCGTGTCGAATCTTTTTCGTTACCGGTGGCCATGTAACTGGGACACATCGTTCCCCCGATCAGTGCCGATTTCCGACAATCCCCCGACCCTGAACACATCTCAGCAGCCCGCTGAATGCCTTGGCTGCTGTCAAAATCTAACACCGTTTCCAGCTCAAGGGTTTCTGGGCGACCGGCGGAGCGCAATGCCTGATCCATCGGCGGCGCATCCACGATTTTGCCTGGATTAAAAATTCCATGGGGGTCAAAGATCGTTTTGACTTGCCGCATCATCTGGTAGCAGACCGGCCCCACCATCGTTTCCAGAAACTCGGCTCGCAACCGACCATCGCCATGTTCACCACTGAGCGAACCGCGATACTTTTTAACCAGCGCCGCCACATCCCTCGCAATGTCGCGGAACTTTTTGACGCCCGCGGCAGTTTTTAGATTCAGCACTGGGCGAAGATGAATTTCGCCGCTACCCGCATGAGCGTAGTACACACAGCGGCACTGATATTTCTCATCCAACAAGCGGTCGACATCGCTGATATAGTTCGGCAAATCTTCGATGGTGACTGCGGTGTCTTCGATCACGGTCGAGGGCTTTCGGTCGCCGACCACATTGGCCACCACGCCTAAACCGGCTTTCCGCACGTCCCATACTTTTTTGATGTCGTCGCCGGTCATCAAAGGCCAAGCGTAACCTAAACCGGCGGCTCGCAAATCTGATTCGATCGCCTTGGCCAGTTCGGCTACCTGATCGGAATGATGTCCACGTAAGGACAAAATCAGAATCGCTCCCGGTTGGCCTTGGATGAACCCGAGATTGTCACGCAGCGCCAAATTCCGGGAAGCACCGTCGATCACTAGCCGATCAATCAACTCCGACGCAAACAGCGGATGCTGCATCGCGATCGCATTGGCTCGCAGCGCCTCATCGACCGATTCGAAGTGCACGCACAGTAGGCCATTTTCCGCCGGTGGAAGCGGGTGCAGCTTCAACTTAATGGAAGTCGTGAACAGCAACGTGCCTTCGCTACCGGCCAGCAATTTCGAAAAATTGAAGCCCTGCACTGAATCGCCTTCCAACACCTCACAATCGGCCAACGCGTCCAACGCGTATCCCGTATTGCGGCGATGAATCGATGCTTTGGGAAAGGCCTTTTGAATTTCGCTGCAAGCTTCCGGGGACAACAGCTCTTTGATCGATTGATGAATCGCCCCCTCCAGGTCGGGCTGTTCACATTTCGCATTGAAGCCAGCGGCATCAGTCGGCCCCCATGTCACTTGCGAACCGTCACTCAGAAAACCGGTGACTTCGATCGTTTGGTCACGCATCGTTCCATAGACAATCGAATTGGAACCGCAGGAATTGTTTCCCAGCATGCCGCCGATCATGGCCCGATTGGACGTCGACGTTTCAGGCCCGAACATCAACCCCAACGGTTTCAGCTTTAGGTTCAGTTCGTCTCGGACCACGCCGGGCTGGACCACCACGGTGCGTGCTTTCTCATCGATCGGCCCGATATTCCGAAAGTGCTTCCCGATATCGACAACAATGCCGCTGCCGACGACTTGGCCTGCCAGCGAGGTCCCGGCGGTTCGGGGAATCAAGCCAATGTGGTGTTTGTTGGCGAACTGGATCAATCGCTGGACATCGGTTTCGCTTTTTGGAAACGCGACTGCAGTGGGAAGTTCACGATACAGCGACGCATCGGTGGCATAAATTTGCCGATGCAGCGAATCGAACTCAAGGGTGCCTTCCAAATCCGTGGCCAGCTTCTGCAATGCGTCCTGCAAGTCGTCCATATTTGATATCAATCAGCGGGTAGCTGATGTCCCATTTTGTCGCGCTTGGTGGCCAAGTACTTTTCGTTGTGTTCGTTGGTCGGAGGAACAATCGGAACCTGATCAACGACTTTCAGATCAAACCCACGCAGATTGAAGGCTTCTGTCTTTTTGGGATTGTTGGTCAGCAGTCGAACTTCGGTCATGCCCAAGTCTTTCAGGATTTGAATGCCGACGCCGTAATCACGCATGTCGACTTTGTGCCCCAACGCCACATTGGCTTCCACCGTATCCAAGCCATGATCTTGCAGATTGTAGGCTTTGATTTTTTCCACCAACCCGATCCCGCGTCCTTCTTGGGGAAGATAAACCAATGCACCGCAACCTTCTTTGGCGATGGCGGATAGGGCCATATCCAGCTGGTCGCCACAATCGCAGCGGAGCGATGTCAACAGGTCCCCCGTAAAGCAACTGCTGTGCATTCGGACCAACGGTGGGGTTTCCGATTTACTGGGATCCCCCATCACGATGGCAATGGGTTCCTGTTTTTCGAATTGGACTTTGTAGCCAACGATGCGAAAGTCACCGTGGCGCGTCGGCAGTTTAGCGGACGCCGTTTGCGAGACCAGTTTCTCACTGACACGGCGGTGTGCGATGAGGTCTTCGATCGTGATAATTTTCAGGTTTTTGTCGCGGGCGATTTCCATGAGCTGGTCACGGGTCGCTCTTTCGCCATCCTCGTCAAGCACTTCGCAGAGAACGCCGGCGGGTTTCAGACCGGCCATGCGTGCCAAATCGACAGCGGCTTCGGTGTGACCGGCGCGGCGAAGCACTCCGCCTTCTTTGGCCATCAACAGGTGCACATGCCCCGGTCGCTGGAAATCATCGGGGCCGGTTTTGGGATCGGCAACCGCTCGCACGCAGCGAGCGCGCTCTTCAGCGGTGATTCCCGTCCGGGCCGACAGATGATCCAGCGGCGTCAGAAAAGCCGTCTGATTATTGGAATTGTTTTGATCAACCAGCGGTTTGAGTTGCAGACGCTGGGCCGTCTCGGGGAGAATCGGCATACAAAAGTCACCCCGACCGCTCATCACCAAATTGATCGCTTCGGGAGTGGCCAATTCGGCAGCACAAATGAAATCCCCTTCATTTTCACGGTGTTCATCATCGAGAACGATAACGACTTCACCACGAGCGATGGCTTCGACGGCTTCGGGAATGGTAGAAAATTGGAAGTCCACGGATTTTCCTTCAAGGATTCAGTAACGCGACACGAATGAACTGAAGACATTATAGGCAGTGCCCCCACCCCAAGAAGATGCTTTCCAACCAGTTCCCGAAACTGTTGGAATTTGTTATCCGACTGCCAACCCCTATAATCCGGACATTGTCCTAAAGTTAAACGTATTTAAGAGTCACGAAAAATGAGCATCGATACGAAAACTGACGTTCCTCCGCTTGCCACCGCTCCCAAACGCTCCGGATCTGGAGGCTCGCGCAAGTGGCTTTGGGGCGGTTTAGGATGTCTGGGGCTGTTGCTAATTCTGTGCGTTGGGGGAGTCGTGGCCGCGTTTTTGGTTGGTCAGGATATAACCAGCAATAACCCTGCCGTTCTGCAAGCCGAGCAAACCATTTTAAGTTCGGATTCGATCAGCAACGCTTTGGGGAGCCCCGTAACTGTCTCAACTCCAATTCCGACCGGCAACCGAGCCGCCGGTGAAAAAATAGTGGTCATATTCACAGCAGATGTTGTCGGATCCGAAAAGACAGGGGTGGCGGTGATTGAGGTGCAAGGAGTGCCGCTGAACAATGATTCCTGGGAAGTCGTCTCGATCAAAGTCACCGGCCCAGACGGGGAAAATGTGCCTGTTGACGAGTTGGTTCTAGACATCAACCTCGAAGAAGGAGAAACTGTTGAGCAGTGACATTGTCACGTTGATGTACATTTCAATCAGGATTTTCTTTCCATGGCAAAAATTACGCTTAAAGGCAACGAATGCAACACCTGCGGCGATCTTCCCGCAGTCGGAAACGCCGCTCCGGATTTCACTTTGGTCGATGGCGATCTAGGTGAAAAGACGATGTCGGATTTTTCTGGCAAGCAAGTTGTGCTGAACATTATCCCCAGCTTGGACACCGGCATTTGCGCCATCAGCGCCAAGAAGTTCAACGAGAAAGCCGGCGAACTGGGCGACACCGTGATCGTGAACGTTTCCAAAGACCTGCCCTTTGCCCAGAAACGATTTTGCGATTCAGAGTCACTGGCTCACATCAGCAATCTGTCTGCTTTCCGCTGCAGCAAATTTGGTGAAAGCTACGGTGCATCGATTGTCGATGGCCCGCTGCAAGGATTGCTGTGTCGCGCCATCGTTGTCCTCGGCACCGACGGCCAAGTAAAATACACGGAACTGGTTCCAGAAATCGCGCAAGAGCCAAACTACGATGCGGCTCTGGCTGCGTTGGCGTAAGCCTTCCCTAGCTCGTCGACAAGGTTTCCCTTTTCGGGCAGATCCTGCGGCCGATTGAAAACATGAGTTTAAAGCTCAACAACAATGAGCCAGCGAAAAACCGCTGGCTCATTTTCATTCTCGCTATTCATGGAGTCTCTGATGAAAGATTTCCGACGCTCTGCGGTTCCAGTTGCTCAACGAATTCTGAAGCAAGGAATCTCAATGGCCACGTTTTTGATGGTCCTGTTGGTTTCTCTTTCCTCAACGCTGGCTCAAGAAGCAGCAACTGAAAAGGCCGCAGTTAAAGCATCGCCCGCTAAAAAAGAAGCTCGCTTCAAGCACACCAAGCAACCGTCGGTCGTTTATTCCAAAACAGACGACTACGAACTCAAGTGTGATCTTTACATTCCCGAATCGGAAACGCCACGACCTGCGTTTGTGATGATTCATGGTGGCGCTTGGACAACCGGTTCCAAGATCGCGATGCTGCGACACGCAAGAATTTTGGCCAACCGCGGATACGTGGTGATGTCGATCGACTATCGATTGGCTCCCGATCACAAATGGCCGGCACAGATTCACGATTGCAAACACGCAGTCCGCTGGATTCGCCATCACGCTGAAAAATACAACGCGGACCCTAACCAAGTTTACACTTTCGGCTATTCGGCTGGTGGTCATCTTGCATTGCTGCTGGCCACAACCGATGCCGACGATGGATTGGAAGGCGATGTCCAATCTCCCTACGATCAATACAGTTCACGCGTGGATGGCTGTATCGCTGGCGGTGCGCCCTGCGAATTCAGCTGGATCAAAGAAGACGCCAGAACGTTGGGGCACTGGATGGGGAACGTCAAATCCGCGATCCCTGAAGAATACCTGAAAGCGTCGCCGACTCATTGGATCACGCCTGACGATCCGGTGGCGATCTTGTTTCACGGCAACCAAGATGCCTTGGTGCCATCCAGTTCGCCGACCGCGTTTCACAAAAAATGCCAACAGGAAGGCGTGCTGACGGATTTGATCATCAGCGAAAACGGGCACTTGTCGACGTTCATGAAAACCTCTCGGTTTCTAGATTCGTTTGGGCAGTTCAAAAGCAGGTTGACGGAACAGCAGTCCCGCCGCCAAAAGTCGTTTTTGCAGCAACAGGTTGCAGCGTTTTCGACGAAGCATTCAAGGGCTCCAAACAATCCGACGGAATTGGAGCAATTCATGAAAGACACCAACGCGTCTTTCGAGCATCCGCAACCCACCGCAGTTGCCTCGATTTTTGTTGATCCGTTGACCGACGAAGCGTTTCCGATCTCGTGGGGGTCGGCCGAGGATTCCAGGTAAAACGTCGGGTGGCATAGGCTTCCAGCGCTGGAAGCCCTATGATCAAGCGTGTTGCGATCGTCGCAGGCGGTCGTTTCGAAATAAAAATCGCTGTCACCCCTATCGGGGCTTT
>CAZDZX010000196.1:0-8279 GCA_964510005.1 uncultured Pirellulaceae bacterium
CGTCAACTTCAAATCCAATCTCAACGATTCAAACTCCGGCCAGCCAGGGTTCAACATCTCAAAACGCTGTTGTTCAGGAATCTGTTCAGACTCCCGTTGCTCAAGGATCAACATCCCGAGAGCCTAGCCCGATTGTTTATCCAGAGCCAGCGCATCAACTCGTTCAGCAGCAACAGTTGGTTGAACCTCTGCCTGTGGTTAATTCAGCTCCTGTGTTCCAAGCGGCCCCTGTTTATTCGGCGCCTTCTGTTTCACCGGTTCTGGCACCGATCTACAACCCGCAGTTTGCTGTTCCCGTACCCACACGTGGCGGTTGCTTGTCAGGCAAATGCAATCTGCACAGACGGTAAACCGATCTGACGATTAGCGAATAAGAAAAACGGAGCTCTCATGGGCTCCGTTTTTTTATGCGCCTTCGATTTACGACCGATTCGATCGTGACCGATTGCCATTTACCATTTCGACTCCACTGGCTCCGGGCGATGCTCATCCTTCAGAGAGCTGAGTTTTTCCAGATAGCCGTTGGCAATCTTGGCAACTCGCCGAACATGTGAATCGTCATCCAAATCACGATACTTACGGGCTTTTCGCAGAGCGGATTTCAGGGCCTCCTCGGCTTTCGACCGCCGCCCTTCCTGATAAAATTCCGCCGACGCATTGAGCCCCCCGGCAATCTTGGAGATGGCGTAATTCCTGTTGATCGACGCAGACGATGCTCCGTCGACATCCTCCAGATCAACATCGACTTCCACTTTTTCTTTCGTTATCGCGTCGACATATTTCAGCGTTGCTTCGCCAATCATTTCTTCGCCCGAAAATTTCATCAGCACGACTTGAGTTGCTCCGCAATTTAAATCATCCAAATTCAACACCAGCTTGTCATCGCTTCGGTCCAATTTCTTTTTATAGCCAAACACTTTGGCTTTGGAGGCATCGTCGAGTTTGATTTCCAGTCGAACCTTTGTGGCCGCAGGAGCTAACAAACTATCAACTTCCTTCACGAACGTTTTCCGAATGTCTTTCGCATCGCCGATGTAGTGCATCGTTCCTCGACCCGAATCGGCGATCTCACGAAGCAGCCCATTATTAAAATCAACGCCCAGCCCAATCGTAACCAGCGAGATCCCTTTGTTGATGCACCGCTTCGATTCAGCCGCGATCTCGGCCGCGTGAGTTTCGCCAACATTGGCATTGCCATCGGTCAGAAAGATCACTCGGTTGGTTCGCTCCGCGTCAAAATTCTCCAACGCCTCGCGATAACCCATCATCAAACCCGCGTGCAAGTTAGTACCTCCGCCGGCAGTAATATCGTCAATGGCTGCGCGGATCTTATGCGTTTCGGTTTTCTTGGTGGCGGGCAGAATCAGGCGCGCTTTGTTTTCAAATCCAACGATCGCGACGGAATCGGACGATCTAAATCGATCCACGAAAGCGCTCAGGGCTTCCTTGAGTTTTTCCATCTTCTCTCCACTCATCGAACCGCTTTCGTCGATGACCAGCACGACGTTCAGCGGCGGCAGATCTTCTTCACCAATCGCTCGGGGAGTCGTGATCCCAAATTGGAGCAAAGTTTTGTCATCTTCGAGCTCCATCTGCTGCACATTAAGACGCACCTTTTTGTTGCCGGTCGGCAGTGGCAAATCGTGGCGATGATAGTTGACGAACTCTTCCACTCGGAAGAACTCCGGGGGCGGCATCAGCGAATCGCCGAAACGATTGTGGACGCCGGATCGGGCCACGCCAAAGGACGATGACGACACGCCTGCCTGCCCGTGAACGTCAGTAGCAACGATGGCCCACGCCAAAACGACGATGGCTGTGATGGAAAAAATCTTCATGGTCTATCCTTGTTTAAGAAACAATGTTTCGCCCCTATTTTGCCGCAATCAAAATTCTTCATCGCCTGTAAGTTGCTCGATGAATTTACGGGTCTCACTCAAGTCATCTTCTCGTTCAAACAATCGATCTTGGGCGGTGGACAACTGATCTTGCGAGACTTCGATGCGTCGCGAAATTTGCTCTCGCTTTGAAAGCTTCACTCGAGCTTTGGTGAAACTGGCCAGCAACTCTTCGACTTTCTGCAGACGAGCAGCCTGTTCCGCTTTTTCCAACGAAAGCTCAAGAAGCTCATTTTGAGGAGCTTTGACAGCGGCCTCCTGATTCGCCTCTGCGAATCTCAGTCGCATTTGCCCAAACTCGATCTTGGCTTCCAAAACATCTTCTTGGCTGACACTTCCCTCGGCCGCCAACTTTTCCAACTTTTCCAATCTCTGTTGCTGCAGTTGCAGAACACGTTTCTGTTCAACTTGCGAGTCATTCATCTTTTCTTCGGGCCGCTTCTGTGCGCTCATCGATTCGGACAGCAACTTGCGTTTGGCATCCAAACCCGCCAGCTCGATCAGCAATTCCACGCGATGTGTCTGCAGCGTGCGAATCACATCGGGATACGACTCAAGCGAAATCCCCAACTGAGCCTCATTTTCGTATTGCTTGTTTAGCTCGGCACGATTGCCTGCGAGCGTCTTTTCAAACTCTTCAACCCGCAGCTTCGCTCGCGACACGCTCTGCTTTAGGCTTTCCATTTTCCGCTGCGCCTGTTTCAACATCAGAGACTTCGCGGATTTGGGTTTAGGCATCGGTTCGGACAACGACTGACCGTAGAGTCCCAAGGGACTGCAAAACAGAACCATAGCGATGACAAACAGCATCCCGATATCGAATCTTGCTGAGCGTTTCATGATTTATCCTTTTGAGTTTTAACGTTGGTTTGTTGAATGAATTCACGGGCGATCGTCGCACCGCGGGTATGGGGCCACTGTTGCACCACTTTTTCCATGTCCACAATCGCCGCTTTGGGAGAACCGCCCAGCAAAACCGGCGTTTGATCGGCGATGGCGATGACCGTGGAAATCATTTCATCGTCCGCCCAAATAGACTCCTGCGACGATGAAAGCTGATCCAACGATCGCTCAATTCGATCGAGCTTTGATTGGGCCAGCAAACGATTGAATTCGTTTTGCTGCTGTTTCATTTCCGCCAGTAAGCGTTCGGCTTCCATGGTGGATTCTGTTTTGGATTTGGTTTCCGGTTGAACCGTCGCAACTCCCGGATCAAGCGTCCCGTTTTCCGCCCAGAAAAATGAAACAGCAAACAAAGCAACCGCCGCCACCGAGGCAGCCAGCACCCACCAGCGCCCCATGGTCGAAGTATTGGAAACAGGCTTTGGCTGAACCATCAAATCGACGTCGGCAATGGACAGCAGATCCTGCTTGAGATCCGCCGGCACATGGACTTCCCGCAACAGAGCATCCAATTGCTCGTCGGTGATTTCATGGGGCTCGTTAGATTCGGAGTCGGGTTTCATTTTTGAAAGTAAGTTTGATCGTTGAGTTTTAAGAAAATACGGTTGTTTATTCGGCCAGCGAAACGATTCCATTTCGCTTCAGGATCTCCTTCAGTTTGCCACGGGCGCGGCTGAGTCGAGACAGCACCGTACCGCGTGGAACGCCCAATATCTCGGCCGCCTGTTCCACCGAAAATCCTTCCATCGAAACCAGCAACAGTGGCATCCGATGTTTTTCATCAAGCTCCGAAATGGACAGCTGAACCGTTTGCTGCAGTTCTTCTTTGTTCGTTTTTTTCTGTTCGGCCATGTCTTCGATTCCTTGCGTCCCGCGAGGCGCCTTCATTTCCTTGCGAACCAGTTTTGAATACTGATTCCGCAAAATGGAAAACATCCAACCGCGGATTCGTGCTGGATCCCGCAACGAGTCCAAATTCTTCCAAGCAGCCAGACTGGTTTCTTGAACCAAATCTCTGGCCAGCGCAGAATCACCTGTCAAGCGAAACGCCACGCGATACATCGATTCCGCGCAGGATTCGATGCATTGCTCAAACAATTTTCGGCGGTCCGTTTGTTTACTCATCTCGCCTACGGTTCAGTGCGTTTCATAAGGGAGTACATTTTTGTGCCGTGCTGATTCCATCAAAATCAAATATTCATCAAATTGTCGTGATTTGTTGGCTTCCGGGCTCGAATCGCCCCGCGAGGTGCTTGCAAAACACCAGTAAAATGTTCACTTATTGTCTCTCATTGACGCGAACCACTCCAGGATAATTTTTCCCGATGGCGACCGATTCAGGATCCTCAGAAACGAGACAAAAGCCAGCCCAAGTCCGCACCGACGAGGCTCATCGGACCCCTCAGTGGTCATTGGAGCACGCTCGTAAAATGTACGGACTGGATGATTGGGGGAAGGGCTTTTTTGGGATCGGCGATGACGGCTATGTTTCAGTCAAAGCCCCCACGTCGACGGGACGCCAAACCATTTCGATGAAGCAGATCATCGATGGCCTGCGGGATCGTGAACTTTCAATGCCGGTCATGCTGCGAATCGAAAACCTGATTGATGACCGAGTCATTCGGCTGAATGAGAATTTTCGTAAAGCGATTCAGGAAACGGGGTACCAATCTGAATACCGCAGCGTCTTCCCGATCAAGGTCAACCAGCAGAAGCACGTGATCGAATCGGTCACCCGCGCGGGCGAGACGTTTTCACATGGTCTCGAGGCCGGCAGCAAGCCCGAGTTGATGGTGGCGCTAGCGATGGTGCCCGACACCGAAAGCCTGATCATTTGCAATGGCTACAAAGACGAAGAGTTTATTGACCTGGGGTTGCAGGCGCGACGATTGGGCTACCAGTGCTTTTTCGTGATCGAGTCCCTCGATGAGCTAGAGCTAATCATCGAACGATCTCGGCACTGGGACGTGGAACCGCTGATTGGCTGTCGCGTCAAACTCTCCACCCAAGTCGAAGGACACTGGTCGCGAGACAGCGGTGACCGCAGCCTGTTTGGGCTGACGGCGCGAAAGCTAATCGCAGCCGTCGATATGCTCCGCGAGCATTCGATGCTGGACTGTTTGAAGATGCTGCATTTTCACTTGGGCAGCCAAGTGACCAACATCCGCAACATTCGCGATGGCGTCCAAGAGGCCTGCCGCTACTACCTCGGCCTGGTCGAAGACGGGGCGCCGCTGGGATACCTGGACCTTGGCGGCGGTTTGGCCGTCGACTACGACGGAACCTTCAGCACTCAACCCCACAGTCGAAACTACGATCTCAATGAGTACTGCGTCGATATCGTCGAAACGGTCAAAGATTCGTTGGATCGCCACAACGTTGACCACCCAGTGTTGGTGACGGAATCCGGTCGCTGGACCGTGGCCCCGATGTCGATCCTGTTGTTCAACGTTCTTTCGGTGACAGACTTCGAACCCATTCCGATCGAACCCCAAGACTCCAGCGAGCTTTGCGAACCGGTCAGAAACCTGTTCGATGTGATCGAAAATTTGCACATCCGTCGGGTGCAGGAAAACGTCAACGATGCAGTCTACTACCGCGATCAACTGCGCGAGCTGTTTCAGTCGGGCCAGATTGGATTGCGAGAGCGTGCCTTCGGTGACAATTTGTACTTGAAAATCATCAACCAAATCGTGTTTGAGCTATTGCCCCAGCTGAACCGAATTCCAGTCGCATTGGAATCGCTTCCAGATCAGTTGGCGGATATTTACTACGGCAATTTTTCTGTGTTTCAGTCCCTGCCCGATGCTTGGGCGATTGAACAGATTTTCCCGACGATCCCGCTGCACCGCCACCACGAAGAACCCAACCGCAAGGCGATCATTGCCGACCTGACTTGCGATTGCGATGGCAAATTGGACCGTTTTTCCAATGCCGATGGAGACCTCGTTCGCACCCTGCAACTGCACGAATTCAAACGGGACGAGCCCTATTTTTTGGGCGTCTTCCTCGTGGGAGCCTATCAAGAGACCTTGGGCGATTTCCACAATCTGTTTGGCGACACCAACGTCGCGAGCATCTCGATTGGGGGCGATGGGAAAATCCAATTCGTGGAAGAGATCCATGGCGACAGCATTTCGGATGTGCTCAGTTATGTGGAATACCAACCGCAAGAATTGCTCCAACGGTTCCGGACCAAGGCGGAATCGGCGCTGGAGTCCGGCACCATCAATTCAGAGCAGCGCCAGATGATGCTGAAGCTTTATCGCGAGAGCATGCAGGGTTATACTTATTTCGAAGACTAGGATTTTCAAAAATCCACACCCGCTACAAGCTTGCACTGACTCCATTGACGCGCCTGTAAAAATCCCGGCACCCTACTTAAGATGATCGCTATGAAACACCTTGCTTTATTGATTTTGTTTTTTCTGTCGGCCACGGAATTTGCGTTTGCCATCCAGACCCCGGTCGTGCAGCAGGCAACGCCCGTCTTCATTGACGGCGAAGCCCAAAAAGTTGACGCCTTTAAAAGCAGACGCGATTGGATCGTTCACGATCTGTTTGTGGAAACGGAATTCGACACCGATGGCAATGGAATCATGGATCGAGTCCACGTGTCGGTCACCCGTCAGAAACAGACCGACACCGAAGGCCTGAAAGTCCCCGCGGTCTACTGCACCAGCCCTTACTTTTCCGGAACCGCCGGCAACCAGAAAGGCACCTTCTGGGACCCCAAGCATGAGCTTGGCGAAACACCTCCCGAACACAAACATCCCACCTCGATCAAATTTCAATCGCGGCGACCACGTATTTCCACCACCCATTCCTCGTATTGGGTTTCTCGTGGATTTGCAATGGTACATTCTTGCTCGCCGGGAACCGGACTTTCGCAAGGCTGCGTGACCATCGGCGGCCCCAACGAATCCCTTGCCCCCAAAGCCGTCATCGATTGGCTCAACGGTCGTGCCAAAGGCTTCAGCGCTCCCGTCGGTGGCGAACCTGTCGTCGCATCGTGGTGCACTGGCAAAGTCGGCATGACGGGCACC
This sequence comes from uncultured Pirellulaceae bacterium, assembly GCA_964510005.1. Taxonomy (GTDB): domain Bacteria; phylum Planctomycetota; class Planctomycetia; order Pirellulales; family Pirellulaceae; genus Mariniblastus. Next base: position 6,848 of record CAZDZX010000196.1, read on the forward strand.
AGTTACAACGGAACGCTGCCGTTGGCAGCGGCCACCTTGGGTGTTGAAGGGCTCGAAGCCATCATTCCGATCGCGGCCAACACTTCTTACTACCATTACTATCGTTCCAACGGATTGGTGCGGCACCCCGGTGGTTACGTGGGTGAAGACATGGATGTGCTGTATGACTTTGTCAACAGTGGTGATCCGGCCTTCCGCGAGCACTGTGACTGCAAAGTCCGCGACGAAGACCTGTTGCCGAACATTGATCGCGAGTCGGGGGACTACAACGAGTGGTGGGCAAAAAGAAGTTACCTGACTCAACTGAAGCCCGTCAAAGCCGCCACTCTGTTGGCCCATGGGCTCAATGATTGGAACGTGATGCCGGCCCATTCGATTCGCGTCTACGAAGCTCTGAAAAAGCAAGGTGTTCCCGTTCAGCTTTATCTCCATCAAGGCGGCCACGGCGGACCGCCGACCCGTTCGATGATGAATCGCTGGTTCACACGCTACCTGTATGGCATTGAAAACGGTGTCGAAAAGGATCCGAAATCTCGCGTCGTCCGCGAAGGCGCCGAAAGGGATGAGCCCACGGCATATCCCGACTACCCCCACCCAGATGCTGTTGATGTCAAACTGTATCCCAGCGCTGGTGGCAAAACGCTAGGCGGACTGACGTTAGAAAAGACCGGTGGCCAAGGACAGGAAACGCTGGTCGATGACGTGTCGATCGGCGGCAAGAAATTGGCGGCCAAAAAGGAATCGGAGAACCGGTTGCTGTTTGCGACCGCTCCACTAACGAAGGCCGTTCATATCTCAGGGACGTCAAAGCTAAAAATCAAATTGTCCTGCGATAAACCGGCAGCCAACCTATCCGTTTGGTTGGTCTCGCTACCCTGGGATCGCAGTGCCGACACGATCAACGCCAACCTGATCACCCGTGGCTGGGCGGATCCGCAGAACAGCAAATCCATCTCCGCAAGCGAACCGTTGAAACCGGGAGAGTTTGTCGAACTGGAATTTGATCTGCAACCCGATGATCAGATCATTCCTGTGGGCCAGCAGATCGGTTTGATGATCTTTTCCAGCGATCGGGAATTTACATTGTGGCCCGATCCGGGAACTCAACTGACGGTTGATCTGGACGAGACCTCGCTGACGCTGCCAATCGTGGGCGGCGGTGCAGCGATGAAATAAGATAAGCTTGTAGTACTGCCTCTAGTGCGTCGTTCCAGCTTAGTTTTAGGGTTGGCAGTTCCAATTGGTGATGTAATGGCTTCACAAATTCAATTGATCACCCTAATTTTCAGTCGTGTTGAGGTTGCCGTCTTGGGTGCCATGGTCCACGCTTGTCGTGGTCGTGTTGTTGAGGCATTGCAGGGGGAATCTCGGACTGCCCTAACAAACTGCCGGGCCTTTGGCCCTGAGCTGTTAGTCGCATCCTGTACCCAGC
>CAZDZX010000197.1:0-8236 GCA_964510005.1 uncultured Pirellulaceae bacterium
GGAGTCCGTTGAAATCATCCGTCGTCGCTGCTGATACGATAGCGAATTCACTCCCCATGCAAACCGCGCGACTGCCGCAGCGCGGCACTTACTTTAGCCAAGTCGACTACCCAAGGTTCAAGAACCTTGGGTTATTGATCTAACCTCGTTGAGGATGCGCCACTTCGTGGTATCCGAGACTGTGAAAAAAAAACCGCACTTTCCCAGACGGAAAAGCGCGGTTGCGATCGGTTTTTCTATGTCTCTACGCCGCGTTAGGCAGCGAGAACAAAGCAGCGTCTGAAGGACCATCATTCCATTCGTCGGTCGGTTCGCCTTCCTGAGCGGGGAACGGAAGAATGCTTGGCACGTCGCTGTCTGGCTTGGCAGTTTCGGCGACCGGTGCTGCTGCAGGAACTGCTGGAGCTTCAGGTCGCTCCGAGGCCTGAGCCGCGTTTTCGGCCATTCGCTGGATCGCTTCAAAGTCGATGAAGCCCTCCAACTGCTGGCTGCGAACGGGATTCTGCAGTTTGCGAACCGCTTTGGCTTCGATCTGCCGCACACGTTCGCGTGTCACTTTAAAGATCCGTCCGACTTCCTCAAGCGTGTACGTGTATCCATCGCCCAAGCCGTAACGCAAACGAATGATCTCACGCTCACGATAAGTCAATGTCTTGAGCAAGTTCTCAATTCGATCCCGCAGAATGACGTTAGTCGCCGCGCGAACGGGGTTGTCCGTCGCAGAATCTTCGATGAATTCACCAAAGCTGCAATCGTCGCCTTCGCCAACGGGACGATCGAGGCTAACGGGGTGCCGACCGATGTCCATCACGCGACGAACTTCCTCGACATCCATCTCTGCGATGGTGGCGATTTCCTGCATTGTGGGGGGACGCTTGGTATCCTGCAGCAACATCTTTTGAATGTTACGCAATTTGGTCAGAACGTCGATCATGTGGACAGGAATGCGAATCGTCCGAGCCTGATCCGCGATCGCGCGGGTGATGGCCTGACGAATCCACCAGGTGGCGTAAGTCGAAAACTTGAAACCGCGGCGGTATTCGTATTTGTCGACGGCCCGCATCAAGCCCGTGTTTCCTTCCTGAATCAGATCCAGAAAGCTCATGCCGCGATTGCGATACTTTTTGGCAATCGAAACAACCAAACGCAAGTTGCAACTGGAAAGCCGACGCTTGGCGGCTTCGAATTCCTCAAGGTTTTTCTTACATCGTGCCACGCGAATAGCCAGACTTCGCGGGCTTTCGTGACACAAGCGGATCAGACGAATAAACTCGCTGCGGTGACGTCGTTTCTCAACCGCTGACAGTTCTGGATTGCTCAACTGTTGCTGCAACCACTCAACGCGACTGGAGAACTTTTCCAGTTCCTGAATCAGCGGACTGATTCGCCGTGAACGCAGGCTTAGCTCTTCGATCAGAATGACCAGCTTTCTGCGACAGGAAAGAAACCGCGTGCGTGCGTCCTCGCGCTCCTCTGTCGTTTTATTTTTGTTGATCAGTGTCGCGAAACTTCTTTCCTTCTCACGAACTAAATGATCGATCGTGCGGAAGTTGTGAGGCATCCGCGCTTGGATCTGTTCCTTGGTGAGGTTTTCTGTCAGCGAAACTTTGATCGTACGATCAAACGGCAGTTCACCGGCATGGACCCGTTTAAGCGTCTCCAGAGTCGCCATAAATGCGTAGTGGCAACCCATGACACTGTTTCGATAGCGACGACGAGCAATTTCAATTCGCTTGGCCAATGCGATTTCTTCGTCGCGATTGAGAAGCGGAATGATTGCCATCTGACTCAGGTACATCCGGATCGGATCGTCGCTGGGTCGCGGCAGCTTTCCTGTGAAACGAATCGCTTCGGGTTCCGAGGAATCTGTCAGATCCGCTGTGGATGGGTCGTTGGGGTTCGACTGGACTAGCTCGATCCCGGACCCTTCAAGAGCCGAAATGAGGCTGTCCAGTTTTTCAGCACTGGCAGCTTCGTCGGGCAAAAATTGGCCGACTTCGGCGTAGGTCAAATATCCCTGCTCTTTTCCTCTAGAAATGAGCGCTTTGAGTTCGTTTTCAACAGCTTGCATGTCAAATTCCTCCTGCGAAATCCTTTTCGCATTCCCTGCCTTTCGAATCGTGACACGATGATTCGAGGGCGAGGTGATTGATTGCTGGAATACAAATTGGCAAATCACGTGATAAATCGGGGTCACGCTGCCGGACTGACTTAAACGCGGAAACGGATAAGGTCCAACTTTTGCTTTTGAGTTCTGGCAACCGAACGACGTGGCAGTGACTCTTCCTTGAATCTCCTAAAGACCATGTCGCTGTCTGGTTTGTTTGAACAGCTCTTCGAGAGCCGTCGCCTCATCCTCCTTGCTAAGTTCATTGTCTTTCAACTGGGAAAGCTTCGCACGATGCTGTTGAGAAATCTCCACATCGGCGAACGAGGCCAAAACAGAATCAAATTGGGAATTAATATCAAGAGCAATCATTGTCGAATCTGACTGCTTTGCTTCTTGCCGGGAAATTGCCTCTTCGTGGAGATGTGACAGCAGATTTCTGAGCGTCGGATCGGTCAATTCCAACATCAAATTATCAAACCCAACATCCAGCCCATCATGGAAAAAGTTATCCATCAGTTGGTAAATCGCCCTGAGGGGACCATCGACGAACTGAGTCACCGCCACGTTTTCGACAGCACGATCCAAAAACGAAGGCTCCAGAATAAGTGCTTGCAAAAGCTCCCGCTCACGGCCCACCAATGAAGCGGGATCAATGACCTGAATTTGCTGGGGCGCAGCATCCGCAGCAACGTAACGGGGACGAAGGCTATTGCGGACCTCGTCCAGCCGTCGTTTAACCGATTCAGAATCGAGATTAAACTGACGGGCCAACCTCGAAATCACCTGCTCCTGGCGCAATTGATGAGCCGCCGAACTGGCAATCTTGGTTTTCGGAACGCTGGCTAACGTCGTCAAGATACTGCCCAAGGCCTGGCTGGCAGCGTGGGTCTGCGTCAGCAAATCGATGCCGGCCGTTTCGGTCTGGATCCGATGAGAGATCGCGTCGGGCGCGGCGTCGATCAGTTGTTGAAATGCCTCTCCGCCGTTTTGCATGCAAAAATCGAAAGGGTCGGAACCATCGGGCAACGACAAAATTCTCAAATCGACATCGCTGGTCACGAACAAGTCCAGAATCTCATTGGTCCGCTTTTGACCCGCGGTGTCGCCATCAAGGACCAATGTGATGGTATCAGCGAACCGTTTGATCAGCCGAATGTGTCGCTCGTTAAGCGCCGTACCCAGAGCCGCGACCACGCTGGGGACACCGGCTTGGACGGCCGCAATCACATCGGTGTAACCCTCAACGATGGTCAGTTTGCGATCCTGCAAAGTGTGCCGAGCCAAATCAAGGGCATACAGATTGTCGCTTTTGGAGAACAGTTTTGATTCCGGCGAGTTAACGTACTTTCCTTTAGGTTCGTCTTCGGTGCCATAAATACCGGGAACGACACGTCCACCAAACGCGATCGGCCGATCCTGCGTGTCACGAATCGGAAACAGCACGCGGCCGCGAAACCGCTCGTACCAGCTGCCTCGCGAGTTGGCAGACACCAAACCGCAGGCTTCCAGAATCTGGGGCGTGAACGAAGTCTTACCCACCCGATCGACCAGCCACGACCACGCGAGGGGTGCGAAACCGATGCGAAATTTGCGAATGCTTTCGTCGGTGATCCCCCGTTCGCTCAAATATTCCCGGATTGGAATCGCTTCGTTGGAGCTCAATAGACAGTGATGATAGGTTTCCTCGACCCACTTCATCGCATCATACAGTGTGGGTTTGTGGTTCGGGTCGCCGGGTTTGGCCTTCGGTCCGGAGGAGTAATCGGGGAGTTCGATGCGGGCCAGCTGAGCCAGAATTTCGAGGGCGCCGCGAAAGTCAACGGAATCCTTTCGCATCACGAAATCAAAAGCATCTCCGTGCAGATTGCAAACCCAACAGCTCCATCGCTGCCGCGCGGGAATGACCTGAAAACTGGGTTTGGTGTCGGCATGAAACGGGCAGAGACCGACAAAGGCTTTCCCTTGACGGCGCAGATTCATGTATCGCCCCACAAGGTCAACCAGATCGGTGGCCTGTTTCACACGATCTTTTACGTCAAAGTCGGGGCCTTGTGCCAAAACGTTCGCTCCTGCTGGGGTTGATACAGAAGTTTATAACGGCAGAGGGATTTGGAAAGTCGAAATCCCTCAATTCACCTTACGAGAAATAAGCCCGCTGTTTTCTGGTCCACAGGCCGATTGGCGTGTATAAAATAAGGACTGCCAACCCGATAAATCAAAGAGTCCATCGCGTTTGCCGTTCCAGGCTGTCGTTGGACTTTTGACAACTATCCGATCCCTAAGAGCCAGCTATGAACACGAGAACAATCATTCCTTTGGTCGCCCTTCTGTTCTGTTCAAGCATCGCGTTTGCTCAAACGCCAATCCCGGGCTCGGTCTATCCGTCTTATCCCTCCTATCAGGGCTCGGTCTATCCGTCTTATCCCTCCTATCAGGGCTCGGTCTATCCGTCTTATCCCTCCTATCAGGGCCCGATCGTGGAATACCCAGCGTATCCTCAGTCGGGTCAGGTGATCCCGGCACCGACTGGCGAGTTTGAACTCAAGGAGCGGATCCTTAGCCAAGATCCGGTAAATGGGACGATCATTGGGGTCGTCAAAGATGGGGAGACGATCTTAGATCCTACGCTTCCCGGCTACCCAGTGTTTGGCGAGCAAATTATCGGCGAGCAGACCACCGATTCAATTTTTGCGAATCCGCCCGGCCCCGATACTGGAAGCTCTGCTGAGGAAACTCCAGCCGCGGCCGCCGAAAAAGCGAGGATGGTTGCCGATTTAGAAAGCACGAAACAAAAACTGGCCAGCGCCGAAGCGATGATCGTCGGCTTGAAGGGGGAAATCGAGAAAGCCAAAGAGATGTCTAATCGTGACCAGTCTGATTTCGACAAATTTACGAAACAACAGATCGCCGAAAAATCGCAAATGGTCGACGAACTGGTCGAGCTAAAGCAAAAACTGGCGAAGGCCGAAGCGATGACGGCAGACTTGCAAGCCAAAACCAAAACGGACAAAGAAAAATCTGATCTTGAAATGTCCAAACTCAAGAAATCGAATCAGAGGCAGGGAACAGAAAAAGCAAGGCTGACAGCCAAGCTAGAGGATGCCAATCGAAAGCTCACCAAAGCGACTACGATGGTCGCGAACCTGAAAGCCGAAACTGAGCAAGCCAAAGAAAAGTCCAACCTGAAGAAATCAAGCCTTGAAAAAGCGGCTCAGAAACAGGCCGCCGAAAAGGCAAAAATGGTTGCCGAACTAAAAACCGCAAATCAAAAATTGGCAAGCGCCGTGGCACAACTCAAAGCTGCCAAATCAGCCAATCTCGAATTAATGAGCCTGACTGAAAAGCAAAGAAATGCCCAAGAAAAGAAGATCGCCCAGTACTCCAAAAAGGCTCAACAACTGGAGACGGAGCTTGGTAAAAGCCGGAAAGCTGTCAGTGCCAATCAGAAGAAACTGAAGGAAGCCATGGCTCAACAGCAGACATTCGAAGCTGAGCTGAAAAGCGCAAAGCAGAAAAACAATGATTTGAACAAAACGGTTGGTGTTCTTCGCCAAGAGAAAAAAGCCGCCAACCAGCAACTCGCCCGCGTGAAGAAGCAGCTCGAAGCTGCCAGCCTTCGCAATGCAGAGTTGATGGCCAAGAAAGAAATGAAGGGTCAAGGCAAAGACTTAAAGGCTGCTGCGGGCATCGCCGCATCCAACGAGACCAAGGAGCTATCGTATCTCGAAAAGAAAGCCGCCGCGGCAAGGAAGAAGGCAGAGGAAGCGGTAGCGGCGGCTCGAAAGAAGCTTCGAGAAGAAGAGAAAGCGACCGACGGGAAAAACGACAAGGCCAAGGCAGACAAGAAAAAGAAGATGGCCGAAGAAGCCAAGAAACGCAAAGAGGCCAAAGCGGCCCAGAAACGCAAGAAAGCGGCCGAAGCTAAAAAGCGCAAAGAAGCCGAAGAGGCTGAGAGACTCAAGAAAGCGGAAGAGGCCAAGCAGCGGAAAGAAGCAGAAGAGGCTGAGAAACGCAAAAAAGAGCAGGCCGAAATGAAGGCTCTCACCGGCGAACAAAAAAAAGAGCTGGAGCAGAAAATCGCCGAACTCGAAGCGAAAATGCAAGAGGAAATGAAGGAAGCCGAAGCCAAACTTCGCAAGGAAGGACAAGAGACCGTTGATGATCTGATCGACGATGGTGAAAAGAAGGATGGCAAGAAAGTCAAAGTGGCACTCAAGAAGATTGAGGATTCCGTCAAACTGAGCGACAGAAAACTTCGCAATCGTTTCGATCGAAACGTGCGACGTTTGAAGCGAAAGTACTTCGAGAGCAAAGACGAATAGACGATCGTCATTCGCGGCACGACTGGGCGTGAGCGTTGGACAGAAACGCACTCCTCAATCTTCGTCCCGACTCCAGTAGTTCGGGATCTCTGCGAACTGAGTTTTAGCCTATGCCACCAAGGGAGCACACTCGAGGGAAGACTTCGGGTAAATCCACAATTTTCAACCCCTGATTTTTCAACGAAGCGGCAAAGGGATACAATTACAATCGACTCAGACTCCACACAGGCCCATGTCAGATCCCCACAGACAGCCTTCGCAAGCGTCCTCCCAACCTAGGCCTCGCAAAGCCCGGGCACCGCTAACGGGTCTGCAAAAAATGGCACTCTGGTCAATGCCGCTGACAGTCCTCGTGGCCGTCATTTGTGTTTGTATTCTCGTTATCGTGGCTGTCATTCGATTCCGGCAATAAAATCGGATACCATAGTCGCCCCCCGCAACTCTACTGTTTTCATTAAGAGACCACGGATGCCCAATTCAACGATCGTTTCCGCCGATGTCGAGGCGCTTTGCAACGCCTTTTCACCCATCGATGCGTCAGCCAAAACGGCAACGACCACCGCCGGCCTAGAGCAATTGTTCAAAGCCACCTTGAAACAGCCGGTGAATTTCCCGCCGTTGGCCGAATCCGTGTTTCCGGGTGACCGGGTTGCCGTGTTATTGCAGTCAGGAATCCCGTTTCCGCAGCAAACACTCACGGCCCTAGTCAATGCTATCGATTCGATGGGCATCGAAACCGACAACTTGCACGTCGTGGTTTCACAATCCACCTGTCGCGAATTGGGACTGGTTGCCGTCGACACGCCCGCCGACGCGGATCCGGAAGCGGCGAAGCGATGGGAACTTCCCGGCGATTCGTCTTCGTTAAACTTTGAAGTTCACGATAGCGAGGACAGTCGAGTTGCCTATCTGGTTGCCAGCAAGGATGGCGATCCGGTGTATGTGAATCGCTCACTGCACGAAAGCGACTTTGTCATCCCGGTGAACTGCGTTGTCCCCAACGCTAAATCTGGCGATTGTCTTTATCCTGAATTCAGCAATATGGAAACGCGTCAACGCTTTCGCAAAAAGGACGGCACCGCTAAACAGCGTCGTCTTGAAACCGAATTGGCGAATGACACGCTGGGCATTTTCTTTTCAATCGAATTGATTTGTGCTCCCGGCCAGTCGATTCACGACATCACCTGCGGTGAACGAAAACAAGTTCGCGAACTCGCGGCCCAGCAAGTGGCTGATATCTGGCAAGTCGCGCCCACTGCCGAATGTGACATGGTGGTCACCACCGTCGAAACCGGTCACGGCGATACGACTTGGAAAGACATCGTAACGGCAGTCGTCAACGCTTCTCGCTTGACCTCCAACGATGGGCCGATCGTGGTCTGGTCGGACCTTTCCGAAAAACCAAAATCAAAACTCAAACAAGCGTGCCAAGCTCAGTTCGAAGGCAGCATTTCCTCAGAGCTGCCGACCCACCTGCAGCACTTTGCTTCGGTCCTAACCGAACGGTCGGTTTATCTAAAAAGCAAACTGTCGGGAAACACCATCGAAGACCTTGGCTTGGGCTATCTCGAATCGGTCGAATCGGTGCAGAGAATCGCCCAAGGTTTTGACCACCCGTTCCTTTTGAGGGATGGGCATCTAAGACAGATCGATGCAGTTGTTGATGAGAACTGATTGCGAATTTCGTGGACGGGACGCTCCGCGGCCCGAACGAAACAGAGGCGGGATGCAAGGAACGAATCAGAGGTGGGCGACACAACGAGGGCTTTGGTGCAAGCGATCCGGAACTGCGAACCCCATTTTT
>CAZDZX010000198.1:0-8213 GCA_964510005.1 uncultured Pirellulaceae bacterium
ATCTAGTGCTCGGCAGTTTTTTTGTTTGGACCGATAGCAGAGCGAAGATAGTAGAGCGACGGCGGCTTCCTCGGCGAGGAAATCTTCGATATCAGGCGAATCAATTTGATGACTGGCTGTCACAATCCACATGAATCGGCTAATTTTCCACCGAGAGTTGGATCATCTGGAGCACATTGTTAGAGAAAAATTGACGCGCCAATCCTGTGGCGTTATCCTTGATTTACCACTTTCAAATCGGGGGATGCATGTCACGTTTTAACTCTGTTAATTTCGTCTTATTGTTTGTCGGTTTTGTACTGACGTCTGTTTCTCAAGTCTTTGCCAGTCCGCAGGAGGAACTTGCGGATGTCATCGAGCGCTGTGAAAAATCGGTAGTTCGAATCGAAGTCAAAGGCAAAGACGGAGAATCGTTAGGAAGTGGCTTCGTAGTCAATTCCTCGGGCGTCATCGTGACCAATGTCCACGTGTTAGCCGGCGCTGTCACAGCGACAGCGACGTTTGCCGACGGAAAGGAAGTCAACATTCTGGGCACGAAATACTTTGACGAATCACGTGATATTTGTGTTGCGAAGATCGGCAGTAAAAAACTGAAAACCTTTACGCCCATCAAAGTTAGTGAGAAACTTCCTCGCAAGGGCGAGACAGTGACGGCATTGGGCGCACCTCGCGGTCTTTCCTTTACGGCGACCAATGGAATCGTCAGCGCGATCCGAGAAGGCAAATCCATCTCTCCAGAGTACAACGGCACTTGGGTTCAGATTGATGCGGCTCTGTCTCCGGGAAACAGTGGAGGCCCGCTGATCAATCGCAGTGGTGACGTGGTCGCGATGAGCACACTGGCGTCCCGTGGCGATTCTCAAAATCTGAACTTTGGTATTTCGGCGGATGACATTCGCGATGCCATCAGCAAAGCGAAAAAGAACAAGCTCAAAGGCCTCAAAGAGGGCATTGGAAAAGTCGATTCCGGCGACGGCGGTGGCGGTGGCGGCGGAGGCGGTCAGGACAATCGAATTACGAAGGTACCCGTTCCAGAAAAAACATTGGCGGACTACGTGACGGCGACCCGCAAAGACTATGCGAAATACCGCAAAAATTTCACTAAGCGAGTCGCCGACGCTTCCAAAGAGCTCAGCTTAATGAAGCGCGGACGATTGGGGTTCCCCCAGAAAACCAGCTCTGAAACCGATGTGTTGGTTTTGGCGGATCCAAGGAACAGAAATAAGTCCTTCTTTTTTCGTAACGAATTGGTGAAAGAACGGGAAGTCAGCCGCAAAAAGCGCGAAGTGGATGGGCTTAAGGAAGCCAAGAGTAAAATTGGCAAAGAGCCGACCAAGGAATCGCTGTTTTTCCTGATGCAGAATGCGGGAAGTTTCCTCGACCCTCGCGAAGAAGGCTCCATTGGCTTCATCAGCTCCGGGACGGTTCTGCACGCCTTCAATGAACATGACGTGGTCGTGCTGTATGACGAAAAACCCTATTTCATGTGGCTTCCCTCGACATCGGGGCTTTCCAACGGTGAAAAGATCAAACCCACGACGGCTTTTGTTTCTGGAACTGAAACCATCAGCGTCCCCCGAAGTGCCAGCCAATCGATTACGGTCCTGCTGGCGGTCACCGACGAAGAATTGAAGAAAGCGATTGGATTTTCGTCAGGCGGTGGAGACTCGGCTTCCACACCGGTGGAAGGGCAATCGATTCGCCAATGGACCTCTGGCAAGTACAAGCTCATGGCCAAATTGGTTGCGATGAGCGACGAAAATGTGACGCTCCGATCGCTCAAAGGCAGCGACAAAGTTGTTCCCAAGAGCAAGCTTTCCCAAAAAGACCGGGATTTCTTAGAACAGTTGAAATAGGCCATGGAGAAATCGACGACGGGGTGGTAATCGATCTTGCGGACGAATCACGCACTTCGGCTGAAGGCGGTACTACAAACTTGCCCACCCGAGCGAACGGTTCCGCTGAAATTCAACGAACGGCAGAGTTGGCTAGGACCGGATCAACGATGTCGCTGTGGCGTCCGTCCGTTGCTGCTTGTTTTCTTCAAGCAATGCAAGGCACTTCTCTGGACTGATTGGAACGCTTCTGAGATTCCCTTGGAACATAAGGCAATCTTGGTGACGCAGGAATTCAAGCTGGGCGTCTGTCTCCACACCCTCGGCTAGAACTTCCATCCCCAAACTCAACCCTAACACGATGATCGATGCCGCGATCATCCCGTCATCGTGACCGGGAAAGTCTTTGATGAACACGCGGTCGATTTTCAGGCGGTCGATGGGGAACTTTTTCAGATATGCCAACGAAGAATATCCGGTACCAAAATCGTCAACGCTGATCATGCAGCCATACTCGCTCAAGCGGCTGAGCACCTCGGATGTTCTTTCAATGTCGTGAATGATCACGCCTTCGGTGATCTCCAGATCGATTAATGATGGCGATATGTCATATCTTGAAATCGTTTCCGTGACTCGCTCATAGAACATGCTGTCTCGGAACTGCACGGGTGAAATATTGACGGCGACTCGGATGTCAAAGCCCTTTTTGGCCCATCGCTCAACCTGCTTACAGGACTGTTCGAGAATCCATTGCCCGACTTCGATGATTTTTCCTGAACTCTCCAGCAGCGGAATGAACTCCGAAGGAGCGACTACGCTTCCGTCCCGGTTCCATCGCATCAGGGCTTCGAAACCAATGATTTTGTTGTCACCAACGCGGTACTGGGGTTGGTACACGACCGAAAATTCGTCTCGGTCGAGGGCGCCGGCAAGCTTGCTTTCGACTCGTTTGCGCTTGACCAAATCGTCTGTCATCCACGTCTGATAAAGCGAAAAATCAAGCCCATTGAATTTGGCCTCGTACATCGCGGTGTCGGCAAACGTAAATAGCTCATCTGCTGAAATTGAATCGTGAGGGCAGAAACTGGCTCCGACACTCGCACCGACTTCCAGTTTAGTGTTTTCAAAAACCATCGGCTTCCGAATTTCAGCAACGATTCGCTTACTAATATCCGCGACCATTTCCACCGAACTGACGCTGTTTAGGATCACCGTAAATTCGTCGCCCCCCAGCCTTGAGACGACATCATTGCCGCGGACGATCGACGAAATCCGATCGGAGGCTTCTCTCAGGACAAGGTCTCCGGTGGCGTGTCCAAGGGTATCGTTGATCTCTTTGAAGCCATCCATGTCGAGGACCAAGAGCGCCATCAGTTTTGAGTTTTTGGAGGCATTGGTGACTGATTCATTGAGCAGTCGGCGGAATTGAAGCCGGTTCGTCAAACCGGTTAGAGTATCCACGGTGGCCAAGCGATTCAGTTCGTCGGCTTTGCGGGAAAGCCGTTGCGTGACTTCTTTCAGGGCCGTTTCGTCTCGGATGACGCCAAAAATCGACTGAACTTCGTCCTTTTCATTGACCTGGCAGTTGCCGTGGCAAGTAAAGTGCCGGACGCCGCCGTCGGGTTTTGAAATCGTCAGTTCCAACGAAAATGGGTCGCCGGTGCGAGAAGCCGTGACCAAAGTATCCTGAAAAGACTCGGCACTGCTTTGTGAAAAGCAGTGGGTGAGTTCAACAATTTTGAATTCGGATTCCGCATCGAGACCACACATGTCTCGCAAAACCTCAGAGATATGAGTTTTGCCCGTCCGGTGATTCCACAACCAGTGACCTACTTTCGCAGTTTCTTCAGCCAGTCCTAGCAAACGGGACTTCTCTGTAAGGCTGTCAGTGAGACGCTGCAGATAGGCCGTTCGCTTGACGAAAAAACGTTCCGCCCGATCACAGATCCAGAGCATGCTTAGAGCTAACGCGATCGAACCGCAAAGGACATCGAAGTCCTGTTTCGTCGCTTGCCCTCCCAACCACGGCGGAACGACTGAAAAGTAAATCGCGAGTATCGAGAGAAAGAACCAGCTCATCGCCGCGCGCATCCCCAGCAACTGGGCCGCAATCAGGCACAGCAGAGGATACTGGAACGCAACCGTGGATTGAACTCGATCGCTGAAAATCCCAACCAAAAGCAGGCTTACCGCCATAATCCCAAGGAAGAGATTGACCAGCAACTGCTTGCTCATCGATGCCCGATTGGAGTAATAATGCAGCAGCCCAACGACCGCAGCACTCAATGCCGCGCACGAAGCGGCGGCCGGCATGCCGCCGCGAATAAACAGGTAAACCGACACAATCGACCACAGCGCAATGTGTGCCTTGAGGTAGGGACCCACGTTTTGGATTCTTTCGTTGACAATCGAAGCCGATACGCTTTCTTCGAATTTGTCGCGAACTGACGGGGTTTCTTGTTTTTTAGCTACTACAGACATGCAATGCGATATTAAGGTCGTTGACCGAACTCTAGGTCTCACACTATCGAAAGCAGAGCGCAACTGCCTTTTCGACCAACCGAAACCAAGGGGGCGTCGATTTCTGACCGGTTGTAACGGTTGTCTTCGTTCTAAGGTCCAATGAGAGAACTTGCCTCAAGCCCAGCGTGCGACACAAGGGGCTTGGTTCCAACTCCAAGGCTGTGGAATTCTTATCGAATCGGGCGATTCGCAACGTAGCTGATGTCGCAAGACTTCAGATTTCTTTGGAACACGTTCTGTCTAAACCCAAGATTTCTGAACGGTTGCCAGTCCAGTGCAATTTTCACAGCCTCTCCGGCCTTAGCTGAGTGGCACTGGGATTTAGCCAAAATTGTCCAGCGCGGATTCGGGCTGAAATCGGTACTGCGAACTTCCGCGGGCGGTGGATTACAATAAAGATGAAGCGTCTATGTCACGCTGTTTAGAAGTTTTCCATTCCGAAATGGCTTCGATCAAATCAACGTGCAAAAATGGTTTCGAGACTACAGAGCGAACGTTAAGCGATGCCAGTTCTACGTGGTCCTGCCTACGGGGAAATCCGCAAACCGCGATAAACCACGACTGCGGACAAGCCTCGGTCGCCGACCGAATTTCGTCAATGGTTGATGAATTGATGGCTTGAATGTCAAAGCAGACGATATCCGGCTGCAGAGAAACATCCGCGTTTCGAGACGTCACCGCTCGGACACCATAAAGTTTCAATGCATCCGCGATCGCAGCTGTGCTTGCTGCCGATTCCCCCAGCACTAGGACTTCGGCGTCGCGAATCTTGTCCGCCAGCGAGCCATCCACACGATAGTGACGAACAGAATCGGCAGGCGTTGCCGTTAACGGCTCATTCCAAATCGCCGGATCATTGGAATCTTTCGCATCCATGAATCGCCGTAGCCTTCCTCGAAACTGGCTGGCACAGACAGCAATGACGCCTTCCAGTGGCGTTCCCGATCGCCTTTCGCCTTCACACCACGATCCCAACAGCGAAACGATCGGAGTGCCACGATGAGTCGCTCTCAAGTTCGCCACGATTGTCGGATCGATCGTATTGCGCCGCGGCTCAGCCAACACGATCAGCGAAAACGATTGCTCCGCGACGGAAGCCAAACGGTTGACGGGAACCAACGTCAACGGAATCGAAATGCCCGACAGCACGTCTCGAAACTCTTCATGACCGTACTCTCCGGTCACCAGCAAATGATGATTCATGGCAGTCCCTTGCAAAACAGCGTTGATCCCAAAACAGCGTTGAACTCAGTCCAATTTTTCGTCGAACTCTGTAATCGTCTGATGCGTTGCTGCGGACGAATCAGATTGACGAAGTAGCTCTAAAAAACCGGGCTCACGAATCAGCCGGCTCAAGCGAGCCAGAACTCGCAAGTGAACCGCTTCGTCGGTCGATCCTAGCAAAAAGAAGATATCCGTTAGACAACCTCGGGGGCCACCGAAAGGAATCCCAGCTGAAGTGATCCCAAGCGCCAAAAACGCATCCCCAATGATGTTCGGCATCGGTCGCCGCGGGTGCAGCATCGCGACACCGTTTTCGAGCGCCGTTGGATGTAGGTCTTCACGTTTTCGAATCGCTTCGGCCATGCGATCCGGATCCCACAGGACGCCCGTGTCCGCGACATTGCCACACAGATTCTGGATGACTTTAGGTTTGGTGCGGGCCAGTAAAGGAACAAACACTAACTCAGGAGCCAGCAAGTCGGGAATATGAAAGTCGCCGACAATTTCTTTCTTCGACTGAATCTCCAACACTTTCTCGACTTCCACCAGTTCTTTATCGTCGGAAATTCCGATTCGATTTTCAAACCACTGATGGATTTCTTCTCGGAAGAACTTCCACTGGCCGGCAACCTTTTTGCCCGGAACTCGACCTCGCTCTGCCATCTTCCGCGCTTCGGCGGGCGTGACGTGCAGATACTCTGCGAGAGACGCAAGATCAAAATCTTGTTGAGGCATGAGCGGTGACAGCGTAACGGGGAAACATGAAAAAACCTATTGACGGAGCCACATCCTAACCGAATTCCCGCAAAACAACGATTGTAATTTTGACATGCCAAACCCAGCACAAACCCTGCCATGATTCATCTTGACGCAGCGGCCCCAATTTCGAGAATCGTTGAGCGTTGGCACGGAGGCCGACACTTATTGCAATCTCAACAACGGCATGGAGGCCTTTGTGAGTACACAGACTCATTCCCAATTGTTACACCCCGGTCTTGATCTGGCGGAAATTCTCCCCCACGGTCGACTGGTCGGATCCAACGCGGTCCGATTTCACTCCTGCTGCGGACAATGGGATGAATGCGAAAGCGACGATCTTTACGTTGCCATCGTTGGAGCGGATCAAGACGGACATGACTTCGCTCGCGAAGCCGTCGAACGAGGTGCGGTGGCTGTGGTGACTGAACGTTTGCTGGCCGTCAACGTGCCCCAGATCTTGGTGAATGATTCACGCAAGGCCTACGGCGAAGTCTGCCATGCACTTGCCGGCCGACCCAGCACCCGGTTGACCAGCATCGGCGTCAGCGGCACCGATGGCAAAACCATCACCAACCACTTGATCGCTTCGATTCTGGAAGTCGCTGGATTTCAAACTGGCTTGCGTTCATCGGTCGGAGTCCGAACCGGGATCGACCAGGCGTCCTTTGATTCTGGCACGCCCAACCCGCCGCTGATCGCACAGCAGCTGTCCCAGATGGTTCTCAAAGGCAGCAGTCATGCGGTCGTTGAAGTTTCCTGCCGCGATCTGGCTCGACACAATCACGCGGGCGTCAGTTTTGATGTCGCCGTTTTGACCAACATCCGCGACACCGATATCGATTTTCACGTCACGCGAGAAAACCACCATCGCGCCCAACTGCGATTGATTTCGTCGCTGAAGCCCGGAGGAGTTGCGGTTCTCAATCTGGACGATCCGGTTTCCCACTTCCTGGTCGACCAGTGCCCCTGCGCGACTTTGACGGTCGGCATGCACCATGAAGCCAACGTCAACGGCCAGTTACTGGAACGCCTCATCAGCCAACAGACTTTTTTGCTGACCGCGGGTACTGAATCGGTCGCAATTTGCACCGAGACCATCGGCGATGAACACATTTACAATAGCCTCTGTGCTGCGGCGGCAGCGATGGCGCTGGGAATCGATCTGCAGACCATTGCCCGCGGAATCGAAAAAGGATCAAAAATCCCGGGTCGGTTGGAGAGCGTTAAGTGCGGCCAAGACTTTGGGGTTTGGGTCGACGCGGCGAAAACGCCCAGCCAATTGGCGACGGCGATTCGAACGGTAAAACAAGTCGTCAAAGGGCGCGTGTGGTGTGTGTGTTCGGTCGGTGATGATTTTTCATCGACACAGCGAAAACAGCTGGGAGAGATTGTGGAACGGGCTGCGGACCACGTCATCGCGACGCGGGCTGCGGCAGGCGGGATCCTCGATTTCGAACCGATGCATCAGTTTCTGGACGGCTTTGAGCATCCGAACTCTGTGCAACTGGTCCCGAATCGGTTCCGAGCAATCGAATGGGCATTGTGCCGCGCTCAAGCCGGCGATGCGGTTCTGATTACCGGATGTGGCGAAAAGCCCTTTGCTTTGTCAGGAGACAGTAACTGGGCGGTTGGCGATCGCGACGTTTGCGAAGCGTGGCTGCATGACAGAGCTTCTCTCGACCAGCGATCAGGTGACGAACCGGACGTTTTCAACATTGAAGACTATCGATAGAGAATGCGAAATCGGGAACAGTTGGTGTATCTGCCGGACCAATCGCCCTCTATCGTTTTGGTGATTCCTCTTCCCAGCCCTGCAGGCTGGGCGAGGTTCGCGGCTGCGGTGACACGAATGTTCAAAAATCGATTTTCGTG
>CAZDZX010000199.1:0-8201 GCA_964510005.1 uncultured Pirellulaceae bacterium
GCCGCGGCCTTGCGTAAAAACCATGTTATGTGACCGTTGCACTGCCAAGACGGTCGCCATTACGTTTCGACATCCCCGTCTGCGCGATCGGGTTTAGGCAGCAGGACCTTGATTGAACCATTGAAGTGTTCGTGGGGACGGTCGGTAGGGTTGTAGAGTTGCAGAATCCGAAATCGCACAGTGTCACCGATCGCAGCGACGTCCGACGGGTGCGAGATGCGATCCCAAGTCAGTTCGGGAACGCGCAACAAACCGGGTACGCCGTCAACATCGACGAACATTCCGAATTGTTCGAGGCGGGTCACCACGCCGTCGCAAATGTCGTCGACATTCATTAGAAGAGGTCACATAACATAGGAATAAACGACACCGTGTCGTTTAAACCGGATGCCTACGCCAAGTTTACGAGTAAAAGCACCGTATGCAAGCGAATCGCCCGTGTTTGGTCGGATAACCTTACCTTATTGGAAAGGTGGCGGGCGACGCGAAGTACTGGCGATCGAAGTGAACTCGATAGCCGACCTTCGCTGTTCAGTGCCGGCTTTGGTTCAAATTCGGAACTTGGATCGTTAAGCCTCCCCTCTTCGTAGAAAGGTTTAACATAGAAACGTTTAAGTTTCATTTCGGGTGGCCGGATCGGGTAGCACGAAATTTTTACTCTGGGCGAAAAACTGACGTGGGTTGTCGTAGACTATCTTTCGGATGACCGATTCCGAATGTCCCCGCTGACGCATCTCGAAAATCAAATCGGGAACCGCCGTCGGTTTCGAAGGACCCCAATCGCCCGCTGAATTCACACAGAGTCTGTCGGTACCCACGGTTTCAATGATGTCCACGGCTCGGGCGGGGGTGCATTTGGTGACCGGGTAAAGCGTCATGCCGGCCCAATAGCCTTCATCGAGCACGGACTTAACAGTGTGCTCTTCCACGTGATCGACCAGCACTCGACTGCGATCAATTTCGCTGTGATCACCCAGCATGTCCAAAATCATACGCGTGCCCTGATACTTGTCTTCGAGGTGAGGCGTATGGATCAGGATCTGCTGATTGTGTTGGACGGCCAGCTCCAGATGCTCTTGGAAAATGACGGCTTCGTTAGGCGTGTTTCTGTTCAAGCCGATTTCGCCGATGCCCAACACATTTTCGCACTCGAGAAATTCGGGAATCATGGCAATGACTTCCCGCGAGAGTTCGACGTTTTCAGCTTCTTTTGCGTTGATGCACAGCCAAGTGAAATGTTTGATTCCGTATTGGGCGGCCCGCGCCGGTTCGACATCCGTCAGCTGATGAAAGTAATCACGAAAACCATCGACCGAACCGCGATCGAAACCCGCCCAAAACGCAGGCTCGCTGATCGCCACACAACCCATTCGCGCCAGCGTTGCATAATCATCGGTGGTGCGCGACACCATGTGGATGTGGGGGTCGATATAGTACATGTTCCAGAACGTCCTTTGGGGGCTTTGAGTCTTGAGGTTCTTTGAGGCTTTGGCTTGCCGGTTACTCGGCCCGGTTTGGCATCGAGAACGTTTCGCGCCAGTTTTCGTCATAGTCGCGCGAAAACAGCCGCTGGACTTGTTCCGCTCGGTTAGAATCCGACAGCACAATTTCGAGGGCTTGCTTCAGCTGTTGCATTCTTGGATCGTGATCCAAATCGGAGTCGTGGCGACCGACTCGATCTAACGAGGCGGCGACGTCCAAAATCCTCGAGCGGATGTCGAGAAACTCTCGGTCAAGAATTGAATTTGAACTCATATTTGTCCCTTTTTCGCAATCAAGACTCTATAATATCCGCTTCGGACTATTTTGCGAACGGTACTGGCCTGCTCTGTGAAAGCCATTTTGATGCATTACACCTCGTTTAATCCTATGTTGCCGGTTGGGCGGCCGCTGTTTGTGTTTTGGCTCGCATGGTTGGTTTGGTTTCCGGCGAGCGCCGGCGCTCACGAATTCAAATTGAATCACGTGGAACGCTCGATTGAAGTCGTCGTTCGCGATCATCACTGTAGTGTCCGCTGGGGAGTCGGGATGTCGCTGCAGACGATGGTCCAGATGCTGCGGAACGCGGATGCTATTTCTGCCGAGGAGCATCAGACGCTCTCCGCTCAGATCCGCCGTGCCGAGAAAGCCTCCCCGACCGGTGGGGCAAATCAAGCCGATGCCGTGGCGCAGCAGTCTGCCGCGAGTCCAGATACCAACGCAGATCCAGCGGCAGCAGCTGTTCCAGATCTGGCAGCGGATCCAGAAACAGATGCCAAGGCGGATTCCAAAACGTCTTCTGAGACCGCATTGGATATTCAGCGAACCGTTTCGGAATTGGTGTCTAAGCATCTGACGGCGGTTTGGGCAACCGGGCTGACGCTCAAGGTCGATGGTAAGATAGTGAAACTGGATTCGATGACTTTTTCAGTTTCGCCGCGACATCATGTTGACTTTGAGGCGATCGGTAGTGTCCATCTAGGGGGGCGAGGAAAAGCCAAAATCGAGTTAACGGATAGCAATTTTCTTGATACCGTCCCGAGCGGCGACGAACAGAAACCGACTTTTTTATACCACGGCGGGATAAAAACAGCCTTTCGGGTGAAGGGAGAAACGGTTTCGATCAATTCCAACGCGGCCCCCCTTCTTTCCCGAGCGAAGCCGAAACAGCTGGCCGGTCTGGGACTTCAACCGAGGAAAGATCTTGCAGTGGTTGTCGCCACGATTGTAATCCCTCGCGAAATAGCTGAAGATAGATAGACGAAGAGAAGTCTTAGCCTAGGCGAGATTGGCGATCAGTGTCGCAAGGTTCCCTAGTTGGACTTTTTCGAAAAATTTTTGTCTGTGGGCATTAAAGTGCAATAATCTTGCCCTGACTGGACAAAACAGTAATATTACGACGCGTAACTCCCCCACCTATTCCAAGTTTTTATGTCCAGAACGATTGCAATTGGAGACATTCACGGATGTAGCATTGCTCTGGAGCGTTTGCTGGATTCGATCAAACCCGTCCGCGAAGATACGGTTATCACGTTAGGCGACTACGTAGATCGAGGCATGAATTCCGCAAGAGTTCTCGAAGTTCTGATCGACCTTGTGGCGAGTTGCCACCTGATCCCGCTGATTGGCAACCACGAGATCATGATGTTCAAGGGCCTGCAAAACGGCGGCCAAGACCTTGAGTTCTGGATGTCTCACGGCGGCCAATCCACGGTTGCCAGTTACGGCGGCCGGCTCCAGGGGATCCCCCAGGACCACCTGACTTTCCTCAGTCATTGTTTGCGTTTTCATGAGACGGAAACTCATTTCTTTTTGCACGCTTGTTACGATCCGGAACTTCCGCTGGAGCAGCAGCCCGATGAAATGATTTTCTGGCAGCACATTCTGGAGTACCCGCCACCGCAGCACCGCAACGGAAAGACGGCGATCGTGGGACATACTCCCCAATCCGATGGCGAAGTGCTTGATTTCGGCCATTTGACCGTGATTGATACGTTCTGTTACGGCGACCAGTGGTTGACCGCAATGGACGTTGAGTCCGGAATGATTTGGCAGGCCAATGAACGTGGCGATATTCGCACTGATAAACTGGACCAACGCTAAATTTTGGTTGCTCGAAATTGTAGTTGGACTGGCAACAGTTAAGAAACCGTTGGCTTACGCCAACGGCAAGGGGTGTGCCGCCCTCTGGGCTTTGCTCGGCGAGCTGAATCAACATCTTGCTTTTTTACTCCCGTCCCTGCGGGACAGGATCTCTCTGTCACCCCGACTGTTCGTCGTGGCCCAAAGCTCAACTCGCTCAGCCGTGTTTAGCGTCCGTTGATGATGCGAAAGCCAGTTTGAGCACCGCAGCCGTCGCTGCAACCGCTCGACTGACCACAGCTCGAACCGTTACAGCGCTGTCGCTTCTCGAGAAAATTCTCTTTGCAACCGACTCCATCGCAATTGTCTTTTGATCGCAGTCCTTTGCATCCCAGATGCCCGCAGCTTTCCTTCAGGCCACGGCAATTGCAGAAACCTTCCCACTTGTCACAGCACTCTTCTTCGCTGACACCAAACAGGCGAGGATTGCCAGGTGAAGTATTCGCCGCAAAGGGCTCACCGCCGGGCGAGAAGTGATCTCCGCGGTCTTGCATACGTTGATCGGCGATTTGGTCGATAGCAAGTCGCTGCTCGTAAGGGCTGAGCTGTTGCTGTTCCTGCGGCACAACGTAGTTTCCTGCATTGCCAAACGCGTTGGGGTCAACGTCTGGACTCGCATCCAGAGATTGTTCTGGTGTTGGAACCGTCTGCGTCTGAACGGGCTCCCGCGTCTGGGCGGGCACATAGTCGACCTTCGGTCCGCTGCCCTGTGGGCTGACGGCTGGCGCCAACAGATCGGGAGTGGGTTTGGCAACGGCTTTCAACGGCGGCACGATTTCTTGATGTCCGATTACGATTCCAGCTTGTGACGCTGTCGTCTCGTTGGAGATGTAGCGGAACTCGGGCTTGCTAGAGTCTTGGATGAACTGCACCTGTTCGGCATCTTCGGATACCTGTTCGCCGAGGCTGGCTACTGGGGCGAGCTGCTGATCGACTTTCGGGACAAACGCGTGCTGATCAACAGAGCTCTCCATGGGTTTGAGTGGGCTGTCAGCCACAGGCGGTTGGAGCTGCGAATCGAGGGCGGGCTCGGTTTGTGGTGGCAGCGAGTTTGCCAGCGAAGTAGACAGTTCGGGTTGGGGAACTGTTTTTGCGGTTTCACGAACCGTGTCGGCCGCAGGGGCAGGAGCACCTTCTTGAACGAACCAATCCTGCGGAGACGTTTTGCCCCGGTTGACGACTTTCAGGATGGAAAACGATGTCGAATCCGAATTCGCATCTGGATTCTTGAGGTTGGCCCCGGTGACGTGTCTGGGAGCCAAATTTTCCAGCGAATGCTGTCCCTTTGCGAAGTAGCGGGAGGTCTCGTAGCGGTTGAAACCGGCAGTTTTTCCTGGCGACTGGATTGCCAAAGCGGAACCCGAGAGCGAAGATACAAAAACGAGAGCAAGAAAGATTTGTTTTTTCATGGTTACCATACCCAATTAAGACTAATTTCCGTATCGGACCCGAGCATCGTAAGAAACAAAATTTCTAGATCGACCGGTCGATGTGTAAAAGGTCTAAAAGTGGCCCTGAAAGAGATTGCTTTCCTGTTCCTTAGCTTTCACCACAATCGTTAAACTTTGACATTCACCATTGCGGAGAATTCTGTTGGGAAAAAATAGTGAACTGCCGTGGTATCACGAGGGGTTACAATTTAAGTGCTCTGGCTGTGGCGACTGCTGCACGGGTGCCCCTGGTTATGTCTGGGTCAACAAGCAAGAAATTGCAGCCATGGCTGTGATTGTGGACATGGATGTTGAATCGTTCGAAGAAAAATACGTTCGGAAGATTGGCATTCGGAAAAGCCTTGTCGAGTTTTCCAATGGTGATTGCGTGTTCTTTGACAATGAGACGCGTAAGTGCGACGTGTACGAAGCGCGGCCCCGTCAATGCAAAACGTGGCCTTTTTGGGACAGCAATCTCAAATCGAAAGAGACTTGGGAAGAGACTTGTGTGTCCTGTCCGGGAAGTGGTACGGGAAAACTTTACAACTTAGATCAAATCGAAGATCAGCGAAAAATCATGAAGATCTAAACGTAGTTTTTGGAAAATGATGGCACATTTCTCAAGAACGAATTTAAATCCGGTTCGTAAATGTGAAGCTGAATCGTTGACGCTTTAAGGGTATCTCCATAGGATGCATGCGAGCGATTTATCATGTGGCATCAAATTGGTTTTGATTGGATTTCCTTTGAGAACAAAGAAAGAAATTGCCAGAGATATCGCGAATGAAGTCAATATTTCGCAAACCAAAGCGAGTCGAATCGTTCAGTTGACGCTGGATTCGATCGTTGACGAACTCGTTATGGAAGGCCGGATCGAATTACGCAATTTTGGCGTGTTCGAAGTCAGAAAACGCGCCGCCAAGACCGGCCGTCATCCCACCACTGGGGCGATGATTCAATTGCCCGAAAAGATGGTCGTCAGCTTCAAAGCCGGCAAGGGCATGGAAGAACGTGTCGCTCGCCGGGCCGCCAAAACGCTTGGCGAAGCCGCTGCGGAAGCCCTCGAAAAAGAACTGCTGGAAAAAGAGAATCGGGAATAAGGATTGGGCGGTATTACGCCGAATAGGGGCGTGGGTTTGCTGCCGTCCGAAAACCTTCCAGTCTGAAGGTGGTGTTTCAGATTTTCGGCTGCCTTATATGCCTGCCTTATGAGTGGAAGAAGGCAATCTGCTTTTATGACCGCTAACGGTGCACAAGCGTGCGATGACAGTCCTTAAATTCACGTCTTGCAGGTCTCCTTGTTTTTAAATGCGACAGATGCAACTCTGATACTTGACGGAACGCCCTGCTGCACCACAATCATCGCTTTCCTTGTACAACAACAGCGATGGATTTATGGGATCTGAGCCCGTCAAAAGAGCGCTCATCAGCGTCAGCAACAAACTAGGTATTGTCGATTTTGCCAAAGGCCTTGTAGAAAATGGTGTTGAGATCCTCAGCACCGGCGGAACTCGCCGACACCTCGAACAGGCCGGTGTCGAAGTTCGCGATGTCGCTGACTACACCGAGTTCCCCGAGATGATGGATGGCCGGGTCAAAACCCTCCACCCAAAAATCTTTGCCGGAATCCTCGCTCGACGAAATCGACCCGATGATCTCGAATCGATGGACGCTCACGATATCGTTCCGATCGATCTCGTGGTCGTGAATCTCTATCCCTTTGCAGCGACGATCGCCAAACCGGGTGTCAAGCAAGAAGAAGCGATCGAGCAAATCGATATCGGTGGCCCCAGCCTCGTTCGCGCGGCCGCTAAAAACAGCGACTACGTGACGGTTGTTTCCGATCCGAATCAATACGCCGAAGTCCTCGATACGATCAACCGCGACGGAAACACATCCCTCGAACTCCGTCGTCGTTTGATGGCCCAAGCGTTTCAGCATACGGCCTACTACGATCTGACGATTGCAGATTACTTTTCCAGTCAAACCGAAGGCGATGTCTTCCCCGCGACCATGACATTGGTGATGAGTCGCAAATCCGTCCTGCGATATGGAGAGAACAGTCATCAGCGAGCGGCCGTCTATCGACAGGAAGGCAGTCGCGATGCCTGTTTGGTGAACTCTCGCCAGCTGCACGGTAAAGAGTTGTCCTACAACAACCTGTTGGATTTGGACAGCGCGTTGAACATTGTTCGCGGTTTCGAACAACCGGCCTGCAGCGTGATCAAGCACAACAATCCTTGCGGTGCTGCGGTTTCTGAATCTGTTGTCGATGCGGTACGAAAAGGATTTGCGGGCGACCCGATCAGCGCCTTTGGCAGCGTGATTGGCCTCAACCGAGGAGTGGATCGAGAAACGGCAGAGTTCCTGGCCGGCGAAGACTTCTTCGTGGAAGCCATTGTGGCCCCTGGGTTTGACGACGACGCCCTCGAGATTTTGGTCACCAAACCGAAATGGCGAAAGAACGTTCGTCTGCTGAAAGTCGGAGATCTGGATCCCCGCCAGACGACTTGGGAATTGCGTCAATTGGTAGGCGGCGTACTGGTTCAGGATAGCGATACTGTTTTGGACGAACCTGATCGGTGGAAAGTTGCGACCAAGAACGCGCCTTCGGATGACCTGATGGCAGAGCTTGAGTTTGCTTGGGCGATGGTTCGGCACGTCAAATCCAACGCGATCCTATTGGCCAAAGATCAGTCCTTGGTCGGTGTCGGCGCTGGGCAAATGAGTCGCGTGGATTCGGTTAACTTTTCGATCCAAAAAGCCGGTGCAGATCGAGCCAAGGGCTCGGTTTTGGCATCGGACGCGTTCTTCCCGTTTGCGGATTCAATCGCTCAAGCTGCGGAAGCTGGCGTGGTGGCGATCATCCAGCCGGGTGGCAGCATCCGCGACCAAGAAGTCATCGATGCTTGCGACGAGCATGGCATTCCGATGGTGTTGACCGGTCGTCGCCATTTCCGCCACTAGTCGGCGTTTCGCGACTCCATGCGACTAAAGTCCATACTGCTCAATCGAGATTTAGACTTTGCTGTTTTTGTGAGCGACAAAGCAGCGGATCGTTGGGGCTGGTCGAGTTTTTTGCCCGGAGGGCGGCACATTGCCGTTGGCGTAAGCCAACGGTTTCGGGAAAGCGTTCCCTAAAGCCCAGCG
>CAZDZX010000200.1:0-2543 GCA_964510005.1 uncultured Pirellulaceae bacterium
TAACAAGGTA
Source organism: uncultured Pirellulaceae bacterium (assembly GCA_964510005.1). Classification (GTDB taxonomy): domain Bacteria; phylum Planctomycetota; class Planctomycetia; order Pirellulales; family Pirellulaceae; genus Mariniblastus. The sequence goes on from CAZDZX010000200.1 coordinate 11, forward strand.
GCCGTAGGGGAACCTGCGGCTGGATCACCTCCTTTCTAAGGATATGAATTTGGAAACTGGCAACAGTGGACATCTTATCCGTGGGCATGATCTTGTTACTCAAATCATCCAGCTTGCTGGAACGATTTCGTGAGGTCTACTATTTAGTTAGTAACTACCATATTGATAGCAATACCCGCTATTGGTTAGCCAAACCAGTAGCGGGTTTTTGCATGCGCTAATGTGTTTGGCGAGTCGCGGTCAACGGAAAAGTGGTGACACGGCTAGGAACGGTTTTCCCAAGTCTCGCTGAATCGTTGTTCCTTCTGGACGACATCGCGGTGGGCAAAGACGAACCCGTGTTGCTAGAGCGACTGGTCACTGGCTCCGGGGCCTACGCCCGATCCCGGTCAGTCTGCAGCCAGTCAGTGCCACGAGCACGGGGATCGGCTATAATTGACGTCAAACCTTGAGACGTCCACTTCCCGTTCCGGATGTAATTAACAAAGTCATCATCACTCCCTAGATTGCTCTGATAGTAATTTATGGTCTTTCTTTAAATTCTATGGCGGCCGCAAAACAAGATAAAATTAGACCTTAAGGCTATCCAAATTTAGCAGAACGTAATCTCCGGGAGTATCAAGTCCCGAGAACCTTTCAACACGACCTCTTAAATCCGCAACCCAGCTGCGGGCTCGGTTGCAGCGGCGACCAAGTCGAAAGTCAACGAAACTGGATCATCTCATTCCGGTTTAATCCAATACGCGATTCTAAATTCTAGAAACAAGAACACATTCCATGAATCAATCAACAACGCCTTCGATCAAAGCCATCGCGACTGTTTTACTTACGTCACTGATTCTTTTTTCGAGCAACATTGGCTGGGCCTCCGAACCCGATTCAGAAACGCCGCCCAATGTCGTTGTGATTCTGGTCGACGATCTTGGCTACATGGATATTGGAGCCAACAATCCCAACTGTTTCTACGAAACACCGAACATCGACGCTTTCGCCAAATCGGGTTTGAGATTCACCAACGGATACGCAGCCAACCCTGTTTGCTCCCCGACCCGCTTTAGCATGCTCACAGGGCGCTATCCGACTCGCGTTGGGGCGACCAACTTTTTCACCGGCAACCGCAAAGGCAAATTCGCTGGGGCTCCGCTGCACAATCGCATGCCCCTAGAAGAGATCACGCTCGCAGATACTTTAAAATCCAAAGGCTATGCCACCTTTTTTGCAGGCAAGTGGCACTTGGGGCCCACCGAAGAGTACTTTCCCCACAATCGCGGTTTCGACGTCAACATGGGAGGGTGGAACAAAGGTGGTCCCTATACCGGCAAAAAGTATTTCGCACCTTTCAAAAATCCGTTTCTGATACCCGAGAGCCCCGCGGGCGAGCACTTGCCCACGCGATTGGCCCGCGAGACAGCAAACTTTATCGACAAAAATAAAGAGCAACCGTTTTTCGCTTATCTTTCGTTCTACTCCGTTCACACCCCTCTAATCGGTCGCCCTGATCTGATCGAAAAATACGAAGCTCGAGCCGAAGCCATCGAGGGCGAAGAATTCGGCGAGGAAGAGCAGGTGTTTGGAAAAAATCCACGCAAAGTCCGCATTTTGCAAAAACATCCTGTCTACGCGGCCATGGTGGAAGCCATGGACGAAGCCGTCGGCGTCGTCCTGAAACAGTTGGAAGATTCTGGAGTCGCTGATAACACGATCGTCATTTTCACCTCCGACAATGGGGGCTTATCAACAAGCGAAGGCTCACCGACCTGTAATTTACCGCTTCGCGGCGGCAAGGGCTGGATCTACGAGGGCGGAATTCGAGAGCCGTGGATTGTCCGCTACCCCGGCGTCACCAAACCGGACACCACCAACGATCAGCCCATTTGCTCGATCGATGTTTTTCCCACAATCAACAAAGCCGTCGGGTTCGAAATTGATCACAAGGTCGACGGCATCGATCTAATGCCTGCCCTCAAAGGAGAGGAATTGGAACGGGATGCTCTGTACTGGCACTATCCGCACTACAGCAACCAAGGCGGCATTCCTGGCGGTGCAATCCGCATGGGGGACTTCAAACTCGTAGAACGCTACGAAGACGGCCGAGTCCACCTTTATAACTTGGCTGATGACATCGGGGAGCAAAAAGATTTGGCGGAGCAATTTCCTGAGCGGGTCAGCGACATGCGTCATCGGCTTCATGTTTGGTACAAAGAAGTCGGGGCGAAATTTTTGCAGCAAAGAGCGGACGGCCCCGAGCCTTGGTATCCCGGCAAAGAATAAAGCCAGCCAGATGAAACAATGAGCAGCAATTTGCTAGTCCAATGGCACTTACTTTAGGGAGCGCAGCTCCCAGCAGAAACGGATTCGTGTCTTGCCGTGGTCGTGAAGGGCAAGCACAACCTTGGTCAACTGATCCATTTTGATTTGGATGGCAGATTGCCCGTGTTGAACGACGACCCGTTTGGCAGTGACCACCACACGTGCTTTTAAAACCGAAAGTAGTAAGGTTTGCAGAACAACTCCGACGACGAGTCCCGGCACC
>CAZDZX010000200.1:2643-8199 GCA_964510005.1 uncultured Pirellulaceae bacterium
CGGCACCGTTGACCAAGTCGGCGCGTACCAAACAAGCTTTTCTTTCACCGAGCCTCCACACAATTGACGAAGAATCGAACCTAGTTCGTCTCTCGTTGGTGAATCTTGGAGGAATTTGCGGCTAATTTTCTGTATGCGACTAACGTTCGCAGCAGCCTGTTTGGCGGGACGCCAGCAAAATCGTTTGATCGAACGATTTTTGTTAGCAACCTCTTACTTTGTATCGGATCCGTCTTCTTTCTTTTCAGATCCCTCACCTGCGTCTTCTTTTTTGTCCGATCCTTCACTGGACGCTTCTTTTTGGTCGGATCCTTCGCTGGACGCTTCTGTTTTGTCCGATCCAGCGGCATTCTGGATCGATGGGTCCGGCGGTCGGTTCTCAAACCGTGTGTTATAGGTTCCTAAATCGCAGCCATTGAAAACAAGAACGGCAGCAGAAATACAGATAAAAAGAATTTGTTTCATGAGAGTTCTCAACAATTGAGTCGTTTTCTACGTAGAACTTTGAGTCTACATCCGGACTGGTGTTTTCATAACCTCGATAATCTAAGAAAATTTGCCGAAGGCCGCATTTCATACCCTCGGTGCTAGGTCAAAGAATCGACCCTTAAAACATGGATCAACTGATTGACACCCCATCCCCATTTCCGCTCTATCAAGAGACTCACCGGCCCCAGTCATCTCGATGGAGAATTTGGTTCAAACGTATCGCGATCGCCGGTACCCTGCTGGTTGCCGTCGTCGCGGGTTGCCTCTACTGGATATGGAATCTGTCTCAGGCTGAACCCGATTTTTACAGCCAGATCCTTGAAGCGGATCCGGATGTGCAGGAGGTCAATGGAGACAAGTTCGAGAGAAAGATCCTCGACTTCAGAAACGAGCTCCAACTTTCGGATCTCTGGCATCTCACTCTGACGCAGGACCAGATTAACGGTTGGCTGGCGATGTACGCCAAAAAACGGTTCCCCGATTTGTTCCCCCCGGAAATTAGTGACCCCCGAGTGGTCATCGAGGAGGATCATCTGACGATTGCCTCTCGATTGAAGTCCGAAAATTTTAGCGGAGTGCTAACACTTAAAGCCCAACTGTTTGTAACCGATGTCATCAACCAGATCGGAATCCGAGTGAAGTCGCTTCATTCGGGAATGCTACCCATTCCGGTAAGCACGACATCGGCCGAGATTTCAAAAGCCGCCCAAGGCGCAGGAATCGAGTTGACTTGGGATACACAAGATTCCGACCCCGTCGCCTTGGTGACGTTGCTGGAGGAGTTCCTTGTGGTCGATAATGGCGACTATGTGGAGATTACTTCGGTGGAATTCACCAAGGGCCAAGTGGAAGTGACGGGAAAAATTCACCCGCTCAAGTAATGTCAATCCAATGAGCGGCAATGCGGTAGCCATTGTTTTTGCACATCGCAGACGGTACCGAAGGCTATCGCCCGATGGCACTTACTTTAGAACGAACCCGCTGTTCACTGGCCAGTTTAATCGGGTGGCTTACACCCCACCGGCAGCGGTTGTGTCGGTCGCTGACCTAAAGCAAGTGCCGTTTGGCTAGTGCATTGCCACTCACCAAAACTGCGCTCACCATCACCGCAACTGCACTTTTCGAATCTCGTTTGAACCGTGAACCGAATTCCTACGAGGCTGCTTCGGGTTGTGGAATCGGTTGATCGCAATCGACGGTCGGTTTGGAACAGATGCCACAGACTTCTTCACCGTCTTCGTTGGTCATCGCAGCCAGACCACCGCAGGATCCGGTAACAGGTTTGTTGTTCAAGATCGCGCCCACGGCCATGCCGAGGATTGCCAACGCGAAAATCCCGAACGTGAACACGAAAGTCAGCAGGATCGAAGATTTTTTAGGCTCTGAGGAATCGCCTTTTTCGCCTTCGTCGGAAGGGTCGGAATCACGGAACTCCTTGGGGTAGTCATCGGATGACTCGATAACGTTCTCTTCTCCCTCTCGTTCTACAGTTAACAGCGCGAATTTGAGTTGCTCGCTCAACTGCTGGCCTTTTTCCTTTCCCATCACCATGACCGCGGTTGCCAACGCGTCGGCAGTCATGCAATCTTTGGCAACAACCGAAGCCGTCGCCATCGAATGTTTCACCGGATGACCTGTTTTCGCGTCGATCGTATGAGAGTATTTTTCGCCGTCAATTTCAAAGAAGTTGCGGTAATCGCCCGACGTCGCGACGGCTTCTCCAGAAAGCTCAACCACCCGCAAAATCTCTTCGCCTTCAGCCGCAAATTTTGACTGGGTGGGTTTCTCAATGGCCACTCGCCATTTGCCACCTCCGGCTCTTTCGCCAACCGTCATGACTTCGCCACCCACAGAAACCATGCAATCTTTTAGGCCAATTTCCGAAAGGGAACGACAGACCCGGTCGACCGCATAGCCTTTGGCGATCGCGGACAGGTCGACTTCCAATTCGGCAACCGATTTTTTCAGCGCCGGAGGGTCCGTGCGAACGTCGAGCTTGTCAGCACCGACAGACTCAAGTCGTTTGGCAATTTCTTTTTCGGCAGGGAGTGTGGCCTCTTCTTTTTTGCCAGGTCCGAAATTCCAGAGCTTCACCAGTGGGCCGACCGTAGGGTCAAAAGCTCCATTGGTCTGTTCGCTAATCGTTAACGCCCGCTTAACCACCAACGCCGTTTCCGGATCGACATCGAACCAGTCCGTTGATTCAGATCGGTTGAATTTTGAAATGTCGGAATCGGGCTGATAAGTCGACATCAACTCGTTGACCCGGGCCAGAGACTTTTGCACAGTTTCCTGAATTTGTTTCAGGCGTTCAGGGCGAACGTCATCGGTGCTAACGAGAACCTTGTAGGGAATGGGCCCCATGGTTCTGCCGGTCAATTCAACCTTTTGCTGACAGGCAGTTCCCGTTTGAGGAGCTCCTAAAAGCAACAACAAGAAAACAGCGCAGATCCTGTGCAGGACCGAAAAACTACGATCTGTAAACAACATGTACTGACCCGAATGGTTCTTACAGGCAATCAAAGCGGAATGATCGTTCCACGCATCCAATCCATTGCAAATCGGCAAAGTTTATGATGCATTCAGAGTTTAGAAGGAAACGACGAAAATGATAGCATCCCCATACCCAGTCATGCGATCCGCGAGCAAAACTTCATGTCCGATGAAAAAGAAAAGCAACCAGAACCCGAATTGGCAGACCTTAAGCGTGCCCGGCGCAAGAAAACCGAATCGTCTCTGCAAACGCCTCTGGAAACTTATCTTCGGGAAATCAATGAAACTAGGCTGCTAACGGCGGATGAAGAGAAGATGCTGGCCCGAGCCATCGCCAAGGGGGATGCGCAAGCACGAGATCGTATGGTCCGCGCCAATCTTCGTTTGGTCGTGAACATTGCCAGAGGTTACACCGGCAAAGGGCTGGGGCTGCAGGATCTGATCGAAGAAGGCAATCTTGGATTACTGCGGGCCGTTGAAGGTTTCGATCCCGACGTCGGAACCCGTTTTAGCACCTACGCCAGTTACTGGATCAAGCAATCGATCAAGCGAGCGTTGATCAACTCGGCCAAAACGATTCGTATTCCGGCCTACATGGTTGAGCTATTGTCCAAGTGGCGACGGGCCACCGTTCGTTTGACTGAGGAACTACGTCGCAATCCGACTCCCGAGGAAGTGGCTCGATTGCTGGGTTTGCCAAAACGAAAACTGCCCATTATCAAAAAAGCGATCCAGATCTACAACGCAACTCCCCAGACGGATCACGCAGAATCAGGCTGGTCATTGGGCGAGATGGTCATGGACGAGCGGATGCGAACGCCGGCTGATGAGCTTCTTGAAAGCGATGTATTGCGGCACGTTCGTTCGATGATGCATGAATTGGATGAGCGGGCATCATCGGTTCTGCGGATGCGGTTTGGCCTCGAAGGCACCGAACCTCATACACTCAAAGAGATCGGTGAAAAGCTGGGTCTGACACGCGAACGTGTTCGTCAGATCGAAACCGAAGCCCTCAAGCGACTGGGCGATGGCCTTCGTGATCCCTATGACATGGAAATGACCATGCCATTTTAAAAAGGTCATGTTTTAAACGGCATCTGAAGGTCTCGTTCTAACGGAGTATCCGAGAAGTTACACCACCCTGATATTGGCCCCCTTTGCCTTGGGGGGCATCCTGGCTGTTTTGGGAGCGACTCGACAGCGAGGAATATGGTTGGCTGTATTTGTTGTCTGGGGCATCATGTTCTTATTCAATGCACTGCATTTCCTTGTGATCTCCTTTGGAAACCTTCTTCAATTTTCGCTTTACGACGTCCTCGAAATCATCAGAGTCATTCTTTCGTCGCTCATTGCCATTTTGCTTTTCGTTGCATTTATTAAAGATCTAAAACAACAAATCCCGCGAAACGTTTAGCATTACATCGGAATTTTCTGCGCACTTGTTGGTGTCGTTGGATCTACAGTCCTTAGCATCTTCTGCCGGTTCTTTTAGGCATCGCTACTTTCTGCTTAGACTCTCAATCAGTCGCGATCTGAAAATGTTTTCGCGGCGAAGTCTGTTTTGTCGCACCAAGATACCGCCCTCCAAGGCTTGCCGTTTTCACGGCCCGAGAACACAATTGAGCCTTTATCACTTTTCCTTTCTGTTGATCGGTTTCAAATGTCTCTCATGGAATTGCTTCCGCTGGTATCACGTTGGGCCCATGTGATTTCGGTCATTTTGCTGGTGGGTGGAACCCTGTTCATGCGATTCGCTCTGGTGCCTGCGTCCGCAGATCAGAAAATTTCCGATGAAGCCCGCGAAGCCATCCGCAGCCGTTGGGCCAAATGCGTCGGCGCTGCCATTTTGTTCCTGCTGGTCAGTGGCTTGTACAACGCCACCCTAAAAGCACTCGCTTTCAAGATGAGCGGAGTCTATTTGACGCTACTGGCGCTAAAGTTCGTGTTGGGATTCGTTGTCTTTTTCATCATCAGTGTTCTCAACGGCCGCAGCGATCGTGCGATTCAGTGGCGCGAGAAAGAAAAATCATGGCTGAACATCGCCTGTGTCTTGATGCTCGCCTTGGTGATGATGGCGGGCTACATGAAAATGACACCCCAGCAACCCAAGCATGTCGATGTCAAACCATCCGCTTCAATAGAACAAGTTGAGACCAACAACTAACCCCGCGTTTTTTCATTACACAACTCTACGCCCCAAACGAAACATCATGCAAGTTAACGAATACTTCGACGGGAATGTCAAATCAATCGCTTTCGAAAACAGTGAAGGCCGCGCTACCGCTGGAGTGATGGCGGTGGGCGAATATGAATTCGGGACCAGCGAAAACGAATTGATGAAAGTCGTCTCCGGATGCCTCGACGTTAAACTGCCCGGCAGCGAGACGTTTGAGTCGTTCGCTGCGGGTACCGAGTTTAAAGTCGCGGCCAACGAGAAGTTCCAGCTCAAGGTCCAGCAAACCACCGCATATCTGTGCTTCTATGGATAACAGCTTCGGTGGCATAGGCTTCCAGCCTGTGATCTACATCGTAGGGCCGGTTCCCACCGGCCGTGTTTGCGATCGGCCGGTGGGA
>CAZDZX010000201.1:0-2689 GCA_964510005.1 uncultured Pirellulaceae bacterium
CTGAAGCCGGTGCTACGAACACGTTGCATTTCAAAAAGGCAGCGCTTTTAGATCCACATTGCCACCGGTGATAATGATCCCCACGCGCTGACCATCGGACAGTAGATCACTTTTTCGATTCAGCGCCGGCGCAACCGCCACCGTGCAACTCGGTTCGATCAACAGTTTGCTTCTGTCAAAAACCGTCTTCATCACCGACACGATTTCTTCCTCGTCGATGGTGACCACTTCGTCGACATAGTCCCGGATCACGGGCCACGTGAGAGCTCCCAAATCCGTCCTCAGTCCATCCGCGATGGTGTCGATCGAATCATTGCCGACTAGGCTTCCCGCTTGCTTGGAACGGAAAGCATCATCGGCTTCCTTGGGCTCTCCGCCAATAATGCGAACGTCGGGCTTGAGCGTTCTGGCCGCAATGCAAGTTCCCGAGATCAAACCGCCGCCACCGATCGGGGCAATGATCACATCCAAATCAGGCACCTGTTCGAGCAACTCTTTCGCGCAAGTCCCCTGCCCTGCGATCACGTCAGGATGATCGAAGGGAGGAATCAAGGTCGCCCCCGTTTGTTGGCGAATCGATTCAGCCGTCGCCCGCCTCGCCGCAAACGTGGGTTCGCACAATGTGATCTTGCCACCGTAGGTCTCCACAGCAGCAATTTTGAATTTCGAAGAGTTGCTGGGCATCACGATGTGGGCCGTCACCCCGAATAGCGAAGCCGCTTTGGCCAGTGCCGCGGCGTGGTTGCCGGAGCTGTGCGTCACGACACCACGCTGTTTCTGCTGATCGTCCATGCGGTCGATGGCTGTGATCGCACCGCGAAATTTAAAGGCCCCTGTTTTCTGAAAATTCTCGCATTTGAAAAACAATTTTAGACCACACATGTCGTCCAAGGCCGCACAGGTATGGATCGGAGTCACCCTGCCATGTTGCTTGACGGCTTCGTGGGCGGATTCAATTTGTTCGTAGCCGGGGATCTGATGGGGAGTTATCATGAGAGGGGGAGTCGTTTTTCGAGACCAGTCCTTTATAATTTGTGATACAGGATAACACGAACAAGCGTTTCGCTGGGTAGCGATTCGACGGCCTTCGAACAAGCATCCTGCCCGCTGAACATGTATTCCAATTCGGAGAAGCAGAAATATGAATCATCAACCTGATCGTCGCCAGTTTATCGCCGCCGGCTCCGTCGTGGCAGCAACTCTCGCGATGCCCGGTACCCTAGCAGGAGCTGTGGAATCAGTTTCAGCCGAAAAGCCGTTTGAAATTTCTCTGGCTCAATGGTCGCTGCATCGTAGCCTCCAAAAGAAAGAGATGGACAATCTTGATTTCGCCAAAACCGCGAAAGAGCTTGGAATCGATGCCGTCGAGTACGTGAATTCTTTCTTCAAGAAGAAAGCCAATGATACAGCCTATCTGGACCAGATGAAGAAACGCTGTGAAGACAACGGTGTAAAGTCGTTGCTGATCATGGTCGACGGCGAAGGCAAGCTGGGCGCGAAGGAGACGGGCAAGCGAAAGAAGTCGGTCGAAAACCATCACAAATGGGTCGCCGCGGCCAAGCACTTGGGTTGTCACTCGATTCGCGTCAACGCAGCTTCAGCGGGAACGTATCAAGAACAAGTCAAATTGGCTTCCGATGGCTTGCGTCAGTTGAGCGAATTTGCGGCCAAGCACGAGATCAACGTGATTGTCGAAAACCATGGCGGGCTATCTTCCAACGGCCAGTGGTTGGCTCAAGTGATTCGGGCGGTCGACATGGACAACTGCGGGACGCTTCCCGATTTCGGGAACTTTTGGATCCAACGACCCAAAAATGGAAACGAAGGCATCAAGTACGATCGCTACGTCGGCGTGTCGGCGCTGATGCCCTTCGCCAAAGCCGTCAGTGCGAAATCGTATGCCTTTGATGTCAAAGGCAACGAAACCATGATGGATTACGAACGCTTGATGCAGATCGTGTTCGATTCGGGTTACCGAGGACACGTCGGGATTGAATTCGAAGGCAAAACCGATGCCAAAAAAGGAATCGTGGCGACCCGGAAATTGTTGGAACGCTGCCGCGAAAAGCTATCTAAAAGTTCCTGATATCGATCGAGTTCTGGCCGTTCAGAGCGTTTGAGTTTCTTCATTCTAAATTACAGCCATGAGCAAGATCTCTATCGAACAGCTTGACCACGTTGCCTTGCATGTCGAGGACCTCGCGGCCAGCGAAGCCTTTTATGGTGAGGTGCTGGGATTCGAATCGCTTCCCCGCCCCGAATTCGATTTTCCGGGAGCGTGGTTTCGATTGGGGACTCAGCAGGAATTGCATCTAATCGGCGAGCGAACCGGTCCGGTGAATTCGCACCATCGCGGCACGCATTTTGCGCTCCGTGTTTCGGATGTGGATCCCGTCCAATCGCAATTCGAAAAGCACTCGATTGAATTTATCCGCAAGCATCGTCCCGACGGAGCCCACCAGATATTCGTGCAGGATCCAGACGGATACTGGGTCGAGTTCTGCTCGGTGCCATAGTGTTTGTGAATGATTTGTGGTTCGTCGTGCCGCCTTTAGGGGGAATCGACCTAGTCGCAATCCGACGCGCCGTAGCAAGGTGGTGCTTTACGCCAACGGCGTTAGACCAATAGCCCAAGGTTCTTGAACCTTGGGTAGGGTCCGACGAATCGCTCTCAATCCCAACGGGATTG
>CAZDZX010000201.1:2789-8186 GCA_964510005.1 uncultured Pirellulaceae bacterium
CGTTGGGGGATTGTCCCTTCGAGGAATCGAAGGCAAAAGTAAGCGCCACGGTTTGGTTCGTCAGTCGCTGGCTGCGGGGACCCGTTCACCACCAGTCCAAATACAACCTACGCCGGTGGTTGATACATCTTCGAGTCGTCTTGATACTTTTGTAGCATCGATTCCAGCGACGCTCGGATGCTGGCCATCAGCGGATCCGTCGTGGCGCTCTTGTCACGCTTGGTGGAAACTTCGATCGCGGGTCCGACTTCGGCGATGGCTTTGAAGTTGCCATGCACGCGGCATTTTTCGGTGAAGTCATCTTCCAGCTTTTCGACGGTCTCCAGAATCCGATCCGTCGACGGATGCTCGGTGATGTACTCGCCGGGATAGCAGTCGATTTGCTGAGCCAAATAAGTTCGCTCAAGATGCTCCCAGCGGCGTTTTCTCTCTTCCAGCGACAGTTCATCTCCGATCATGTCAGGGAAAATTTTGACGCGTAGATTTTTGATGCGAATCTGAATGCCCTCGTCGCTTCCGGCGGAACCCAGCCACTCCTCTTCTAGGGGGTGCAGCAAGTGATTGACCATGTTGGTCTGGCGGTCTCGCAAAATCGCATCGGCTGGAACCGGACAGCGATACTGTAACTCTTTGATCTTTAATAACGCATCGCCTACTTTCACGATCCGATCGATCAAGGGCAGGTCGCGTTGAGGACTCCAGCTCAAACGGGCTTCAATGTCGGTCAATGCGCCGTCACAGGCTTTGTCGACATCGCCTTCGAAGATATACCGCAAGGCGACCGGATGCACCACGACCTTGCCACTGCCCTGCCCTTCTTTGGCACGTCGTTTGGCAGCGGTGCGGGCGATAAAGGAAGGCCCGTCCATCATCGCCATCAAAGTATCGTTGGTGCGACTGGTGGTGCCTTCGGGGAAAATGACCAGCGGTCTTTCGGCGGTCTGAAGAATCTTGATCGCGTGATCGATCGAAGCCCGATCCATGCCCTCACGGTTGACACTGAACGCCCCCATCATGCGGATGATAAACCGAACCAGCGGGCCTTGGTTGAACAAGTGCCAGCTGGCCATCAGGTAGAGCGGAGTCTTGGCCGCAATGGCGACGTTGTGCATCACCACAGGGTCGGCGAGGCGAGGATGATTCGGAGTCAGCAGCACACCGTGACCGGCATCGATCGATTCGCGCAATCGCTCGGCGTTTCGGACTTCGTGTCGGACCACGCCCTCGCGTCGTCGCAGCGTAATTTTATGTAAACCGCAGCCCGTGTAGATTCGCTGAGGCCACGACGCTTTCATCGCGGGTACGAATTCATAGGGCTTTTCGATGAAGATGTTATGCATGGTCGATGAATGGTTGGGATCCGATCTGGAAGCTAACTTCCGTTTCTTTGTCTTGCGTTTGTTCCTGTTTGTCTTCGTCTTTTTTCTGGTCAGGTGTCATGGCCGTGATCGTCATGCCGGTGGCGATCAGCAGAGAAACCACCACGAACGCCGCAAACCAGTAGCGAGTCCATTTGGCTGTTTTGGTTTTGGATTTGTCTTTGGTGACACGGGTATCGATTCCAATGGCCCAAAACACGAGCGCCGTCCCCAGCACGATAAACACGATGTTGGTCAAAAACAACAACAGAGCACCGCCACACAGAACCCAGTTGCCAATCGCGAACGCCATCCCCGAGGTGGCGATCGGAGGCACCAAGGCCGCGGCAATGGCGACACCGGGAATGGCTCCGTTAAGCCCTTTTCGTCCGGTCGCATAAGCGCCGGCAATGCCGCTGGCAAACGCCACAAACAGGTCCAGAAAACTGGGGGCGTCTCTAGCGGCCATTTGTTGACTGGTTTCGCTGCCCCACAAGAGCATAAATAGACCCACGAAGACGCCGATTACAAACGCATTGGCGAAACCCGTTAGGACAGCGTGGCGGGCTTTGGTGATCAGATCAAAGTTCCCCTGAATCAGCGAAAACCCGATCCCCACCAGCGGCGTCATCAAAGGCGCCACTAACATGGCTCCAATCACAACTGCAGCGGAATCGTCCCACAGCCCCAGCGCCGCGATCAGTGTCGACAGCGAAATCAAAGCACAGAAATCGAAATTGAATTTGGAGCTGGGCTCCAGTTTCTCGACCAAGCTGATTCGCTCTTCGCGGTCCAGTTGCGGAACGATGGATCGAATCTTGGCTTGAAACTCTCGCAGGACTTTGCGGCCCATCGAAACCTTGGGCCGGATCGCCGCAATCGAGGGGCAGCGTTCGTCGCCTTGAAGGGCCTGTACCAGTGACCGGATTTTTTTAACGTTGCGAGTACCAATCATCACCAGATTGGATTGACCCAATTCCCGTTCCTTGACCGCATCGGCGATGCTGGATCCCAGAAAGGTCTCCCGAGTGACTTTGGAGCGATCCGAACCGGAGTGAGAAACGATTGAGTTGGTCCGGCGCTCGGCCAGCTGCGGGGCGACTTCGTCGGAGTCGGGTTGAACGTACAGCAGGCGAGTCTCGCCCTCTGCCGTTTCGTCGTCTTTTTCAGCGCAGGCTCGGGACAACTGGCAGCCACGGCGAACCGCCAGCGGTGATTCGGTGTCGGCGTCGGCAACGATCAACACGTCCAGAGGTTTGTGGTCTTTCGGGGGCGATCCCCAGACCATCATGACTTCGCAGGGCGCCTGCTGGAACAGTCGCTGGGTCCACGAGGAATCGGCAGCCGATTCCGAAGTCAGCGTCACTGAGGGAATGATCAGTCGCGAAATCTCTAGGGTCGCGACTTCATCAACCAATGCCTCGGAGGGATTGGGCGCGATCAGTTCCCGGGTCTCGATGACGATCCGATCCATGCTGCTGGATTCGAGGTTCTCGGAGACTTCTTCCCGGAGCACCACATGTTCGCTATCGAACGAGGCGATCTGGTCGAAGACGGCTCGGAAGATCTCGTTGTCGTCGGCTTCGGATTTTTCCAGCGGATCCCATTTGGGACTACCCTTTTGGCGACGCGGAACAATCACCAACACGTCTTGGCGATCGGAGGTAGCGGCTCGCACCGCCCAGCGGATCAACGGGGTGACGTGGCTGGTTTCATTGATGTAGACGGCAATAGACATGGCAAGCGATGTATTTCTAGAAGCTGGAGGTTAGCGATTGTAACCGATTCCAAAAATGAAACCTCGGATCGCGAAGTCTCCTTGAGGATTCAAGGCATTGCCACCCCCGATCCACGTTTGATTGACGAATCCGATCCGCCCGCGGACGCTTCGGTTTTCGCCGATTGTTTTGCTGTATTGAAGAGATACCGAGAAATCGAGCAGCGTGAGGAATTCATCGGCCCCCTCTCGGTTAAATGCTCCCGTCTCAGAATTTAAGACGAACTGGTCGCGCTGGCCAAACAGGACAGAGCCCCCGAATGCGGTCACCAGATCGAATGGCGTATGACCCACCGGGCGGAAGTACTCGATGATCACGCGGGGCCCCAGCACACGGAGGTCGGTATTGGTGGTCAGGGTTTCAGAGACCGCGCCCGAAACATCGGTCACGTTGGCCAGTAGGCTCTGAGAGATACTGGCGTACTGGAATCCGAAGTTGCCGTTGATTGTGGAAACCGGAAACTTGAGGTCCTTGAAGAACGAGATCGTGAACGTATCGAGATCAAAAGTATGCTGAGCCGCTAATGTTTCGCCCGGATCATTCGCAAACACACTGCTGAGTCCATCAAGGCCTGCGACTTCGATGCTGGTCTGGCCGGAAGTGATGCCATCGCTGGTGAAGCTGGCAATTTCTGAATTTGAATTGACCCCAAAATAGGTGAACTCGATGCCCGGTCCCCATTCTGATTCAAAACCAAATTTGAATCGGGGCTGAAATTCGGAGTCGAAATCAAAAGCTGACGCGCTGCCGAAGCCCGGGCCTTGGGTCAGGATCGCAGTGTTGCCTTGGAAGTTCGGTTCCACCAACCACGTCTCAAGGGCACCGAAAAAGCGACCGCCATTGATGATCTCGTTAAACGGCGGAAAGTCTTTTTTCTTGGTTTCGAAATCAAAAGAGGTGCCATCGTCGATGGTTGTGTCCGTATTTCGATTGATCGGAAATTGATGACGGTAGCGCGGCAGTTGACCTGCAGCCACCGTTTGGACGGGGACCACAGGCTGGTAGGTCTCAAAAGGTGCCGCTGCAGCGTGCTGGTCGTAAGCCGGTTCGTAGACCTGCGAGATGCTCTGTTCCACATCGGGATCGGCGACTTGGGGCGCGTGGGGTTCGATGTAGGGATAGGGATCCGCGGATTGCGAAATGTGATTTTCTTCGTCGGGTTGGTAAACGCCGATTCCGGATTCGGGCAGGACGTCGGCTGGCTCTACGGCCGATCGATCTCCATGAGCAGGCAGGCCATAGATCGGGCTTTGCTGTTTAAAGTCCGGGAGGGTCGCGGGTAGCTCGCCCGGTGAGTCTTTGAGGATCTCCGGGTTGGATGCGGGGATCGCTGGAGTCCGTGATTTTTCGTGGGTGGTGGAATTCAGCGGCGGTAGGTCTTGCAAGTAAGCCGATGACGATCTACTTCCGCGTATTGGCGATCTGCTAGCCTGCACTCGAGGGGTGGGAGCAGGTTGGAACTGCTTAGACTTCGCGAGGATAGGGGGAAGGCTGGCAAATCGTTCTGGGGTGGAGGGGCGAGCATCTGATTTCTGAACGCTTTGGCTGGGCACGAGGCTTGGGTAGCCACGAGGATCTGATGGAATCTGAGGGGTTGCCTGCTGCTGTGGCAGACGGGCTTGAAGGGGACTGGAAAGGTGCCTCTGGTAAGCATGCTGCTGAGGAGCAGGCTGCTGCAACGGAGCAGCAACTCTCTGAGGCGAGGCAACTTGAGGTTGAGGGTAGTATCGCTGTTGCGGCGTAAAGTTCTGGCGACTGGTGTCCCAGCTATCTGGTGACATCGACGTGGAACTGCCAGGCAGGTCGGGAATGGCGGGAGTCTGCACGCCGAAATCGACCGGGCGTTGGATGTGCCTGGGCGGCTGCCATCCGTTAACCTGCGCACCGACAGTGGTGGTGATCAGGATTGGGATCGCCAGTGAAAAGCAGAGGATCGAGAGTATTCGGGTACGGGTCATTAGCTCGGCAAGCGGGGTCGCAAAAACGGAAGAACCGTTGTTACGAGAACAATCGGGATAATCGCTAGAGACAACGATCAATTCCCCGCCAGGCGAAAGCCTCACGCTAACCGGCTACTGTTTGCTAACTGGAGCAACCGGGATATTGGGTAGCGATTACCTAATCAGTAGTTCTTACCATGGGTGTTTTGAGCCGAGAATTAGCAGGGGATGCGAACGATTGCGTTTCCATCGGATCGAGAACACGTCTGCCTAACGGGAGCGACCCGCGAGTCTTGCGAAACCCGCAAACTTTAACATGCT
>CAZDZX010000202.1:0-8144 GCA_964510005.1 uncultured Pirellulaceae bacterium
TCCTCGTCTTCGTCGTCTTGGTCGTCTTCATCTTTGACATCGTCATCCGATTCGTCGTCGGAATCTTGCTTGTCTTTCTTCTTCTTTTTCTCTTGGTCTTCTTTCTCTTGCATCATTTTCATGGTGATCGCCATTCTCATAAAGGCAACATCCATAGAACGACCATCGGCAGCAAAGCAACCGCTGTTATTGATGCTAACTTGCGAATCTTTATTTTTGTCTTGCAGAGACTCGCCCAGCATTTTCGCATGGTAGCTGGCTTTCGCTTTGGCTTTCATCTCCATCGCGTTTTCGTGCATGATCTGCTGACGAATGAACTCGCGATCTTGCGGAGGTGCGAGGCGAATGCGCGGATCCCAATTGGGATGCGTCGCGTACCACGCCAAGGTTTCATCCGAAGTTCCCTGCATCGCCAGTTTCGGCATGATGTTGGAAAACTGATATTCAAACGTTCGAATCCAGCCGTCGGTCAGGACAATGTCGGCATCCAAGATCTCACCGGTTTTTGGATTGACGCGGCTAGGACCAATGGCGGTGCTAACATTGTTGTTGAGCCAGCGAACGAAGTTGTAGCGAACGTCTTCGGGGTCCTTTTCCATGTGGGCTCCGCTTTCGCGGTCCTGCTGGCGGACTTCGATGGCATCGACGATCCCAATTTTCTCAAACGCTTTGTTCCAGTAGAGAATTCCCTGGCGGACAAAACGACGGTAGCGAACCGGAGTCGTGTGCTCGATGTAATAAACGATCGGTTGCTTTGGCGGGCTAAGCCGCAGTTTGGGATCACGCTTTTGCAAATGCCAGCGATTGATGTAGCGAATCGTGGTTTCGTCGTCTTTGTATTTTCCGTAGTCGCTGTACTGGGTCAAAAAGTAACCAATCCGCTCGTCGGCCTTCCGCGGTTTGAAACCTTTAGATCCTTCGACTTTGCTGACTGAAAAGTGCAGCGATTTCAAAGTCCCGTCATACATCGGGACTTCGTAAGCGATCTCAATGTTTTTGGGAAACGCTTTGGCTTTCTTGATCGATACCAAACTGGTCCGTGGTGACACGTAGGAATCAAAAAAGTCCGACGCATTGGACAGCAGTGCTTGATTGAGGTTGATAACGGGTCCGCCGCTGTCCATTGCAAGGATCGGAACGTCCAGCAGGACGCGGTCGGTGAACAGACGTTTCACCGAAGATGTCGATTCTGCATCGGAGCCTTTGATGTTGAGGTTCTCTTCCATCATGGCCAGACGCTTGCCGAATTTTCTCCAGTAGACGTAGCGTTCGCGGGATTGGAGTCCGGCGAAGATCTCACCCCCCGAAACGGTAGGGGCGACATAGTGCCGGTCGGTGGCAAATGTCTTGGGGAGCTTGGCTAAAATTTGGCCCGTTTTCTTATTGGTCCAAAGTTTATAAAACGCGCCGCCATCCCCTTCGACTTCTTCGTAGTCTTTGACGACCTTGGAGAGGGCTGGGAATTCGGGCTTCTTCTTTTTGTCATCAGTGGCCTTGTCCTCATCTGCATGAGCAAAGGCCGTAAAAAGGAACCCACAGATGAGTCCCAGTAAAAGACAAAGGCTGCGAGATTTTCGCATTTGTCAACTCCTTCCAAATTGGTGCAGGGAAGTTTGCCGGCGATTGCACTTCCCGTTCTCGTTGTTAATCCGTCGTCCAAATATAAATCGCGGGTATCGGAACGCGGGAATTGTGTTTCGAATTGTGCCAGAATCTTGATGAAGCCGATGGCTTCTGGCAGTTCTGGCAACTGGGGTGTGTTGAAGGCCCCAACTATAATTTAGCCAACTGATAGGATCGTTGAAGATTCACAAACGGGAATATGGCGATTATCCATTTGCCAAAAATCTCACAAAAATGACGGTTTCCATGGTTTCAGTGAAACCTTGCCGCAAACCGACGTTTGGCTGGGTCTCAGCGGCATGGGACGAGTATTCTGCTATATTAGAAGACTCTTGGTCGTTTGAAGACGCTTTTCAGTGTCTCTATCAATAACTAACAATTGTGAAACCGGAACGGATTGGTCAAAAAATGGGAACTGGCTTTGAAATTCACTTTGACCAGCCATGGTTTCTGCTTCTCTTCCTCATCCTGCCTCTGCTTTGGCTGGTGAGCTTTCGCAGCCTCGCGGGCTTGGGGACGTTTCGCAGGTGGTTTGCAATCGTGCTACGAACGGCGGTCTTCAGCCTGCTGGTGCTGTCCCTCGCTTCGATGCAGTGGCAGCGGACGACTGATCGGCTGACGGTCCTATATCTGCTCGATCAATCCGAAAGCATTCCTCGCGAGAAGCGGGAGCTGATGCTGGAGTATGCTGCCAAGGAAGTTCACCAGCATCGACGCAAAGACACCAACGATATGGCTGGTGTGATCATCTTTGGGAAAACGGCCAAGATCGAATCGGCGCCTTTTGATGGCGACATCCCCACCATGGGGCAGATTGAATCCGACTTTGATTTGGATCTTTCGGGGACCTCGATCGAAGCGGCCTTGAAAATGGCGATGGCGACGTTCCCAGAAGCCACGGCGCGACGGGTTGTGATCGTCACCGACGGAAACCAAAACATTGGCGACGCACTGTCGGTTGCTCAAGCGATGGCTGACGATGGCATCGGAATCGATGTGCTGCCCGTCCAACTGATCAAGGGCTCCGATGTCGAAGTCGAAAAGATCGTGATGCCATCGGAGCTAAGAAAGGGCCAAGAGTTTGAAGCTCGCGTGGTGATCAACAACGTCAGTAGTGACCAAGAAAAAGAAAAACCCGTCGCGGGCAAACTCATCTTGCGTCCGACTTCCGTGAACTCGAATCTGCCCACGCTCGAAAAGAACGTGACGCTCACACCGGGTAAGAACATCGTTGGCTTCCAGCACAAAATCGAACAGGCGGACGTGTTCACGTTCGAGGCCACGTTTGTGCCCAACGAGGGCGAAGTCGATTTGGTGACTCAGAACAATTCGGCGACCGCGTTTTCTCACGTTCGTGGAAAAGGCCGTGTGCTGTTGATCGAGGACGGCTTCCACAAAGGCGAATTTCAGAATCTGGTTCGTTCTCTTCAGGCCAACGCGATCGAAGTCGATTTGATGTCGACACGGCAGCTTTTCAGTACGGCGGCGGAGCTGTTGCAGTACGATTCGATTGTCCTGGCCAACGTCCCTCAGGCCTCTGGCGATGATGGAGTCGATCCTGAAAAAGCGGCTGAAGTCGATGCGTTTACCAAATCGCAAGTTCAGATGATGGTCGACAATTGCGAGCAGTTTGGCTGCGGCATCGTGATGATCGGAGGAGATCGAGCGTTGGGCGCGGGAGGCTGGTCGAATTCGGCGTTGGAAAAAGCCATGCCGGTCGACTTTCAAATTAAAAACGACAAAGTCTCTGCCGTGGGCGCATTGGCGATGATGATGCACGGTTGCGAGATGGCCAACGCCAACTACTGGCAAGTCGCGATCGGAAAAGAAGCTCTCGGGGTTTTGGGACCGCTGGACTATTGCGGCGTGGTCGACTGGAGCGACAGGGGCGGCAAGCCGCGTTGGTTGTGGAAGATGCCCAGCGGCGTCGACCGAGTCTTTGGTAATCGCAAACGGATGCAGGGCATGATTTCCCGCATGAACACTGGCGACATGCCAGATTTCAACGCCCCGATGCAGTTGATGCTGACGGGCCTGAATAAAGTCAATGCTTCGCTGAAGCACGTGATCATTATTAGTGATGGCGACCCGACTCCACCGACCAATGCGTTGCTGCGAAAGTTCATCAAGCAAAAAATTAAGATCTCAACCTGTGCGGTAGGAACTCACGGGCCGGCAGGAAGTACTCCGCTGAAACGAATCGCCAACCTGACCGGCGGTCGTTACTACGTTATTAAAGATCCGCGAGCACTGCCGAAAATTTACCAACGCGAAGCCCGACAGGTTTCCAAGCCTGTGATCCGGGAAAGCCGAGAAGGGTTCAGCGTGGTCACAACCTCTCAGGGGAAAGCCCATGAGGTGCTGCAAGGGATTTCCCTCGATCAGATTCCACCCTTTTTCGGCTACGTGATGACGACGGTCAAAAAGAATCCGCTGGTCGAACAACTGGCCTTGTCCAGCGACCCCGACGATGGTGGAGAAAATTCGACGTTGTTGGCAACGTGGCGCTTCGGCAACGGACGGGCCACAGTATTTTCTTCCGATGGCGGCCACAAGTGGACCAGCCAATGGCTCGATTCGGGCGAGTATGACAAACTGTTCGTGCAAGCCGTTCGTCACTCGATGCGACCGATCACCCAGAACGCTAATTTCTCCGTCGCGACCGAACACAAAGACGGCACGGCGCGAGTGGTCGTGACAGCGCTTGACGAAAACGACGCTTATTTGAACTTCCTCGATATGTCGGGCAACGCGATCGGCCCCGACGGAAAAAGCCTGCCGCTACAGTTCGAACCGCTGGGACCGGGGCGCTACGTGGCCGAAACTCGCACTAGCGGTTCGGGGAACTTTTTGGCATCCATCTTTCCCGGTGAAGGCTACGAACGTCTAACCACAGGAGTCAACATTTCCACATCCGCAGAGTTCTCAGAGCGAGAGTCCAATCTGGCACTGGTCCAGTCGCTGGCTCAATTCGAACCCCGCGGTGGAAAGCCGGGCAATGTGATCGAGGGTTCGATCACGCGGACCGGATTCGACAAATTGCTGGAGCACAACAATTTCAGACCGACCTTGACTGCAACATCGGGTATCGAAGACATCTGGCCGCTGCTGGTGTTGATTTGCGGATTGACGTTTGCCGCCGATGTGTTTGTGCGTCGGGTGGCGGTATCGTTTGAGTGGCTGACACCGGCATTGCAACAACTGAAGGAAATGGTCGGTTTAGGTGCCGCAAAAGAATCTTCAGGGTCCAGCATCTCCCGCCTGAAAAGCCGCAAGGCAGAAATCGAACAGGAGATCGAATCCAAGCGGGCATCCACCAAATTCGAACCCGATCCGGAAACCAAAGTCAGCGGGAAAGATCAACTGAATGAAATTTTGGCCAGCGAAATGGCCAAGACTCCGGCGGCCCCTCCGAAGATAAAGAAGGAAGCCGAAGACAATCCCCAAGAAAAGTACACATCTCGATTGCTGGCCGCCAAAAAGAAGGCTCAAGAAAAGCAAAATCGCGGCAAATCCAACGACTCATAGAGCGTAAAAATTCCAGCGGTCCTCTTTGCAAACTAAAGGAACTCAAATTTACTTATGAACGATCAACTTCATTTTGAACAACAGGCAACACGTTTTCGGGATCGCTACACGGCGGTCAAAGACGAGGTCGGCAAAGTCATCGTGGGCCACGACGAGATCGTGCACGGCGTTTTGACTTGTTTGATGATCGGAGGCCACTGCCTGCTCGAAGGTGCGCCGGGTTTGGGAAAGACCCTGCTCGTGTCGACGCTGTCAAAAGTTCTGGATCTGGATTTCAATCGCATCCAATTTACACCCGACCTGATGCCCGCCGACATTCTGGGAACCAACATGGTCGTGGAAACTTCCACGGGGGGGCGTGAGTTCCAATTCCAAAAAGGACCGATCTTTACGCAGATCTGTTTGGCGGACGAAATCAACCGTGCCACGCCGAAAACCCAATCCGCGATGCTGGAAACGATGCAGGAGGGAACCGTCACAGCGTCGGGAACTCGGTACGTGCTGCAGAAGCCCTTTTTCGTGCTGGCCACGCAAAACCCGATCGAGCAGGAGGGAACTTATCCGCTTCCCGAAGCTCAGTTGGACCGTTTTCTGTTCAAGCTCAATGTGGGGTACTCCAACCGGGAAGAGCTTTCCACGATTCTGGATCGCACCACCAAGGGCGAGTTCCATGAGCCAGAAAAAATCATGGGCGGCGAAGAAATCATTGAACTGCAGCAGTTGATCCGAAAAGTCATCCTTGCAGATCACTTGCGGGACTACATCGTGCGACTTGTTTTGGGCACTCACCCGCAGGGCCCTCATGCGGTGGATGTGACCAACCAGTACATCCGCTGGGGAGCCAGTCCACGTGGCGCCCAGACGATCGTATTGGCGTCCAAAGTTCGGGCGTTACTGGAAGGGCGATTCAACGTTAGCTTCGAGGACGTTCGTCGAGTCGCGTTGGCGGCACTGCGGCATCGCGTGATTGCGAACTTTGAAGCCCAAGCCGAAGGCGTTACCTCCGATCAGGTGCTGACCGAAATCCTTGATGCAGTTCCGGAGAAGGCATAACAAACATGGAAACAGCCACCTTGGTTTCGGAACCGCTCCTATCGCCCGCTTTGCTGGCTCAATTGGAGCGGATGGAGTTGATCAGCCGCAAGATTTTTCGCGGTCGAATGAAAGGCGAACGCCGCAGTAAACGAAAAGGCCAGTCTGTCGAATTTGCAGACTTTCGCAACTACGTCGCCGGCGACGATCTGCGGTTCATTGATTGGAACCTGTACGCGCGACTGGATAAACTGCTGCTCAAGCTGTTCCTCGAAGAGGAAGATTTGCATTTCTATTCGTTGATCGATGTTAGCGATTCGATGAAATTCGGTACGCCGACCAAGCTGCGGTACGCCCAACAGTTGGCGGCCTCATTGGGCTACATCGGTTTGTGTCGCAGTGATCGAGTGAAAATTGAAGCCCTCGATGGTGCCGCCACCAGCGGAGCGCCCGTGTTCCGCGGAAAGCGATCGCTGGGCCGGATGGTTGAATATGTGGAATCCATGCCCACATCCGCCAACGTTTCGCTAACGGAGGCCGTCAAAGCGTTCTGCCTACGCAACCGCGGCAAGGGAATCCTCGTGCTGATCAGTGACCTGATGGATAAATCCGGATACGAAACAGCGCTCAAATTTTTGGTGGCCCAAAACATGGACGTCTACGTGATCCATGTGCTTTCCCAAGAAGAAATCGATCCTGAGATCCTTGGCGATCTGAAACTGGTCGACTGCGAAGACCGTGATATCGCAGAGATCTCGGTCAGTCAGCGGTTGATCGACCGCTATCGGGCGACCCTCGCGACGTTCATCGAACAGAGTCGCGATTTCTGCTCGCGGCGAGGAATCGTTTACACCATGACCAGCACCGAACGATCGGTCGATCGGCTGGTCTCGCGATACCTTCGACATCAGGGATTGGTGCGATGAATTGGTTCGAAAGCGCGTTGTCGCCGTTCCAGTGGGTTTTGCTGGGGTTGGTTCCGCTAATCATTTTTTTGCTGTACTTCCTGAAGCTGCGGCGGACCCCCGTCGAAGTCCCCAGCACTTATCTGTGGACCAAAGCCCTTGAAGACATCCATGTGAATAGCTTGTGGCAACGACTGCGACGGAACCTGCTGATGTTCTTGCAGTTGTTGTTGGCGATGTTGCTATTGCTCAGTTGCCTGCGACCGGGCTGTGAAGGCACCAAACTCAAAGACGATCGTTTCGTGTTTTTGATCGACCATTCGGCCAGCATGTCGGCCACCGATATGCCTGGCGGAAAATCGCGATTGGAAGTCGCCAAAGAAGAAGCCATTAAGTTGATCGACCGCATGAAGAGCAGCGATTCCGCGATGGTGATTTCATTTTCCGATGTTTCGCGAACGGTGCAGTCTTACACCACCAATCCGTCTCAATTGAAAAATCGAGTGCGGTCGATTCGTCAAACGCAACGTAGCAGCGACATGTTGGAGGCGCTTAACGCTGCCTCGGGATTGGCGAACCCTGGTCGGACCAGTGACAAGAATTCCAATCGTGACTTGCAGGTTGCCCAAAGCAAACCGGCCACGATGTTTATCTTAAGTGACGGAGCGGTGAAATCCGTTCCCGATTTCTTTTTGGGAAGTTTGAAGCCGGAGTATCGTCCCATCGGCGGACTGGAGACTCCCAACAACGTGGGGATCGTTGCACTTTCGGTGAGCGATCCGATTGAAAACGATAGCCAGTTGCAATGCTATGCGCGGCTTTTTAATTCAGGGGAAGAAGACCGAACCGTCAAAGTGACACTGAAAATTGAGGGAGAGATCTTTGACGCTCAATCGGTCGAAGTGCCCGGCAGTTTAGGATCGGATTCGGACGGTTCTGAAACAGATTCGGATCCCGAAGAAGCGACTGACGGTGAAGTCCAAGTGCTAAACAACGGAACGTTGGGTGTGGGGCTGGTGTTCGATTTGACTTCATTGCTGTCGGATTTGGATCAGC
>CAZDZX010000203.1:0-8066 GCA_964510005.1 uncultured Pirellulaceae bacterium
CCCTGTCGGGGCTTGGGCGGCCTTCAACCCTACGCGCTCGCACCCAAAAGGTGGCATAGGCTTCCAGCCTGTGATCGCGTGCGTTGCATTCCAACTTGTGATCAAGCGAGTTGCGACCTCAGCCTGTGCTCAACCTTTGAAAAACTTGAAGACCGAGTGGTCGAATCGGCGCGAAAAAAAAGCCTGATGCAAAAATGCATCAGGCTTTCAATGGCTAATTGCTTGATCGAGCAAGCTTAGTTGCAACCACATCCGCGACGCATAAGGCGAACACGTCCACCACCGCAGCATGGAGCTGGAGCAGGTGTAGGAGCAGCACAGCCACATGATGGAACAGGTGCTGGTGCAGGAGCGCCACAACCGCAACCGCTAGAAACAACAGGTGCACTCACGACAGGTGAGCTGTAAATTGGAGCACTTGCGATCGGTGCTGGAGCTGAGCCGCCGCAACCGCAACCGCTAGAAACAGGGGCGCCAGAGATGACAGAGCCGTCAGAGACAACTGTGCCTGAGCCAGAAGAAGCGACGGGTGCTGATGAAACGGATCCTGATCCAGATGGAGCAACTACAGTTTCAACTGGGCTGGCTGCAGGTGAGAACGAACGAGTGCTCGAACCAAGGGCAGGTGCAGCTTGAACAGGTGCAGATTGAAGGATACGAGAACCAGAACCACCAAGGCCAAGGCCTCCGCGAGAACTGCTTTGGGCAAATGCTGTTGATGAAAGCAAAAGCATGGCGACCATGGCAGCAAAGATTTGGAATTTCATTTGAGTTCCTGAAGTAAATGGTGAAATTAAGGTCCGCCAAGAGTTTCCGAATACAGTTCCAGAAAGTGAAAAACTGCTGATGATCAGGTGTTAACAGCACCCACTCCCATCACGATTTATGGATTGCTACAGAATCGGAAGCACCCAACAGGGGGCTTGCGATACTGAAACAGGTCCATCGGCGGTTGCGGTAGAATAAGGCACCGCAAACGCCATGGCAATCGTCCCAAACCATTTGAAGATCGAATGACGACGAAAACCCCCAGATCGTTGCGCAATCTGCAGTTTCCTCAGCTATTTGTTGGATCCTGTTGTGGAAGAGATAGGCAGACCCATGTCCAGATTGAGTGCGACCGATATCGCGGACTCGAATTCTGGACTTTTATCGAGGCTGTGGTCTCGGCTTTTAAGTTGGTCAAAAATGCTGGTGACCTGATCATTGTTGAGCGTCAGGATCGGAGCGGGTTGAGCTGGAGTGCCTCGCTGGATTCGGATGTCGTTTCGGCTGCCAGAGAGAATCCACTGCCCGCCTCCTGGGCCGACGATTTTCAAACCCACCAAGACGTGGCTGAGCGGTTTGACCCTCAGTCGAACCAGAACCGATTCCGCCAACGCTGAAAACTCATCCAAGTGATCTTCAAACCAATAGGGGACGGCGGGTTTTTTGGGGCGGGATTTTCCCCAGCGGTTTTCCTGGCCATATTGAATGAAGCGATGGATCATGGCTTCATCAACTTCAGGGCAGTGCAGGTGACCAATCCGGGTTTCGACATTCTCGCGATCGAACAGAGGATCGGCCGGCAAGTAGGATTCATAAACACGAGTGCTCTCAGAGATGGCTCGCGAGAAATCGTTGGACATGTCGGGTTTGGCATCGGGACCTGCAAACACGACTCCCGATGAATTGAAGTAACGACAACAGCTTTCAATAAAGTGTTTCACCGTCGCGCATTTTTTGGGAGTCAGATGATAGGTCTCGCCGTGAGCGGCAGGCGTTTCGACACCATGAGTGATGACCGCAGACACCCAGTCGACGGGAACCAAGTTTCGAGGTTCATCGCCATTCATGGGAAGCCGAATCGGCGTTTTGTGTTCCCCGTTTTCGTTTTTCTGCTGCATGGGAACCAGCAAGGCGATCAGACGAAGATAGGCCAGCAGTCCGTGATAGGCTGATGAGTAGCCGCTTTGGGAGTCCCCAATGATAATGCCCGGCCGATAAACAGTAGTGCTGTCGAATCCTTTCGCGGAACGAACTAGTTTCTCTGCTTGAAATTTGCTGTGCTCATAAGCATTCCGATGCGCCGTGAAATCAAGTTCTGATTCTTTGACCACTCCATCCGCTTGACCACAAACGTAGGCGGTTGAAACGTAATGGAAATGTTGGATGTCACAATTCGCGGCCAGTTCCAACACATTCAGAGTGCCACTCACGTTGGTTCGAAATGGCTCGTTGGTGGTCTCGCAAGTTTCAAATTTTAGAATCGCAGCGTTGTGCAGAACCGTATCGCAGTGAGTTCGGATCCATTGGAGATCGGAGTCAGCAATCCCAAGGTTGTTCTGGCACAGATCACCTTCGATGACGATGGGACGAGGCAACTGTTTGCCGGCGCGAATCTCCCACCACTGCATGATCGATTCGATACGCTCCCGCGCGGACAGCTTTGAGGTCCCGCGAGAGACCACGGCAACCTGTTTTCCGGCCTTGATCAGGTCTCGTAACAGGTAGCGACCCAGCAGACCGGTTGCTCCAGTCAACAGCACACAGGTGGAGTCGAGGCGTTGAAAATTGGATTGAATCAAGGTGAAATTTCCTAGGTGATTTCCGGAAACTCTTGGTACCGCATTTCCGGGGCGTCTATTATGCTTCGACTGGGCCCATGTACAATATTCTGGAATCTCTATTCAGTATTTCGGAATTGTTTATTCACTCCCAACAGCCCTCGTTCGATGGCAGGTTGCAAATCCTATGATCGCTAAATTCAGACTTGTTTTGGCTTCCGTTGTTGCATTCATGTTGCTTATTTGCGCTCTAGGGCGCAATAGTGTTGCGCAGGAGTCCCTTGTTGGCAGCGGCTCCCCTGAAAAGGCCGAGCTATTGACTGCGGGTTTGACCAATCTGGAAATTGATGCGGGTTGGATTGGGCTCTTTGACGGTTCGACAACTTTCGGGTGGCGTGCCGAATCTAATGCAGACTGGAAGGTGATGAAAAAGACAATTCATGTCACCGAAGGGAAGGCGGGGCTTCTGCGAACTACCTCGCAGTTTGATGATTTTGAGCTGAAGCTGGATTTCAAAATCGCTCCCACCACCAACAGCGGGATCTTTATCCGAACCGGTCCCAAACCTAAGAAACTCAAGTTCTTTGAGATCAATCTTGCCGCTCCCTCGGTCAGCCCCTTTTCCACCGGGGCCCTTGTCCAACGAAAAAAGGCCCCCGATGTTACTGATGGTGACGAAAAATGGTTTGAGCAGTGGCACCAGTGCACCATCATCGCTCAGGGACCCTCCGTCAAAATTTGGATCGATGATAAACAGACGATGGACTACGTCGATCCGCTGGGTGAAGGCTGCTTAGGCAAAGGCTACATTGGCCTCCAGAAAAATAAGGGATCCGCTTCGTTCCGCAACGTTCGATTGCGACCTCTGAAAATGAAATCGCTGTTCAATGGCAAAGACCTGACGGGCTGGAAAACCGATCAGAAACTTGATAGCAAATTCGAAGTCACCGACGACCAGGAACTAAGAGTACTTTCAGGCAAAGGCCAAATTGAATCGGCTGATTTGTTCGGGAATTTCATTTTTTCAACTCAGTGTCGGACCAACACTGCGGGTTTGAACTCGGGCGTGTTCTTTCGCTGTATCCCTGGCGATGTCATGAACGGTTACGAAAGCCAAATCCAAAACCAATTCAAAGACAAAGATCGAACCCAGCCGGTCGACCAAGGTACCGGGGCGATCTTTCGCCGCAGCGTTGCCCGTCGCGTCAACGCCAATGATCAACAGTGGTTTACCAAAACCATTATCGCCGATGGGCCTCATATTGCGGTTTGGGTCAACGGCTATCAGGTGACCGATTGGTCCGACCCGCGAAAGCCGGATAAAAACCCGCGGCGCGGTCGGCGACTGGAAGCCGGATCCATCATCTTTCAGGGGCACGATCCCACGACCGATGTGCTGTTTCGGAAAATTCAGGCACGAGAAATGAATGATCGCTAAGTTCGGTTAGGTTGTGAAAACGCCTCGTAACTTTGGGCGCCCACTGTTGTTTGACAATAATGGGCGGTTGAAAGCATCCTATAGTGCAGCGTGAGAAATTGAACGCTCCGAGATGACTTTGCATGATTTTACTGCATACTGGCTCTTTAACATCGTCGAATTGGAACCCTATGATTTTGCTCAGATCGATCATCGCGACTTGGATTGCGATTTCCATTTTTCTTACGACGGCCGCGCAGGCGGATGACGACACGGTTCGGCTCACGATCGAACCGGGAAAAAAGGTGGCCTTTGTGGGCAATTCGCTGGGCGAGCGGATGAACCTTTTCGGTCACTTCGAAACGCGTTTGCAGTTCCGGTTTGGAAAAGACAAACCTGTTTTTAGAAACTTCTCGTGGCCGACCGACGCCGTCGAAGCTCAAAAGCGACCTGCGAACTACACGCTGATCGACGATCCGTTCACGGTCTATTCGCCCGAAGTCCTGATCTGCTTCTTCGGCTTCAACGAATCGTTCGCCGGTTCGGATCCCAAGGCTCTGGGGAAATTTGAACGAGCCTACGAGCGATATCTGGACTCGATGACAAACAAACTGAATCAGACAGGAGTGGAATCCCCTGCGTTTGCTTTGGTGTCACCGATTGCATTTGAAACCACCGGTAAACCGCATCACACCGACGGCGTCGAACAAACCAAAAATTTGGCTGCCTACACGAAAGTCATTCGCGCCTTGGCCGCCAAACGTCAGTTGCCCTTTGTCGATCTTTACACGCCGACCGCAAAACTGTTCGCTGCAGAACCCGGTGCACAGTACACCATCAATGGATGCCACCTCAATGAAGCTGGTGACAAAGCCGTCGGTGAAATCCTCGAAGCCGGTTTGTTTGGCGAGAAAACCGATGTCGATGCCGAGGCCTTCGAACGCGTCCGCACGGCCGTCAACGATAAATCTTGGTTGCATTTGCAGGACTACCGTATGCTCAACGGCTGGTACGTCTACGGTGGTCGGCGGACATGGGATACTAAAACCTTCCCCGGCGAGTTCCGCAAAATTCGTTCGATGGTTGGCGTCCGTGACCAATACATCAACGACATCGTGATGGGCAAAGAAGTTCCCGCCCAGCCCGATGATTCCAAAACCGGCGAGGTCTTCATTCCGGAAACGCTGTGGGGCAAGGCCGGTCGGTTTGGCGAAAATCGAGAACCGAAAACTCTCGAATATCCGACTCCCGAACAGTCCATCGAAAAGATGAAGGTGCCCAAGGGCTTCAAAGTCGAAATGTTTGCCTCGGAGCGAGAGTTTCCCGAACTGGCCAACCCGACTCAGATTGCTTTTGACAGCAAGGGCCGCTTGTGGGTTTCTTGCATGATCAACTATCCCCAGTGGCTTCCTAATTCCAGTCGACCCAGCGACAGCCTGTTGATTCTTGAAGACACCGACGGCGATGGCAAAGCCGACAAAAGCACAAAGTTCTACGACAAATTGATCTGTCCCACCGGTTTCGAACTGCACAAGGACGGCGTGCTGGTCATCGACGAACCTCGTATCTTGTTTCTCAGGGACACCGATGGCGACGACAAAGCCGACGAAGTCACGCATCTGATCGACGGGATCGGAACCGACGATACACACCACGCCATGGGAGCGTGGGAGTACTCGCCGGGCGGTCGCTTGCACATGCTCGAAGGGATCTCGCTGACCACGACGATCGAAACGCCGTGGGGTCCGGTGCGCCGTTTGGGTAGATCCGGTGCCTATGTCTGGGACCTTGAGTCGATGAAGATCGAACACTTTCTGACCCCAGGCAACGCCAATCCGTGGTGCCTCGTTTGGGACAAAGACGGTCACGGCGTCGTGGGGGACGGCACGGGTTCGAACCAGTTCTGGACCAGTCCCTTTTCGGGAGGCCAAACCGAAATCCGATCGGGGCTCGATCCTATCTTCAATAACGAAGGGATGCGGCCCTCCTGCGGCAACGAATTTTTAGAGACCCGCCAGTTTCCTGCGAAGTGGCACGACAAACTGGTCTATTCTTGCGTGATCAACATGCATGGCTTTCCTGCATTCGAAGTCGTCAAAAACGACGAAGGGGTCACCGGGCTGACCGGAAAGCGAATCGAGGACCTCATCGATTCATCGGACAGTTTCTTCCGACCCGTCGATCCGAAAATTGGACCCGATGGCGCGCTCTGGTTCGGAGACTGGTGCAATGCCTTGATTGGGCACATGCAGTATTCCCAACGGGACCCCAATCGCGATCACCAGCATGGCCGCATCTACCGCTTGGTTCACAGCGACACGCCTCTGTTGAAACCCGTTTTGCAACACGGTAAATCCATCGACGATCTGTTGCAGCAGTTGGTGGCCTTTGAGCCCCGCACACGCTACCGTGCTCGCCGCGAATTGGCAGGCCGGGAACCACAGCAAGTCCTTGATGCGGTCACGAAATGGGTTGCTGCCAGCGATGAACCGGAAGTCTGGTTGGAGGGGCTGTGGATTCAAGAGAATTTTCACGGCGTTGATACGTCGCTGATCGAAAAAATTCTGGAGAAAGGGAACTTCAAGCAGCGTGCATCTGCGATGCATGTGGTCGGCAACGAGATGGATTTCCTTGCAGATGCAACGGCGCTGTTGGAAAAGGGCATTGTGGATGCAAACGGTCGAGTGCGGCTGGAAACGATTCGCGCTGCCAGCCTTGATCCGACATTGGAGCATGCCACGCTGGCCTTTAAAGCGATTTCGAAAGACACCGATAAGTGGATCGACTATACGTTGGAACACGCCATCCGTTCTTTCGAAGGCGTGCTCGATACGGAGCAAGGGGAGTCGATGTTGGCGGCCCAGCCTGCCGAAGTTCAGGACTATCTGAGCATCTATAAGAAAGCTCGCGGTGCCGGTGACCGAGTCGTCAAACCGATGAAGATCCTTGCCGATGCCGAATCAACTCTGGCGGAAAAAAACGGCGCCGTGATGGAAGTCGTCGCTTCTCCCAAAGGCAAGGCCTCAAAGGGCAACCGGATTTTTCGGCGAGTTTGTATGAACTGTCATCGCTATGAAAACCGAGGCGTCCAGTTTGGTCCAGAGCTAACTCATGTTGGCGATCGGATGACGAAGGAGCAAATCATTCGGTCCATCATTTGGCCCAACGAGGAAATTTCCAAGGGCTACGAGACGATCGTGGTGCTTGATTCTGACGGGATTTCGACCAGTGGTTTTATTCTCGAAGAGACCGATGAGAAAATCGTGTTGGGGATCAAGGACGGTAAAACGAAAGAGATTCTCAAGGACGACATCGAAGATCAGAACAATATGAAAGCCAGCAGCATGCCGGAAGGTTTGGCGGAAACGATTTCACCCACCGAGTTCGTGAATTTGTTGGCGTTTATGATGGGCGACTGGGTGGCCACTCATCCCAGTTCTGACGTCGAGCTGAAAAAGCTCAACGGGAACGTGGAAGTTTCTCGCCAATCCCATGTGCTGATTCCCTCGGATTTCCCGCGTGCTTCCAATCGTGAGGCCCAGCATTTTCTCAGCCCACAGGGCGGGGTTCGGACCGGTATCGCGGTCCACACGCAGGAAGAATCGAAAACCAAAGAGCCGAACATCCTTATTCGTTTCAACGAACCGGCGATCGTGCGTTCAGTGCAGATCGCCAACTGTGGCGACGCAACCATTCAGCACCGAGCCCGTGGATTGACCTTGTCGGTTAGCGAAGACGGCGAGAACTGGAAAGAAGTTTGGACAGCGCCCGACGCGTTTCCAGATTGGCAGTTCGACATCGACTCTCCCAAGCCAATCAAGTACGCCAAGCTATGGCTCAAGGGCGAGGGGATCTTGCATCTGCAGAAGGCAACCTTCTTCGGTGAAATCGTCGAAGCGAAAAAGTAGAAAGGCTCGTAGTACGCCTTTAGGCCAATACTGCTCAAACGAGGTTTAAACTTTGCTGTTTTTTTTGAGCGACGAAGCACCAGCGTTGGATCTCGCCTAATTTTAGCCCGGAGGGCGGCACATTCATTGCCGTTGGCGTCAGCCAACGGTTTCGGGAAAGCGTTCCCTAAAGCCCAGCGGGCGACACAACGAGGG
>CAZDZX010000204.1:0-8066 GCA_964510005.1 uncultured Pirellulaceae bacterium
AACAGTTCAGAAATCTATCGTTTTGGGCAGATCGTGTTCCAACGAATTCTGAAGTCTAGCGACATCAGCTACGCTGAGAATCGCCCGACTCGACAAAAAATCACAGCCTCAGCGGCCGACACAAAAGGACAGAAGAATGGGGTTCGCAATTCCGGATCGCTCGCATCAAAGCCCTCGTTGTGTCGCCCGCTGGGCTTTAGGAAACGCTTTCCTACGCCAATGTCGCCCTCCGGGCTAGAATTAGCCGAGATCCAGCGAACCGCTGGCGCTTCGTCGCTCAAAAAAACAGCAAAGTCTAAATCTCGTTTGAGCCGTCCCGGCTAAAGCCCGGTACTACGAACACATCAGTTTGAGAATGGAGGCCGCAATTTCGGTCTTGGATCCGTTTGCTTCCAAGACGACTGCACCGTCGGAGCCAATGATTTTGACCTCGCTGGAAGCCGCGTTGATTGCCGTGGGCGAATTCAGAACAATCAGATCGCAGTTCTTCCGTTTCAGTTTGGCGACCGCATTTTCAATGCCGTTTTCCGTCTCCAAAGCAAATCCGATCGACCATTGATGGGATTGCTTACTGTCGCCAACCGTTTTCAAAATGTCGGGATTGGCAACCAGCGAGATGGAAAGTGGCTCGTCGCCGTTACGTTTAATCTTGCTGTCAGAGGGTGACGCGGGTCGAAAATCGCAGGGCGCTGCCGCCGCGATGATGCCCACGCATTGATCCCATTGTTCGACGACCGCGTCCAGCATTTGCTGAGTCGTTTCGACCGAGATCACGGTCGCCTGCGCTGGGTAATCCACATCGACAGGCCCAGAGACGACAATGACTTCGTAACCGCTGTCAATTGCGGCGGCGGCCAGACAGCGACCCATCTGCCCGCTGGATGCATTGCTCAAATAGCGAACCGGATCCAGATGCTCGCGGGTGGGGCCGGATGTAATCAGAATGCGACCGCTCAAGCGAGGTGCTCCTTGATGACGACGGCAATGGTTTCCGGATCCGCCATGCGGCCTTTACCTTGCTGTCGACAGCTTAACCAGCCTTCGAGGGGTTCCACAAAGTGTACGCCATCGTCTTTGAGTTGTTGCACGTTTCTTTGCACAGAGGGTTGATTCCACATTTCGACATTCATCGCCGGTGCCACCACGACGGGACCGTCGAAGCACAGATAAAGTGTTGACAACAAATCGTTGGATTGACCGTGAGCGGCGGCAAACAAAAAGTTAGCGGTAGCCGGGGCGACGCATAGGACGCGCGAGTTTCTGGCCAATTCGATATGGGCGCCCAAGGGCATCGATGGGTCAAACAGATCTGTCGAAACGGGGCGTCCCGTCAGCGCGGCAAATGTGGTGGCGCCGATGAATTTTTCGGCGGCCTTGGTCATCACGACATGGACGGCTTGGTCCGACTGCACCAGTTGGCTGGTTAGGGCTGCCGATTTGAAGGATGCGATCCCTCCGGTTACCGCCAGCAGCACATCGATCTCTGCCATGAAACTCACCACTCTAAAAACGGGTCGGGTAAAAAACCGACTGCAAGAACAACGCCGTCGGACAAAAACCAACTGCGTGAAAAACTGCTGGACATCAAGCCACAGGGCAGAGAAAACGCCGTCGGGTCAAAAAACCGAACGGCGGATCGTGCGTTTAAAAATAACGGGCCAGCCAGCCCAGTCATTGTTGGGCTACATACTGTCAAGGTCCAGTTCTGGAGGCGCGTCAAAGTCCGGAGACGCGCTCACATTACTGTCTTTGTCCAAGAAGATTTTGTCGTGCAAAATTTCCTGAAGGACGATCGACATTTTGTCCAGGCCGTTGTCTTCAACCAGTGGGCGCGCCCCTTGGTTCAACTGGACCAGACGTTTCTGGATCAGGGTAGAAAGTTTGAAACGACCGCCGACTTTGCGGACGATCTCTTCTTCTTTGAGTTCATCGTACATGGACTAGATATTCTCGGGTTCTATAAATTGGCGTTGGCCATCAGGATCTGGCAGATCTCAGTAACAGTTTGCTCGACGGAATCGTTGTTGACGATGTGCTCGTAGTGGGCGGACGCTTCCAGCTCTCCGCCAGCGACTTCCAGTCGCCGTGTGAGGGCTTGCTCCGATTCGGTCGCTCGACCACGCAGCCGTCGCTCAAGTTCCTCGATACTGCCAGGGTGGACGAAAATTGTAATTGCATCCGGATGAATTTTAAGGACCTTTAAGGCTCCAACCACGTCGATCTCAAGGATTATCCACTGTCCGGCCTCTAAAGCCTCTTTGACAGGGGTTTTCAGGGTCCCGTAAAGGTCTCCGCGGCTGAAAACTTCGGTGTATTCCAGAAACTCGTCGTCCTCGATCCGCTGCTGGAACTCCTCTTGAGTCAAATAGTGGTAGCTGACGCCTTGGGTTTCTCCGGGGCGGCGCTGGCGAGTGGTGGCCGAAACGCTCTCTTGAATTGGGAGTGTGCACTGATCAAACAGCCGTTTCAGGATGGTTGTTTTCCCAACGCCCGACGGCCCGGAAAAGATCACCAGTCGGCCGCGGGAGGTTTTTTTTGTTTCCGAATCTGAGTTCATGGCGGGACTACTCGATGTTCTGGACCATCTCGCGAATGCGCTCGATCGCTGTTTTGATCTCAACGACTTCGGCGGCAATTTCACTGTTGTTAGCTTTCGAGCCGATGGTGTTGGTCTCGCGTAGAATTTCCTGAACCAGAAAATCCAATTTGCGGCCAGCCTGAGCCGTCTTGGAGATCGTTTCGCGAAAATGGTTCAAGTGGGTTCCCAGTCGCACCGTCTCTTCCGAGGTGTCGACACGTTCCGCAAAAATTCCGACTTCACGAACCACGTCGGAGGCTTCCACCGAAATGTCGTACTTCTCCAACAGCCCATTGATCCGGTCGGTCAAGCGCTTGGAATAATTTTGGGCGACGACGGGAGCCAGTTTGCGAACCCCTTCGAGTCTCTTTTCGATCGCGTCGATATTGTTGAGCATGTCCTGCTGCATGTCGGATCCCTCGCGCTGCCGCATCGCTTGCAGGTTCTCGATGGCTTTGAGGGTGGTCGCTTTTACGTCCGGCCAAATGGCTTCGGGGTCACGGACTGTTTTTTCGGAAACGACACCCGGCAGTGATAATAGGGCTTCGATGTTTACCGGTTGGCCTTGGCCTGCGATTTCGGAAAGCCGAGTCCAGTATCCGCGAATCACGGGTTCGTTTAGCTCAAACGTTCCCGCGGTCAACGAATTCACGTTGACGCGAACGGTGGCGGTTCCACGATGAATTTGGTCACGTACCAACGACTCAAGTTTCGCTTGGGTGTCGACGTCGAGGTCGCTGTAGACGTTCAGTTTTAGGTGACGACTATTGACCGTGCGAATCTCGACCGAGACTTCATTTTTATCGTCGTGATGGCGGGCTTGACCATGGCCGGTCATACTCAATTGCACAGGAAACTCCTTGCCGACGTATTCATCGAGAGAGTGTGATTTTTCAGATCAAGGGCCACCAAAAACAATACAAGCCCGAAGCGCAAGTGACGGGATTTCTAGGCAGTAAATCCCTTCTTACTCTTCGGCCTTGCATTCAGGCGGCCGTTCCAAAATTTCACACCCTCTGCGGGTTGCGCGATTGCGGGCTGCGCAACTGCGCGATGAAAAGTGATCGATTAAATAGTTAGTTACTTGTCGTTTTCGGTAGGCAGAAGTTCAGGTTCCGCTGCGGGCTCGAGGGTGTCACCGATTTCCGGATCCGCAATTTCAAGGCTGGGTTCTGTGGCAGGTTCCATGGTTCCCGCAGGTTCCAAACCACTGGCTTCCTGTCCTTCGCCGGCAGGAGCCAAGCTGTCACCGGCAGGTTCAAGACCGCCAGCGGGTGCCAAGCTATCGCCCGCAGGCTCTAGACCGCTACCTTCGGATTCAGAAGACGCGCCGCCAGCAGCATCGCCTGTTGTTTCGGAGTTAACTCCGCCAGTCGAAGGCACTCCAATGCTGGGCGATGAAGACGTGGAAGATGTTTCTTCCTCTTCAACGTCGGCGTAGGGATCATCCTGCGCGAAACGATTGGTGTCTTTTTCTGGAGGGTTGAAGCGAGCGATGGTGATCATGCACAATCCAATCCAAGCCAAGGCGCTGAAGATCGTGATTTTCGTAAAAGCGTCACCGGCTTTTGCACCAAAGGCACTGTCTCCGCCACCGCCACCAAGGGCTGCCGAGAGACCGCCGCCTTTACCGCGTTGGATCAGGATCAGCAGAATCAGCCAAGCGGAGCTTAGGAATAGCAACCATTTCAGTAGCCCCAGCGCGGCATCACCCAGTGTGAATCCGAGGAGGGGAAGACTGATGAGAAAATCGGGTTCGTTAAATGGAAACGACATTGGATCCAATGGGTTTGTGCAGGCAGGCCTGCGGTTAGTTGTTGAGAGTTTCGATCACGCGATCACGCACTTGCGGCAGCTTCGATGATCGCTGCAAAACTGTCGGCTTTCATGGATGCACCTCCCACGAGGGCACCATCGATGTCCGGGCAGGCCATCAAATCAGAAGCATTCTGAGGCTTGACGCTGCCACCGTAGAGTAACCGTACAGTATCGGCAAGCTCCTGATTATATCGATCTGCCAATAATTTGCGAAGATCAGCGTGGACTTCTTGAGCTTGCTCGGGAGTGGCTGTTTTTCCGGTGCCGATAGCCCATACGGGCTCATAAGCGATCACAATTTTGGCCATTTGTTCGGCAGAAATGCCCTCTAAAGAGCCCTCAATCTGACTTTTGACCACTTCCAGCGTTTTGCCAGCTTCTCGTTGCTCCAGCAATTCACCCACACACAATACGGGAGTCAGCCCCGCGGCAAGGGTCGCATGGACCTTTTTGGAGATCAAAGAATCGGTTTCCCCGATCACATTGCGGCGCTCGCTGTGGCCCAAAATGACAAACTGGCAACCAATATCGGTCAGCATCTCAGTGCTGGTCTCGCCGGTAAAAGCACCATTGGCCTCGAAATACACGTCTTGGGAACCCATCGACACATCGGAACCCTTGATGGCAGTCGCGACCGGATCGAGGTGAACAAAGGTTGGGCAGATCAGCACATCGACTTGGCCGTCACCGACGGCCGCTCCAACACCTCTGGCGAGAGAAACCGCTGTCTCGCGGTCAAGGTTCATTTTCCAGTTGCCGGCAATGAGTGGTTTTCGCATGGTTTTCTTAAGAGGTTGGAAAAGGTTGAGAGCTGAGGAAAACGGGGATTTTATGCGTTTGATGCAGAATTCAAAGCGTGAATTTCCGGAACGCGCATAAAAAAGCCCAGCCAAGGGTCTGACCTTGGGCTGGGCTCGAATTTTTAGCATTCTGGCAGTGATTTACTGCTCGAACCTCTTCGTTCTGAAAGAACCGTTAAGCAGAACACCGGGGAATATCTGGAACGGATTGACTTCGATTTCACTACTCGTGTAGCCAGTCGTTTCAAAAGTCGCACCGGATCCAACCGCGAAACCGGGGTTGATGAAGCCGTCTTTGTTGACGTCATCAAAGCTCTGAACGCTTCCGTCAGCCATGACAACATTCAGAGAGTTGTTGTGCCATGCGAACCAGTCACGTGTGTCTTGCAAAACTTGGTTAGGAATCGAAGCTTCACCGACACTCGCGTAGTTTTGACCTTGCCAGGCCAAGAACTGGTTTGAGGTTGCACCTGGAACGTTGGTTGGCAGACCTGCGTCGATCTGACGAACGGCAGCCGCTCCATCAGAAATCGAAGGTCCGTCGTTGAAGCTCTCCGCCACGGGAGCGCCTTGGATCAGACGCAAGTTAGGATCAATGGTTCCTGGCAGCAGGCCGTCACCGGATGCTGCACCGGCCGCAACGTCACCTTGTGTACCACAGCCAATCATCGGAATGGCAGTCGCAGGAACATCGCCAGAATCCAGCTGTTGCAGAGTCAGAGGACCCAGTGTGACCTGAGTTGAGTTGTTGTTGTCCCACCATTGCTTGGGGTCACCGATAATCGAATTGTTGGCCAAAACCAATTGAGAGCGAACCAAGTGCCAACTGGTGGCGTAGTTCGTATTGAAACCCGCGCCGACAACATCGCCCACGGTGGCGTTGTCACGGAAAACAGTTCCTACCCGCGAAGGAGGCTGACGATCGCTGCGGAAATCAGAGCCCGTTGAAGTGGCACCAAGGCCACCGCCAGCGCCTTCAGAACCTGAACTTCCTGGCAGCAATTTTTCAGAACCCACACAGATACTTGTCGGACAAAGCAGTTGACCCGCCAAAACATCTTGGCCGGCACAGTCAGCAACCCAACCAAATTGATCGTAGGCACCGTCACGACGGAAATCGAATGCACCAGTACAGAAAGAGCCGTTTGGATTCTGAGCGGAGCGGTTCAGCAAGCAAATTGCGAATTGACGCAAGTTGGATTTACACTGCGTTGATTGAGCAGAGTTGCGAACCGCGACGAAGGCCGGGAACGCAATACCAATGAGGATGCCGATGATCATGATGACAATCAGCAACTCAATTAGCGTGAAACCACGCTGACGATTAGGAGACATTGAATGAATTCCTTTACGGTTGTGTGTGGCCTTGGTTCGGCCTGAAAAGTAATTTGGCAGAAGTGTAGGCAGGCTTTGTGAAAATAGTTTGTTCGTTTGATTAAGAAAAAAATAAGAAAATATTAAGGCTGGTTCACAATCAGTTCATGAAACCTTAACGAATCGTGAATGAAACCTTCGCGCGATGGGGGTACTTTGGGAGCGTCGTTATCATTGGCGACTATTCCCCAATCAGGATGCAATCCTATGAAACCGTTTCCCACCAATCAGCGTCGCCGCGGTGCCTTTACTCTGGTCGAATTGCTGGTTGTTATCGCCATCATTGGCATTCTCGTTGGCCTACTTTTTCCAGCACTCCAAGCGGCGCGCCAGGCTGCCCGCTCCAGTGCTTGCCAAGCCAACATGCGACAGATCATTGTTGCCACGCTTAACTTTGAGACCGCTCAGTTGAAGTTCCCTGCAGGAGACAACGGCTTGGGAGGTGGCGTCATGGTCCCACTGCTGGCCTTGGTTAAGCAGGAGTTTCTGTTTGAGCTCGAGAAAGCTGGCCCTCAAGACGGGATGACTTACGAAGATCTGTTGAGGGACATGAGCGACGTTCCGGTTGAAACCTTTATCTGTCCGGCGGCTGTCCCCAGCCACCGCAATGCGAATGTGCCCGATCAAGGAATGTTTACGACGCACTACTATGGGATCTCGGGTCCGACTGGAGAAGCCGAAGCGTCCGACGGCCCGGAGATGTACCAATACGATGAATTGAATTCGGCCACCTCCAGCTCCGTGGGGCCGATTGGTCTCCAGGGTGTCTTCTCTCCTAAAGCGAACGGGCAGTATGTCCAGCGTACGCTCAAGGAAATCCGCGACGGAACGTCTTTCACGTTTGGCTTTGGGGAAATTTCTGGGGAAGAGTTCGGCGACATTTCGGATCCAACACGTCGAACGATTCAGTGGGGCGGTTGGGCCTTCGGTGCTCAGCGCGGCAGCAATCAGCGGCCCGAAGAAATCTACAGCACCAAATCGGTTACTTTTCAGATCAACTCAAACGAGGGGCAGTTGAACAACTTGGCCTTTGGCAGCAACCATCCCGGTGGAGCGGAATTTGCGCTGTTGGACGGCGCGATTCGGTTTGTCAGCGAAGAAGTGTCGCTGGATGTGCTGAAAGTTTTCTGCAGTATCGACGAAGTTGAGCGACCTGAATTCTTGGACGGCAACGGTTTCTAAGCCTGCCAGACCAGCGAAATTTCATCAAAACCCGGCCTCACGGACATCCCGAGGGCCGGGTTTTTTCGTGGCTGGACGCGGATTGGATGGATGAAAGCACATCTGAGGGTGCGGGTTTGTGGCTGAACGGGCCTTTTTGCGAAGAGGTCCGATTCATCTCTTTTCGAGTGCGAACCCTTTGGCTAAGATTCCGTCTTGAATACGGAGCCATCGAGCACATCAAACACGGGGGTGTGGCGGAACTGGCAGACGCGCTAGATTTAGGATCTAGTGTCCTTACGGACGTGCAGGTTCAATTCCTGTCACCCCCACTA
>CAZDZX010000205.1:0-8032 GCA_964510005.1 uncultured Pirellulaceae bacterium
CCCGGTGCCCCCACGATGGAAACCAAACCCACTGACCGCGATGTCATCGTAAAAAAACCACGACTCTGGCGCCGCTACCTGCTGCTTTCGGTGGCCGGATTGTTGTTCATCGGATTGGGACCCTATCTCTACAGCCGTTTGGCCGCCAGCTCGCGAATCTGCCGCATCTATTCGGATTCAGACACCACTCCAAGGGCCTCGAACTTCGATCCCGATTCCTTATCGGTTGTGATTTTCAATATTGCCCACGGCAGGGGGCCTGTTGATTCGAACCTTGAGGAAGGCGGCCAGCAGAAGAGAGAAAGAATCCAACGGATCGCAGAGTTCCTTCAGCAAACCGATGCCGACATCATCATCCTCAACGAAGTTGATTTCAGCAGCACGTGGAGCGGACATCAGAATCAGGCACAGGCCATCGCGGCAGCGGCCGGTTATCCCTTCCGCGGCGAACAACGGAATCTTGATTTCCGATTCATCTATGGAAGTTGGAAATTTGGCAACGCCATCCTCAGCCGATTTCCGATCTCAAGTTCCACCGTGATCGACTATCCCCCCGTGCGATGGTGGGAACCCTATTTGGTGGGCAAAAAAAGAGGCGCGATGTTCTCGGTCAAATTGCCCAATGACCAAACCATCAACGTCGTGCCTGTCCACCTTGAACATCGCAGCGAGGAAGCCCGATTTGAATCGGCCAACAACATTATCGAAGCCGTTTCCCAAAACAAAGCCCCCACCGTGGTCGGTGGCGACTTCAACTCCACACCAACGGGAATGTCAGGAACACGCTCTGTAGAGGGATTGGGAAACACAATTGACTTGTTGAATCGGTCGGAACTGCTGAACGGCCCAACGCTCGAAGGAACAGACAACGACTTCACCTATCCGTCGGACGAGCCACGAATCGCCATCGACTGGATTTTCACCACACAGAATTCTGAGCTCATCGAGCATCGTGTGATCCAGAGCGATCTATCCGATCATCTGCCAGTTCTAGCGCGAATCCGGCTCGACTCCGCCACTAAGACCAAGTAACAGCGATCAAACCTGCACGGTTTCGGCCTGCTTAGCTTTTTCGTCCGACTTCGGATCATCGTGGCTTTCTTCTTCGAGAAACCGAACCAGATCACCACGCAAGTTGTAGTACTCGGGATGGTCGAGGACTTCGCTGCGAATCCGTGGCCTTCCAAACGGAAGCTCCATCAGCTTTCCGACTTTTGCGTTGGGGCCGCTGGTCATCATGCAAACCCGATCTGACATATAGATTGCTTCATCGACGTCGTGTGTGATGACCATCGTAGTGATTTTTTCTTTATTCAAAATACCCAGCACCACGTCCTGCAAGTCCATTCGCGTCAACGAATCCAGCCGACCAAAGGGCTCGTCCAGCAACAAAACCTTGGGCTTCAAAGCAATGGCGCGAGCAATTCCAACTCGCTGTTGCATTCCACCGGACATTTCTCGTGGAAATTTGTCCATGGAGTCCGCCAGCCCGACCGCCGACAAATAGTACTCACAGATTTCCTTTCGCTGCTGCTCGCTCCCATGCGGGTAAACTTTTTCTACACCCAACATGACGTTCTTGAACGCTGTCATCCACGGCAGTAAGCAGGGAGACTGAAACACAACCGCGCGATCGGGGCCCGGTCCATCGATCTCGCGACTATCGACAGCAATGCTACCGTGTGTAATCTCGTTTAAGCCCGCCACCATCGTCAGCACCGTACTTTTTCCGCACCCGGAATGACCGATGATGCTAACGACCTCACCTTCGCTCATCCGCAGTTCGAAACCATCGACAACTCGAACAGGTTCCCCGTAGGGATTAGGATAGGCTTTGACTAAGTTGAAAATTTCAACGAATCGATCGGCTTTGGGCATGACTTTTACGCTTCAAAGGTGGTTTTTTTTCAATTCAAAAAACAGAGCCAACGGGTTCCGTCTCTGTCGCGGACTCTCCGCTAGATTCTCAAACCATCGCCGCGGGCGCTTTACCTGGCAGCTGCGGTTCGAGATTCGGTAGTGACAAGTCGGTAGCCGGTGCAAGGGCTTTGGCTTCCTCGTTGATCTGCAGCATGTATCGAGTCACTTCGTTACGAAGCGTTTTAAATTCGGGATTAAAATTCAAGGTCGCCCGATCTCGCGGTCGATCCAACGTGACTTTGAAGTCCTGCCCCAAACACGCCGACGGGCCAGGAGTCAGAGGCACAATGCGATCGGCCATCAATACGGCTTCATCAACATCGTTCGTGATCATCACCACGGTTCGACGATCCTCTTCCCAGATACGAATGATCTCGTCTTGCAAAACGGCGCGTGTCAGCGCGTCGAGCGCCGAAAGCGGTTCATCCAGCAACAGCACTTCCGGCTTCATCGCCAAGGTTCGTGCCAATGACAAACGCTGACGCATACCCCCGGAAAGCTCTTGCGGCTTTTTGTACTCCGATCCGGTCAAGGAGACCATGTCGATGTAGTGTTGCACGTAACCCCTGCGATCATTGTTGTTCATCGAGGGAAACACCTGCTTCACCGCCAACTCAACGTTGCCCACGACACTCAGCCATGGCAGCAGCGAGTAGTTTTGAAACATGATTCCTTTGTCCGGTCCGGGCGCCGTGATCGGCTTGCCTCCCAGTCGAACTTCACCGGAATCGGGTTGCTCCAACCCTGCCAACAATGAAATCAATGTGCTTTTTCCAGACCCAGAAAAGCCAATGATGGCGACGAATTCGTTTTCTTGAACTTTCAGGTTCGCGTTTTCTAACACTTCATAGCGATTAGAAATCGGGCCAAACCCAAAGCTAACGTTGTCAAATTCCAAAAAAGCCA
Source organism: uncultured Pirellulaceae bacterium (assembly GCA_964510005.1). Lineage (GTDB taxonomy): Bacteria > Planctomycetota > Planctomycetia > Pirellulales > Pirellulaceae > Mariniblastus. The sequence goes on from CAZDZX010000205.1 coordinate 2,827, forward strand.
TGTTAGTCCTGACTCCAAAAAAGTGGTTAACGCAAGAAGCATGAATCTTTAGATTGCTGTCGGAGCACCGTCGAAGCTGACCAAGCGTTGAAGCACGACCATCATTCGATCCAGAATCAGGCCGATGGCACCGACCACAAACACGACGAACACCATGTTGGCGAACGACTGAGAGCTACCGTTGCTGTACTGGTCCCACACGTACTTTCCGATGCCTTCGGATGAACTGAGCAACTCTGCGGCGATCAAAACCATCCAGCCAATTCCAAGCGAAATTCGCAAGCCGGCAAAAACGAGGGGCAGGGCAGAGGGCAGCACAATTTTGAACAAGCGATCTTTGAATCCCAATCGCAGCACGCGAGCCACATTCATATGGTCTTTATCGACCGAAGCAACCCCCAGCGCCGTATTGGTCAGCGTTGCCCACAATGAACACAACGCTACCGTGGAAGCCGAAGCAATGAACGCGGGACGTCCGATTTCAAACCTTCCAATCAAAGGCAGGCTGCTGAAAAATTCCGGGAACCAGTGCTTATCGGCATCCGGGATCAACCAAGCGCACAGGATCATGCAAATTGGCAACCACACGATCGGCGAAACCGGTTTGAAAGTAGCAATAAAAGGAGTCACTGCTGCCATGAAGGTTTTTGACAATCCACACATCACACCGATAGGAATCGCAATGCTAGCGCCCAACAAAAATCCAGTGAACACGCAAAGGACGCTGCGTTGAACTTGATAGGGCAGTGTCTTGGAAGGTGAATAAGATGACTCCGCAAGCTTTTCAATACGACTTTCGGACTGCACAATTTTGTTGGCCGAGGCAAACAACGCTCCTGCATCCGCCGCGTAGAAATCTTCCTTGAGTTTGAGCAGTTTCTCTTCAGCGGCGCCAATTTTAATGGAGCGATTTGCACTCGTGAGTTGATCTTTAAGCTTGCCTAAAAACTGACGTTCCTCAGCAATCAGCGTTTGCTCTCTCTGCACTGCGGCGATCTCAGGATCCTTCTTGTTCTTCGCCAAATCCAGTTCGCTTTTTAGCTCCCGCAATTCGAGCTTTTCCGCTTCGAGGCGGTCGCGGTGGGTCCGAACGCTGATCACGTACGCATCTCTTGCGTCCCGGTCGGCGCCCTGCAGCGATTCAGCTGTTTCCTTGAGTTCAGTTTCACGTTGGGTTTTGGATTTCGCGTTCCCGGATTTCAGTTTGGCGTACGCAGTTTCCAAATCAGCGACCCCCAGTTTCGACCGCTCCGCAGCCTCGGCCTCGACCCGAGCGACTTTTTCGTTGACAGTTTTTTCGATATCAACCAGCTCTTCCAGCCGCTTTTCGACACTGGCGAGCTTCTTTTCGCGACGATCTCCCTCCAGCGAGAAGCTTTTCAGTTTCTCATTTTCTCGATGATGGAACGTCCAGTTGGTTGATGCAGCATGATAGGTTTCAGTCGGATCAGGAAGCTTCCCTGATTTAGTCACGACTTTGTCGGCGAACAGATCCCATGCGAAAATCGCAAGAATCACTCCGACTGCCGGAATCACGATAAATTGGCCGATTTGTTTGAGCTGCTTTTGCGGCTCCTCGCGGAAACAAAGCCGCACAACGGGGGTGAGAAAATTCAATCCAGCGACATCAATCGCTTTAACGATTCGGTACTTGATCGGAGTCCCCTTACGAGGTGTCGCCTCCGGTTTCGGGCGTAGCATTCTATTTCCAGTTCAATGATGGTGTGTGTAGCAAAAAAGGAGCGACCCGACGCGAACGCCGGATCGCTACTGTTCCAACTAATCTTTATTGCCAATTTTGTGGGCTTTGAGATATTCCAGTGGCTTCTTTCCGTCATAGGTGATGCCATCAATAAAATCGCTTGTTGCCGGTTTGTAACCGTCGGTTTCCCACGGAACGTCTTTTTCATCTAACAGCCCTTCGGCAACTAGAATCTTTGCGGCCTTCTTGTAGATCGCTGGCTGATAAACTTTTTTGGCGGTTTCGTCGTACCACTGAGCCGACTTGGGTTCAGTGATCTGTCCCCAGCGACGCATTTGCGTGAGGAACCAAACTCCATCGCTATACCATGGATAAGTACATTGATGCTTGAAGAATACGTTGAAGTCCGGCATCGACCGCTTGTCTGATTTTTGGAAAAAGAAAAATCCAGTCATCGAGTTCTTGATCACGTCATAGTCCGCCCCGACATAGTCGGTTCGAGAAAGAATTCTGGCAGCCTCTTCGCGGTTGACCAGCTTTCCGCTTGCATCGGTTTCATCCAACCATTTACCGGCCAGAATCAGAGCTTTGATGACGGCCAGATGTGTGTTTGGATTCTCATCCGACCATGCCTTGGTGACGCCAAAAACTTTCTCTGGGTTGTTTTTCCAAATGTCGTAGTTGGTTGTGACCGGAACGCCAATACCTTTGGCGACCGCCTGCTGGTTCCAAGGTTCGCCAACACAGTAGCCTTGAATGTTGCCGGCTTCGAGCGTTTGCGGCATAACAGGTGGCGGAGTTACTGAAAGTTCAACTTCAGCATCGGTTCGTCCACCAAGATCAGACTTTGTATACATGCCAGGATGAATTCCCGACGCCGCCAACCAGTAGCGAATCTCGTAATTGTGCGTGCTGACTGGGAAAACCATGCCCATTTGCAACTTTTCGCCCGCATCGATTTTCTCGTCAACAATCGGCTTTAGCGACGCCGCAGAGATCGGATGCTTGGGCGTATCGGTTTGCAGCGACGCATCGTTTTCCTGCATCTGCTCCCAGATCGCGTTGGAAACCGTAATCCCGTTCCCGTTTAGATCCATGGTAAACGCGGTAACGATGTGCGCTTTGGTTCCGAAACCGATCGTGGCGGCAATTGGCTGCCCCGAAAGCATATGGGCTCCATCCAGCTCCCCCGTAATGACGTTGTCGAGCAGCGTTTTCCAGTTGGGTTGGGCGATGACTTCGACCTGAAGTCCCTCCGCTTCGAAGAGACCTTTTTCTTTAGCAATGACGATCGGAGCACAATCTGTGAGCTTGATGAACCCGAACTTCAGCGAATCTTTTTCAAGATCCAGTAACTGTTTTTCTTGAGCTTGACTGAACCCAGCAACAACAAAAAGTAGAGTTAGCGATAGGAAAGACTTAAGACGAAAATGCATTAGAGCTCCGTTCTAAATGATGGTTTGGAGCCGCTCTTTGGTGAAAGCGGAAAATGAGTTCGGTCAATGGGAACTCGATCAACCAACGCAAACAGCATGCCAGTAGCTGCCAGCAATTTTTTGACGCCCGTCATCGGTCGAAGCGAATTTGGAAACGGTTTTACTTTTTGATTGCAAGATCACCGCCACTGTTTGCACTCTCCGGGGAAGATCGCGCGCAAAGAAGTTACTTTCCAAACAAAGTGAACTGTCTTTGACTGACACCGATTTTCACCACTAAAGCCTGCTTAGTGGCGAACCGTGTATTCATTTGATTTTTTCAACGACTCAAGGGTTGCCACTTAAATGAACGGCAGCTGCACGTTTTTTTAGCGACAAAACAAATCACGGTGCGAGCAAACAAATATTGAGAAAACAACGCCAACTGCATCCTTCTGGCCACAAAGCGACCTAACTGGCACTGATCTTTCCACTACAGCGACTGTTTCCGATGCGATCCTTAAACATGAATCCCATCGACTGCGTTTGGTATCTCGTTTGCTACCCAATCAGATCTGGCGAACGCCTACCACCACCATCAAACATGCAACATCAACCGACAAACGGGGATTCCACCGCGTCGACGCAAATTTCGTCGAGCCTGCCGGTGTTAAATTCCAGACCGGCGCGTCGGTCAGGCTTGATTCAAACGATGCTCGACCAGCAGCAATCACTATCTGCCGTCGAAAAGTTTGCCCAGCGCCACGAAAGCGAAACCGAACCAGCTCTGCGATCTCACTATAAAGAGCTAATCCCCCACGGTCCGCCTGAGGCCGGCGAACAATACGCTTTCGAAGTCGATCTAGATTCATGCAGCGGTTGCAAAGCTTGCGTTGCGGCTTGTCATAACTTAAACGGTTTGGAAACCGATGAACTTTGGCGAAATGTCGGCTTGCTAGTTGGAGGCACTCAAGAGAAACCCGCCGTCCAGCACGTTACCGCGGCCTGTCATCATTGTCTTGAACCCGCGTGCATGCACGGATGCCCCGTCAACGCCTACGAAAAAGACGCAGTCACCGGAATCGTCGAACATTTGGATGATCAGTGCATTGGCTGCAAATACTGCATGTTCATGTGTCCCTATGACGTCCCCGTTTACAGTCCATCCAAAGGCATCGTCCGAAAGTGCAACATGTGCATCGATCGCCTTTCGGTCGGTGAAGCACCCGCCTGCGTCCAATCCTGTCCGCATGAAGCGATCAAGATCCGCAAAGTCAGCCGTGATCAGGTCATCGAAAATAGCGAGACTCAGCAACTGGTACCCGGTGCTCCCGATATGGGCATCACGCTGCCCACCACAATGTACAAAACAGATCGGGCTCTTCCCGCGAATTTACTACCGACGGACTACTACATCGCCAAACCGTTGCATGCCCATTTCCCATTGGTGTTCATGCTGGTCCTCACACAGGCGTCCTTGGGAATTTTCGGGATGGCGTGGATCCTAGAGTGTTTCTGGCCCGCGGCGTCGACAACGGCGCTGCTGATTATGAACTTTGTTGCCGCCGGTTTCCTAGTTGCTGGGTTGGGCGTCGCGATCCTGCACCTTGGCCGGCCCTTCAAGGCCTATCGGGCGATGGCGGGGATTAAACACTCGTGGCTGTCGCGAGAAATCGCCGGTTTTAATCTGTTTGCCGGGGCCGCCTCGACACTATTGGCATGGAAGTGGTTCGATTTGAGTTTCGTGACTGGTTTCGATTCCGGGTGGATTTCACTCAATGTGCTTGGCTCCGGTGTGATTGCCGTTGGCTGCAGTGCGATGCTCTACATCGTGACCAAACGTCCTCTGTGGACCGCCTTTCGAACCTTTAGTTTTTTCTTCATGACGACCGTCGTGTTGGGGCTGGCCATTGGAACCACGTGGCTCCCGTGGTTGATATCCGAAAGCCAGTACCGGGCTGAGTTGATCGTCAAAGGTCTCATGGTTGCAACTGCGATCAAACTCTTTCTCGAAGCATCCGTTTTCTCCCATTTGAATTCGATCAGATTTACGCCATGGCGACACGCGGCTCGACTGATGGCCGGCGAA
>CAZDZX010000206.1:0-8030 GCA_964510005.1 uncultured Pirellulaceae bacterium
GGATGTTCGTCACGCCGCCAGTCGATTGTGGGTCGATGGGATCATCAAACCTGAAGACACCCGCGATGTCCTCAAACGATGCATTGCAGCGGTCACGCTTTACGCCGATGAGCGCCCCTTCCACACCGGCGTGTTTCAAGTTTGATCGAGACGGTGTGTCGGTGTAGGGCCGGTTCCCACCGGCTCACGAGTTGGCGAAACCCAACGGGTTGATCCAATTCCGTTGGGATCGAGAGAGCGTCCATCAACAGCGTTATGGCTGAACCGGTTCAATGCCTTCCACGAGAATCACGGCGTCTTGATAGTCCCCGTTGGTGGCCTCTTCGTAGCAAATCAGGTAGGCATTTTTTAGACTGCGTCCCAAGAAGTTCTCGACTTTGAACACGCGAGACGTGTGGCGAATCTTCGCTTTTTTCGATTTGCCGGCAGAGGTGAGCGAAGTGTAGTGCTTACCCTTGTAGTAAAACCCAAACTTCTCGGGGCACTTGTCAGCCGGGATCTTGAAATTAGGTTCGCCTTGGAAGGAGGCCGTTCCTTTTTTGGCAGCAGGTAAGATGCGTTGGTGAGCATCCGGTACTGTTTTAGATTTGTCAGCAAGGTTGCCGATTGGAGTCAGTGTTTCTTCGCCATTGATCGCGAATCCTATTTCGGGTGCCCCCTTGGGCGAATAGCGAGCGACCAGCGTGACTGAGACCTGTTCAGCTCCCTTGGCAACTCGAAAGTTGTCGATATTCAGTGAGCTGCCGACCTTGTCTGACTTGGTCGAGTACTTATGTCGGTCGCCGCCCAAATCGGCTTTAACACCGATGGCTTGAAAAATCTTATAGAGAGACGGTTCGTTCGAGCCTTCGAATTTCTCAGTGGCGACTCCATGCAGTTTATAAATGTGCTTTTTGCCTGCTTGATCAATCTCAAGCGTCGCTGAATAGAATCCCTTTTTCTGGCTGGGGGCCAATTCGACTTCGTATTTGCCTGGCCCATTTTCTTTCACCCGGAATGAAGAAGCTTGCTCGCCGGTGACTGAATGTGACGCTTTTTCTTTGACGTCAATTTTGTAAGTTTGAGTCGCGTGCTTGCCGACTCGGCTTAACGCAATGTGGTTCTGAGCAATCGCATCCGAAGAACAAAACAGAGCAATCCAAAATAACACGACTGAGCAGCTGATCTTCAATTCCATGTTCTTCCAACGATTAAAAGTTCGATTGAGTTGTTAACAGGTTCAATATAGGCGATCGAAATAGACGTTTAACGACTTGAAAACATAGCATACTGCCGAGGGCGTTGTTTGGCGGATAATGGAGCGTTCGTTCATTCGAAGGATTCGGTGTGTGCCAGCCATTGCTTCTGTGCAGATTCGTCGGCGTCAATCAAAGCCGAATACTTGGATGTGGACGGCGATGTTTGAAATCGAAACCAATTGCGAGAAACTGCGGTGTGATTTCGTTGGTTGTAGAGCAACAGATCGTCGGGGCAGCGATTTGCTGGCTTGCTCACCACGATTGATCGAAAAGGAAATTGGCAAAGAGTCGCAGCAGACAAGGTTGCACTTTTATCCGGGTGGAACTTGGCCTTTTCCGATACGAAACATCACTCTGCAAGTCTTCCTAAACTACCAATTCCGGTCGGATCCAGTCAAAGATAGGGAAGTGACCCGACATGGGGGTTAAAGGTTCCAATAATTTCGTTGTCGGGCGTTCGTTATCGCGTTTGCTTATCAGTCATATCCGGTACCTTTCTCAGGCAATTTTGGACAAAAAGCACCCTTTTTCCCGAAAATACTCTGTGAAAAATTTCACGATGTCGATACTATTTCGGTGATCGAAGAGGCATTCTGGGTCGGAGCTCCGTAAAGCTAATGGAAAATCGCGAGGATTCCGTTTAGCCCCAAAGACGAATTCGGGTTTAGGCGTTAGCATGCCGCCTTTGCGATCATAGCCAACCTCCGTTGGTCTATTTCACACACATTTTCCACTATCCAGACGCACGGAATATTCCATGCTCAAGACCATAACCAAGGGATTGGATCTGCCAATTCTGGGCCCACCGGTTCAGGAAATCTCGGAGGGAACCGATGTCAAATCGGTTGCCGTTCTGGGCAGCGATTTCCACGGAATGCGCCCCGCTCTGGCGGTTGCTGTTGGCGATAAAGTCAAAATCGGTCAGCCGCTTTTCAACGACAAAAAAACCGAAGGTGTGATCCACACTTCACCGGCCGCCGGAACCGTTTCCGCCATCAATCGTGGTGAGAAAAGACGCTTCCTGTCGATCGTGATCGATGTCGAAGGCGACGACGCGGTTAAATTCAAAGTCTCCGGCAATCCGGGAGACATGGATCGCGAAAAAGTCGAAAGCTTGCTGGTTGAATCCGGCATGTGGACGTCGCTGCGAACACGGCCCTACAGTCGCACACCGGTGATCGGTACCGAACCGCATTCTCTATTCGTAACGGCGATCGATACCAATCCGCTGGCGGCGGATCCGGAAGTCATCATCGAGGGCGAGAAAGAGAATTTCATCGCCGGTTTGACGGCGCTGTCAAAGCTCACCTTGGGCAAGACTTTTGTTTGCACCGGTGAGGATTCACGAATCCCCGGCGAGAACATTCCCAATGTCAGTTTCGCACAATTTGCGGGCAAGCATCCTGCTGGATTGGTCGGGACTCATATCCACTTTTTGGATCCGGTGAACGAGAACAAAACCGTCTGGCACATCGGCTATCAAGACGTGATTGCTGTCGGCCATTTGATCAATAACGGCACTTTGATGACCGAGCGCGTGGTTTCGCTGGCCGGTCCTCGAGTCACCAAGCCCGGCTTGGTTCGAACTCGCTTGGGTGCTTGCTTGGATGATCTCGTCGATGGAAACACAGAGCTTGACAACAACCGTGTTGTTTCGGGTTCGGTCCTGACGGGACGAAAATCAGACGAACACGAAAACTTCTTGGGTCGATTTCACACTCAGGTTTCGGTTCTGGAAGAAGGAACGGCTCGCGAGTTTCTCGGTTGGCAGATGCCAGGCGGAGACAAGTTTTCGGTCACGCGAGTTTACGCCGGTAGCTGGTTGAACTGGTTCAAGGAAAAGAAGTTTCCTTTGAATACCAACCTCAACGGTAGCAAGCGTTGCATCGTTCCTGTTGGCACTTACGAAAAAGTAATGCCGCTGGATATTCTGCCAACACAATTGCTCCGCTCGATCATCGTCGGTTCGGAGAATGGAGATACAGAAGAGGCACTGCGATTGGGGGTTCTTGAATTGGATGAAGAAGACCTTTCGCTGTGCACTTATGTTTGTCCTGGGAAGTACGACTACAGTTCGATTTTGCGTAAAAATCTGACACTTATAGAAAAAGAAGGGTAACAGCAAATGCTCAGACAACTGCTGGACAAAGTAGAGCCGCTGTTTCACAAAGGCGGCCCGCTGGAAAAACTTTATCCGTTGTACGAAGCGAACGATACGTTCCTTTACACGCCGGGTGAAGTCACCGAAGGTCAAACGCATGTTCGAGATGCGATTGATACCAAACGCATGATGACCATGGTGATCGTGGCGTTGCTGCCGTGCATTTTGATGGCATGCTACAACACCGGTTTCCAAGCTCAAAAGACGATCGCCACGACCGGTTACGTTCCGCCGATCCACGATGTGGCTGAGAAAATTTGGACGGGTTCATGGCGATACGATGCCATGGCAGCCTTGGGCGTTGAATACAACGCAGTCAGTGCGGACACGTCCTTCCTCAGCCCGTCCTCGATTTTGCCTTGCTTCTTGCACGGCCTATTGTTCTTCCTGCCCGTTTACATCGTTTGCATGGCCGTTGGCGGTACCTGCGAAATGATCTTCAGCGTGATCCGCGGGCATGAAATCAATGAAGGCTTCCTCGTGACGGGAATGCTGTTTCCGTTGACGCTGCCGGCGACGATTCCGCTCTGGCAAGTTGCGGTCGGAATTGCCTTTGGCGTGGTGGTCGGAAAAGAAATATTTGGCGGTACGGGTAGGAACTTCCTGAACCCGGCCTTAACGGCTCGAGCGTTTCTGTACTTCGCCTATCCCAAACAGATTTCCGGCGACAAAGTCTGGACCGCTGTTGGTACCTTCGCCGAAACCGGTGGCTCGGAGCAGTTGGATGGCTATTCAGGTGCGACCGTGCTGGGTTATGTGGCTAATGTTCAAGAAGAGATCTCTGTTTCAGAGGTTATGACAAACATGGCCAAGGATACTTCAATGAACACCAGTTGGTGGGATTTCTTTATCGGAAATGTCCACGGTTCCATGGGTGAGACCAGTACGCTGGCCTGCCTGATCGGAGCGTTCATCTTAATCGCAGCAGGCATCGGTTCATGGCGAATCATGGCGGGTGTCGTTGGCGGGATGGTTGGATTTTCATGGTTCTGTTCGTTGATTAGCAATGCCCCGATTATGGAGCTGGGCCCGTTGTGGCATCTCGTGATTGGCGGCTTTGCTTTTGGAACCGTGTTTATGGCAACCGACCCGGTGTCGGCAGCCATGACCCGAACGGGGCAGATTTACTACGGGATCCTGATTGGACTCCTGACGGTTTTAGTTCGGGCGATCAACCCGGCGTTTCCTGAAGGGATCATGTTGGCGATCTTGTTTGCAAACGTTTTCGCGCCGCTGATTGACTGGTTTGTCATTGAGCGGAACATCAAACGACGGGAGGCACGTTATGCAACTTGATGAATTTAAAAAGAACAAAGACAAACCAGTCAACACCCTGTTGGTTGCTGGAACGCTTTGCCTGATCTGCGCATTGGTAGTTTCCTCGGCCTCCGCAGCTCTGAAGAGCATTCAGGAAGCCAACATTGCGTTGGACGTGAAAAAGAACCTGCTGGCGGTTACCAAATTCCCTGCAGAAAAAATGGCGTCGGCGGATTTGATCAACCAAACCTTCAAGGACAATTTTGATGTCCAGATCATCAAACTGGAAAGCGGTGAAGAAGCCTCAGAAGCTTGCTTGGCGGCGATGAAGGAGATTGGAAAGAAGGATTGGACTAAAGACGATATCCATGAGAAATACAATCAGTTCCTTGCGACCAAAACGAAGAAGCCTGCGGTTTGCGAAGCAATTCCAGCGGCCGACGATTACGCAAACGTGAAATACCGCGAAAAGTTCTCGCATGTCTACGTTTTGAAAAACGAAGACGGGTCGCCAAAGTCCTACGTGTTCCCAGTGCGTGGATACGGACTGTGGTCGATGATGCGGGGCTTCCTGTCGGTGAAGCCGGACTTCCAAACGGTCGAAGGTTTGGTGTTCTACGAACAAGCCGAAACTCCTGGCCTTGGCGGTGAAGTCAAAAGTGAGGGTTTCAAAAAGCAGTGGGCTGGAAAGCAGCTTTATGCGGATAACGGTGATGTCCAAATTCGCGTGATCAAAAACGCGGAAGACAATCACAGCATCGATGCTCTTTCGGGGGCCACGATCACTTCCAACGGTGTGACCAACGCAATGCGATATTGGATGGGTCCCTTTGGTTTTAAAAAGTACATCGACCTCCAGAAAGCTGGTGGCTCAAACGGACAGGAAACCTCTTCTATGACTGTCGACGGAAAAGGAGTTAACAATGGCTAAGCAAAAGACTCCCACAGAACTGATTACGGAACCTGTTTTCGACAACAACCCCATCGCTTTGCAGATCCTCGGGATCTGTAGCGCCTTGGCGGTGACGACGCAGCTTTCAACGTCGGTGACAATGTCGATCGCCGTGGTGATCGTGACGGCCTGCTCAAGTGCTGCCGTTGCGGTGATTCGCGAGTACATCCCGTCTAGCATTCGAATCATTTGCCAGATGACCATCATCGCTTCGATGGTGATTTTGGTAGATCAAGTACTGCGAGCTTTCTTTTACGACTTGAGTAAAGAGCTTTCGGTATTCGTGGGCTTGATCATCACGAACTGCATCGTGATGGGCCGCGCCGAAGGCTTCGCCATGAAGAACAACCCGTGGGATAGTTTCCTTGACGGGTTGGGCAACGGACTGGGCTATGGCTTGATTCTGATTGTTGTCGGATTCTTCCGAGAGCTGCTGGGTAGCGGAAAGCTGTTCGGCATCGAAGTTCTGACCCTCAAAAGTGCCGGTGGTTGGTACGAGCCCAATGGCATGATGCTGCTGCCACCGAGTGCCTTTTTCATTATCGGAATCTTCATTTGGGTTCTGCGTACATTCAAGCCTGAACAAGTGGAGGCGAGCTAGACATGGATTACTTTGGACATCTTGGCAAGCTGTTCTTGCAGGCAGCCTTTGTTGATAACCTTGCACTGGCCTACTTTTTGGGCATGTGTACTTTCTTGGCCGTTTCCAAGAACGTGAAAACGTCTTTGGGTCTGGGTGCGGCTGTGATCGCGGTTCAGACGATTACGGTTCCTGTTAACTGGATCATCAAAGAGTATTTTCTCAAAGAGACCGGTTGGCTGGGTACGGATCTTATGTTCCTGAACCTGATTTGCTACATCGGCGTGATCGCGGCGATGGTTCAAATCCTCGAAATGGTTTTGGATAAATTTGCCCCTGCTCTTTACAACCAGCTGGGAATCTTCCTGCCGTTGATCACCGTGAATTGCGCGATCCTTGGCGGCACGTTGTTCATGGAACAGCGTGACTACGATTTTGCCGAAGCGGTTACCTTTGGCGTTGGAAGTGGATTTGGCTGGGCCGCGGCGATCGCTGCACTGGCCGGGATCCGTGAAAAACTCCGCTACTCCGATATCCCAGTTGGGCTTCGTGGGTTGGGAATCACCTTCATTATCGTGGGTTTGATGTCGCTCGGTTTTCAAGCCTTCCTTGGAATTCAATAGTCGCCTTTCGCGTTCGCGAAAGGAATTATGCAACGAAACAGTTTTACTTCGAGTTAAAGCATGTCAGTAATTTATGGCGTACTTGTCTTCACACTGGTAGTTCTTGCCCTTGTGGGTCTGATCTTGGCGGCTCGCCAAGCTCTGGTCAATCAAGGCGCGGTCAAGATCATGGTCAATGGCCAACGCGAGATCGAAGTTGCCGCTGGCGGTAAGCTGATGGGAGCCCTCGGTGAAGCCGGAATCCTTGTTTCGTCTGCCTGTGGCGGCGGTGGAACCTGTGCCCAGTGCCTTGTGAAAGTTCACTCTGGTGGTGGCGATATCCTCGACACCGAAAAAGGCCACATCAGCAAGGGCGAAGCCCGCGAAGGCTGTCGTCTGTCCTGCCAAGTCGCTGTGAAGCAGGACATGGAAGTCGAAGTTCCTGAAGAAGCATTTGAAACCAAGAAATGGGAGTGCACCGTTCGCTCCAACGACAACGTCGCCACGTTCATTAAGGAACTGGTTCTCGAGCTTCCCGAAGGCGAAGACGTTAACTTCAAAGCCGGCGGTTACATTCAGATCGAATGTCCCCCTCACACCGTGCATTACAAAGATTTCGACATCGGGGACGAGTACCAATCTGATTGGGACAAGTACAACGTGTGGCGTTACACCTCGGAAGTCGATGAAACGGTTGTTCGCGCCTATTCAATGGCCAACTATCCTGGCGAAAAGGGCATCATCATGCTCAACGTTCGCGTCGCGTCTCCGCATCCGCGGGCACCCGAAGGCACGCCACCGGGAAAGATGTCTTCGTTCATCTTCAATCTGAAGGAAGGCGACAAAGTCACGATCTCCGGTCCCTACGGTGAGTTCTTCATCAAGGAAACGGAAGCCGAGATGTTGTACGTCGGTGGTGGAGCCGGCATGGCACCGCTGCGAAGCCATATTTTCGAGTTGTTCAAGAACTTGAAAACCGGCCGCAAGGTGACTTACTGGTACGGCGGTCGAAGTCTTCGCGAGTTGTTCTACATCGACGAATTCCGTCAGATCGAAAAGGACTTCCCGAACTTCACGTTTAACCTCGCTCTGTCGGAGCCATTGCCAGAAGACAATTGGACCGGCTACACGGGCTTTATTCACCAAGTCGTGATTGATAATTATCTGAAGGACCATCCTGCCCCCGATGACATCGAGTACTACTTCTGTGGTCCTCCGATGATGAACAAGGCCGTCACGA
>CAZDZX010000207.1:0-1549 GCA_964510005.1 uncultured Pirellulaceae bacterium
TCTCAGGGGAATGTTATTGTTGAAACTGAATAAATGCAGACGGATTGGCTATGAAATTGGAACAAGTGTTGCCGCTTCTCTAAATTGGTAACGCGGATAAAGATTATTTTCTGAGGTGGCTCAAAAGGCACGGCGGATGGAAGCAAGAAGGACTTGGTCGCAATCATTACCATGATGAGGACTTGCCTGTTTTCACCGAAGACGCCATCGCGTTCTGCCGTGAGCTGCTGGCAAGCGAAACACCTGCTTGGCAGCGTCGGCAGGCGGTCCGTCCGATCGAGCCTTGTCGTGACTCTGTTCTTCAGGAGCAAGAACCTTCCTTGAAAGATGTCATCGGTTCGCTCAATCGATTGGCCGCCAGTGACGACGCGAAAAGGAATCAATGGGGCCACCCAAGTTGTTATTCTTCGGCGTCTCTTCTAAAGATAGACTTGCAAGTAAATCTGTAAGACAGAGGCGCAAAGAACGCTTTGCCCAGCACTTTACTTTGCGTCGTGGCGCCTTTGCGTGAGAACCTTTCGCACGAAGGCGCAAGGTCGCCAGATTTTCCAACATCATGGTTTTCCAATATGATGATCCTTGATCGGATTGTTTGTTGCCAGTGTTGCATCAGACAAACGACGACCCTGAACGCAAAGACTCCATTGTGACAAACTGATGACCATATCGCTCTGGCAAATTTTCGCAATCATGGCTTGGCTGGCCATTTGTCTTGGCGTCGCCTTTTCGGAAACACTCCCGCTCAAATATCGAATTGGAATTCCGCTCGTTGTCACGGGCATCATTTTTACGTTTGGACGCTCGATCTTTCCGCGACCACCGGCGCGGGATTACGTTGACAATGAAAAACTCCTCCAGAAGTTGAGCGACCTGCTGAACTTGGGGATCCCCGCGGCTGTCCTAATTTTCGTGGGCCTCTGTTTTTTAACGTGGAATCCCCTGGTCGGCCTGCTGGGTTCGGTCGCAATTTTCTTCGCCTACGCCTGCTTTTTGCTTTCGCGTTGATTCGCTGGCGGGATTGCGCAAATTGTTACCTGATCGCCGCAGACCCAGTGCTGCAAACGTCTAGGCGAGTTCCGATAAGTTTTGATAGGTGAAAATTCGATGGGGAAGTTAGCTGGAAAACGAGTGGTGGTTACTGGTGGAGGGCAAGGCCTCGGACTTGCGATCGTGCAAGGGCTGATCGCCGAAGGTTGTAATCTGGCAATCCACTATCACTCCAGCTGCGAAGGCGCCGAAGGGCTGGTCGCTGACGCAACCCAAGCCAACCTCAAAGCTCAAGCCTTCCAAGCAGACCTCACTGACGAACAGCAAACGAAAGCGTTCGTGCAATCGACGGCAGAATTTTTAGGCGGCATCGACATCCTGATCAACAACGGTGTCCGGCATCCCGCTAGGCCGGGCAGGGGACCCTGACGATGTCGCCCGACCGGTCGTGTTTCTGGCTTCCGAATACGATGGCTTTATCACCGGCGAGACCTTGGACATCAACGGCGGCGTCTACAGCGCTTAAGAAGCAGTGAGAGACATTCGCACTGGACTGGAGGCC
>CAZDZX010000207.1:1649-7980 GCA_964510005.1 uncultured Pirellulaceae bacterium
CGCCAATGCGATGGGCCGGCGCCATGTCAACTTATTTGGGCACGATTTCGATTTCGTAGAGGTGAGGGCATAGCTTGCCCGTGACCCACATTTTGCCTTTGGCGTCCGGCTTGATCGCAATCCCGTTGAGCACGGCATTGTTGCTGGGCCGTTCTTTGATCGGCCACAGACCACCAAGGTCGATGATGGCTTCCACAAAACCGGTTCGGGCATCGATGCGGTAAATGATGTCTGACTGATATCGGTTCGCATAAATCTTGCTGCCAAAGTACTCAAGTTCGTTCAGTTGGCCGAGAATGCGTCGATCCTTGCGGCGGACAATCAGCTGCCCGGTCTCTTCAAACGTTTCAGGGTCGAGGTACCGTAAACGATCGGTACCATCGCTGATGATGAGGCTCTCGCCATCGGTGCAAATTCCCCAGCCTTCGTGTTTGTATTGGAAACGGCGGACCTCATTCAGGTCCGTGTCATAGACAATTCCAACGCCGTTCTGCCAAGTGATCTGAATGAGCTGATTGTCAAACTCGACCAGACCTTCCCCGAAAAAATCATCGGGCAACTTTTTCTGCGACAGGACCTTTCCCGATTCCAATTCGACTTTGCGGATCGTCGATTTTTCGAGCAGACCGGTGCTCTCGTAGAGCAATCCCTCGTGAAACAGAAGCCCTTGGGTGAAAGCAGATGGATCGTGCTTATACCGAACCACTTCTTTGTATCCAAATCTAGGAACGTCACTGCGAGGTTTCATCCAGACCGCCAGATAGGTGCCGCCGATAGCAATCACAAAAAACAGAGCGATCAGTTCCCAACGCTTCCGGCCACCACTCAAATCCATGGCAGATTCCCGTGGTTTTGCAGCAGGTTCAGTCGCTGCCGGTGGAAATGATTTGCGTTTACGCTTTTTAGGTTTCGCCATTGGCTCGCTTTGAGAAAAGAGTCGATTCCCGATTGTAACAGGTCCCAATTTGATCCTGAAGCTGACATTCAGGGCGACTTTTGTGAGTGATCTATTTGTGGAGATTTGCGAATCCGATATTGCAACTATTAAGGAATACTAATTTGCACTAATGGGGGCTAAATAACACCACTCCCCGGCTCCGCCTGCTTGCGGTACCATTCGCCGCATGGCTGTACTCCTTCAAATCCGAAATGCCCACAAATCCTTTGGCGATCAAGTCGTTTTGGAGGATGCCGAAGCGATCATTACCGACAATCACAAAGTCGGATTCGTGGGTCGCAATGGCGCCGGCAAATCGACCCTACTTAAAATCTTGCTGGGCGATGAATCGCTGGATGCCGGCGAAGTCGTTCGACATCCGAAACTCAACGTTGGCTATTTAAAACAGCACGATCCGTTTGAGCCCGGCGAATCGGCGCTGGACTATCTGATGCGGGACAGCGAGCAGCCCGATTGGCGCTGCGGGCAAATCGCCGGTCAATTCGAACTCAAAGGCGAGAAACTGAACGGCCCCGTCAAATCGCTCTCCGGCGGTTGGCAAACGCGAGTCAAATTGGCGGCACTGCTGCTGCACGAACCCCAATTGCTGTTACTGGACGAGCCCACGAACTTTCTCGATCTGCGGACCCAGATCCTGTTGGAGAACTTCCTGCGGGGCTATCGCGGTGCGTGCCTGATCGTCTCTCACGACCGAGCGTTTCTGAGTGCAACCTGCGAACACACGCTGTCGCTGTCGCGCGGCAAACTGACCATGTATCCGGGGAAGATCGAAAAGTTCCTCGTCTACGAATCGGAACAAAAAGAACACGACCGACGGGTCAACGCCGCCACGATGGCGAAGCAGAAACAGCTGGAAAAGTTCATCAACAAAAACCGAGCCAACGCCAGCACGGCCTCTCAAGCCCGCTCCAAACAGAAACAACTGGACCGGCTCAGTCTGATCGACATCGAATCCGAAGAGCGGAACGCTCACATCCAAGCCCCAGTGGTGGAACCGCGTCGGGGCACGGCGGTCCGCTGCAGTGAACTGGCGATTGGCTATCCCGGTGTCGACGTGGCCGAGGGCATCAACATTGAAATCGAACATGGCCAACGAGCCGGCATTGTGGGCGACAACGGCCAAGGCAAAACGACGTTGCTGCGGACCCTCGTCGGTTCCTTGGAATCCAAAGCCGGCGAAATGAAGTGGGGACATCATTGCCGGATCGGCACCTACGCTCAGCACGTGTACACCACGATTCCTGAAAACGAAACGGTCATCGAGTACTTGGAAGGCCAAGCGATGAAGGGGACCACCGATCAGCAGGTGCTGGCCGTGGCGGGAGCCTTGCTGTTTCGTGACTCGCACGTCGAAAAGAAGGTCAAAGTGCTGTCCGGCGGCGAGCGAGCCCGCTTGTGTTTGGCCGGGCTGCTACTGTCAGATTACAGCATTCTGGTTTTGGACGAGCCCGGCAACCACTTGGACGTCGAAACCGTGGAAGCCCTTGCCAAGGCGTTGGAGGCTTTCCAAGGCACGGTCATATTCACTTCCCACGATCGCCATTTTATGAAACGAGTGGCGACATCGGTGATCGAAGTCCGGGACGGCTGCGCGAAAAACTACATCGGCGACTATGACGCTTACGTCTATTCGATCAACCGAGAGATCACCGAGGGGATGCGTGAGGCCGGCTCTGGCGGAAAATCGGGCAAAGACTCCAAAGGCGGCGGAAAAAACGCGGGAGGGGCCGGCAGCTTCAAGATGAGCCGACAGGAGCAGAAGAAAATCCGGAAACTTGAGAAATTGATCGCAAAACTTGACCAAGAAAAGAAAGAATTGAACGAACAGTTAATGGTGTGCACCGATGCAAAGGAAGCTTCTGCACTCCATGAGGAGTTTTCTAAAATTGCCCAACAGCTTGAAGAGGCAGAAACCGAATGGATGGAGTTAAGTGAGCTGTAAATCCGGAGAATCGGAAGTCCGGAAAAAAATTTAGCGAACGATCGGCTGCATGTAGGCAAGCCTAAAAAATTTGGCTTACAATGCGGACGCGGAGATCGAGAAACAATCAATTTGGGATAAATATGAGCGACAAAAAAGTAGATTCTGATCTGGAACCCATCTCTGGCGAAACAGTGATGTTCGAAGCCCATCCTTCGATGTTTCGCAATCAGCCGCTGTGGTTCGTTGGCGTCATTCTGCTGTTCTTACTTGGCATCGTGTTGTGTTTCGTTCCCGTTTTCAATTACGGACCCTCGCAAATCGCGATCCTTGGCGGAATCCTGCTGTTGATTGCGGCGATGGTCTTTTTCGTCTGGTGGCTGAAGTGCAAAGGCACGACATTGACGGTGACGAACGAGCGGACCAGTTGCCGCCGTGGCCTCCTTTCCAAATCGATCACCGAAGTCTGGCATCAGGACATTCGCAACGTGCAGTTGGACCAGACTTTTTTCCAGCGCGTCTTGGACGTCGGAAAGATCGGAATTTCCAGCGCTGGCCAAAGCGGTCTGGAAATCAATGTGGCTGGCATCCCCAAACCGGGTGATGTGAAGCGTCTCATCGACGAACATCGTCGCCGAGATTAACGGCGTTCGAGCGGTTCACGCTGCCAATGTGGGTTGGACGCTGCGCGGCCAACCGATGCAGCACGAAGCCGCAGCGCACGTTCTATAATCGCGAAAACGTTCTTGTTCACAAAATAGCCAATCGTGCGGGCCGCGGAGCATCCCGTCCACGTTGGCAATGTGGATCAAGCGTTCCGCCGCCAACAACTTTCAACACCATCAACAAGATCAAGCTGCAGCTGCAACTCAAAACGAGTATCCTAGGTCATGAAACCGTCATGAATGAGGACAGATGCCGTTGATGAATAAGTGCAAGTATTTGATTTCGCTGTTGGGACTATTGCTATTCGCGTCAACAGCGATGGCTCAGTCGAAACAAAACGTACTGCTGGTTTGTATTGACGACCTGCGGCCAGAGTTGAATTGCTATGGTCAGTCGTACATTAAGTCGCCCCACATCGATCAACTGGCGCAGCGGGGACGTTCGTTCCATCGCCACTACGTCAACGCGCCCAGTTGCGGCCCGTCACGCTACGCCATGCTTACGGGGCTGTATGCGGTTTCTGGTAAATCGAATGAGCACTTGTTCCAGCGGGGTCGAAAGATCGAAAAGACCCCCGATGAAGTTCCTCCCAGTATGCCCGAGTGGTTTCGCAAGCGGGGCTACACAACGGTTTCGGTTGGGAAAATTTCTCACTATCCTGGCGGACGCTGCGGCAAAGGTTGGGCGGATGATTCCATTTTGGAATTGCCCCGCAGTTGGGATCGCCACCTGATGCCCGTTGGCAAATGGAAAAACCCGCAAGGTGCAATGCACGGGTATGCCAACGGAAAGAGGCGCATCCACAAAACCAAGAAAAATTTCGTTTTTGAATCCGTCGAAGGGCCCGACACGATCTACCCCGATGGACTAATCGCCAAAGAAGGCCTGAAGCAACTGGAACAGTTGGCCGCCGACGAAAAGCCATTCTTTCTGGCGATCGGCTTGATCAAGCCCCACCTGCCTTTCGGTGCTCCCAAAAAGTATCTGGATCTGTACGACGGCGTCGAACTTCCGCCGATTCCTCACCCTCAGAAACCTCAAGGCGTTACGACTTGGCACAAATCAGGGGAATTCATGGGCTACAACCGTTGGGGCAAAAATCCCAACAAAGACAAAGCCTTTGCCACCCAGGTGCGCAAGCATTACGCCGCCTGCGTCAGCTACGCCGACAAACACGTGGGTGACATCATGAGCAAACTCAAAGAAACCGGCGCCGACAAAAACACCATTGTTGTCTTGTGGGGCGACCACGGCTGGCACCTTGGCGAACATAGCGTCTGGGGCAAACACTGCCTCTTCGAAGAATCGCTGCACTCGCCGTTGATTGTTTACTACCCGGGCATTGAACAGGCCGGCCAGAAAAGCGATGCCGTTGTCGAGACCGTGGATCTTTTCCCGACCCTGTGCGAACTGGCAGACCTACCGGTTCCAAAATTTGCTCAAGGCCATTCGCTGCAGCCGATCTTAGCGGATCCGACTGCAACCGGTCATACGGCCATCGCGCACTACACAACGCGCCGCACGCTCCGCACGGCGACCCATCGGCTGATCGAACACGAAGACGGCAATGTCGAACTCTACGATCACACATCGCCCGAAAAAGAAACGCAGAACATTGCAACTGCGAACCCCGATCTGGTGAAGAAGTTGAAAACCGAGTTGGCCGATCAATTGGATCGAGAGACCGTGAAGTAGTCCGGTTTTTACGTGCGGGCCGCAGAGCGACCCGTCCACCGTTGTGGGCTGGACGCTCCGCGGCCAACCGATGCAGCGCTCAGCCCAGCAAAGGGCTCGACCTCGATATTCGCTTCGTGCGATTTTGAGGGATCAAGAGTTCAACGATAGCGAGTTTGGGTTCGTGGTTTCCAGCATAGAGTGAGCGGCAAGGCGCTCGCCGAATGGCACTTACTTTAGAACGAACCGAGTGAACTGGCGAGTGAGCAGGCGTGGTTTTAGCCCAGCGGGCGGCACACCCATTGCCGTTTGGCGTAAGCCAACGGTTTCGGGAAAGTCATCCCTCAAGCCCAGCGGGCGACACATCACGCGAACCGGATTTGCCAGCCGCTTTCTTAGGCCTTTTGTGGCGGCCGCTGGCCTAAGTTTCGCACGAAGACGATCCAGTGGCTTACGCCACCGGCTGTGTCGGCCGCTGGCCTAGAGTAAGCGTCTTGCCGCTGATCGAGATTGTGCTGGATCGGTTCAAGGGTGCCATGCTTACCGCGAAGCGATGAAGCACCGTTGAGCGCCCGCCTCAACACTTCCAAGTTTTTAATTGATTATTCGATAGCTGATGGATGCGGCATCACCGTTCTGAGTACTGAACCGAACCACCGCTTCTTTAGCCGCTGGCACCGTGAACTGTAATTTGACCGCATCGCGATTGATGGACTCTGCCAAAATTTTCGGAGAAGGCTGACCCGCCAACACCGCCGCATCGACGTCGGCTTCATCGCCGGCGAGATGGACGTGGAGGCTGAAGGGGACCGAAGAATTGGCTGCCACGGACACCGTTTGTTCGTTTGCAATCGAATCGATTATGATCGACCGAACTTCACCGCTGGCAAGCTCCATGACATTGTCAACCGAAAGCCGTGGGCCACAGCCGCTGAAACAAACAAGACACATCAAACAAACTAATAAACTCGGCAACGACGTTTTCATAGAAGTAAGATTCATTTCGTGATTCCCATTATTGAGTACAAAATTTTGTGGCCGGTGCCTTCGCAACAAGGTCATCCAGCAATTCGCCAGTCCAAGCCTACTTTTAAAGATACTTCTTATCCACG
>CAZDZX010000208.1:0-1751 GCA_964510005.1 uncultured Pirellulaceae bacterium
TGGCACCCAAGAAGCATGACCCCAAGAGCATGTTGGGGAATTAAAAAAGGCCGAATGCTTTTCAGCATTCGGCCTTTAGCGATCTGCTGTTGCAACGATCCTACTTGGATTCGGAGCTTTCTTCTTTTTCGGCTTCTGCGTCGGCTTCCGCTTCTTCCTCGACCGGTTTGCCTTCTTTGGCGGCCATCAGTTCGGCAAGAAATTTCTTGCCTCGTGAGCTGGAGACAAGTTCGATAGCTTCTTCCTGGGAAGCAATCGCTTCGTCTAGTTTGCCGCTCTTGGAAAGAAGTTTGGCTTGATTGGACAACAATAGCGAAATCATCCGATCGGAATTTTCTAAGGTTCGTGCCTGTTCAACGGCTTCCGTAGCCACCTCAAGGGTGGCCTCAAGCATGGCTGGCTCTACTTCATCGCCGTGATCGAGTTTTCGAATGATACCGGTGGTGAGGCGGTTGAGCCCCATGGGATTTCCCTCGGCTTTTTCCGCGGCACGCTGCATGGCTTTGAGTGCAGTTTCACCGCCGATCGACATCTCAACGGCCCACAGCATTCTACTGGTTTGAGCAGAAACTGCGCCGGCTTCCTCTTCTTCTTCGGCAGCAATCTCTTGTACGACTAGCAAAGCTTCCGCTGGCTTTTTTTGTTTCATCAGTTGAATGACTTTGAACGGCTTCTTGTTCTCCAACTGAGCTGGCAGGAATTCTTCCTTGAAGGCGGCGCGATCCCAGTCATCTGCCAAAACACTTTTCAGAGGACCTTCCATTCGACTTGGGTGGCCAATCCATTCGATCAATCCAGTCTTGCCGACGATGAAAGCTTGGGGGATCCCCGTCCGCAGCGCGGCAATCATGTAATCATTGTTTACCGATTCATCCGGGTCGGTGGTCAAGCAATAATTGTTGGTGATTTCTGCATAAGTAGTCTCTGTATTCCGGCCAGCTTTGCGAACCAGAAATTTGTTAACGGTGTCGAGGTCTTCGCGACTGACGCTGATGATCTGTACGTCTTGATCCGCGTACTGGTCTTGCAATTTGGCAATGTGTGGCATTTGCCGGATACAGGGGCCACACCAAGTTGCCCAAAATTCGATCACGTAGACCTTGTCCGATTCAAAAGAAGTGACCTTGGGCATTTCCCCGTTGCGGTCGCTCATCCAGTGTTCGATGTCCAGCGCGGGCGCTGGAGAGCCAATCGTCAACACTTCGTCATCGTCTGCATGGGAAGATTGAGTCAGACCGGGAAAAAAGGACACGACGGCCATCGCAAGGCCAAGAGTCCAACGCGACGTCGATGAAGATTTCAGAAGCATTTTCATTCCAAGAAGTTTGTTGATATGGGACAGGGATATTAACCGCAAAGCGTGTCCTAGGTGTTGCCAATTTAAGTGAAAAGCAGGTTTTTAGGCCAGCCGAACATTGGGTTGTAGCGTTTCCCGCCTCAGATGCTCTTTAGCGACCCAATCTCGCTGCTGTTGGAGTGGACTGGCTGGAATTCAGAAGGCAGAATTAAAACAAATTTTGATCGCGCAAATCGATATTTCTTGATGTGCACCTCTTTGGGCGTCGATTGATAGTGTATGGTTGACACTAAGTGTGTTGAGCACTAAATGAGCCGGCGTTCAAAAGAGACTCGATGGATCTTCAGCAGCGGATTTACGGATGTTTAATGGGAATTGCTGTTGGTGATTCGGTTGGGCTTCCCTTGGAAAATCTATCACGATCAAGAATCAACAAATGGTTAGGCGCGGGACC
>CAZDZX010000208.1:1851-7964 GCA_964510005.1 uncultured Pirellulaceae bacterium
CGAAAGTGCCAAACGAGGAGAAACGACACGCGAGTTTGCCGACAGGGTCGGGCTGGAGAAAGGAGTGACGGGTTACACCTACCATACCGTCCCTGCCGCGCTGCACGCTTGCATGAGATATCCCAACGATGTCCAGACGGCGATCGAAGAGCTGATTCGCTGTGGTGGCGACGTCGATTCCACAGCGGCCATTGCCGGCGGAATCTTGGGGGCGCGTTTGGGAGTTCAAGAGTTGCCCAGCGATTGGGTCGGCGGTTTGATCGAATGGCCGCGTACCCAACACTGGATGAAGCGGCTTTCGCAATCTCTGGCCGAATCATCGGCGGGTGTTGGGGCGAGTTCGGAAATGCCAACGATCAATCCGATCGGGCAGTTCGTTCGCAATCTCGTTTTTCTGTTCGTCGTTTTATTGCACGCTCTGCGAAGGTTAGTGCCACCTTACTGAGCAAGAGGGAAGCTTCTATCAAGCTTTGCTAATCGGTTTCATGCGAACTGGGAACAATCACCCAGCTCGCAGAAACCTGATTCGCTGAAAGAGGTCGCAATTAAGCGTTGGCCGCATTGGCTTTGGCGCGGGACTCGCGAAGACCCCGACTCAAAATGTCGCGAAGCATCGGACTGTAGTCCTCGTACTTGGCCGCATCGGGAGCACCGTTGGAGTACTGATAGATCGCATCGCGAGGCTTTTTGCCAACCGCGATTAGCGTCGAGCTAACCGTACCAAAGTTCGCGTCACGAACGACCATGCTGGGACGATCGGGAGCGATCGGAGAGCGAGCCAGAACTTTACTGGCAACCGCTAGAAATTTGACGGGTGAATCGAGAGTCTGCAGGGTCAGCAATCGCTGAGCCATCGCACCTCTGGCATCACGGGCACCGTTGACGTCAGAATCAGTCACGATCGAAAGACCCTGATTCAGCTCGCAGGCGTTGAGGTCATTGCCGGCATGAACCACCCAGCCCGATTCCGAGTCGGCGATCACATAATTGGCGCCACGAAAGTGTCCATTGTGGAGCTCTTCCATCGCCAAATCGAGGCCCTCTCGAGCCGAACCTGATCGCAAGATTTCGCGAACAAGCATGTTTCTTGATTTAAGGGTTCCCATGCCCTCACGTTTGGGCCGGGAAGTCATTCCTACAAAGAGTCCGTTCTGATTGATTCCCAAACAGGTTCCGCCATTTTGGTCGGTGCTAGCAAGCACGCGGGGCTTACCTGACTGAATGGAGGGGTTGGGGAAAACTTGTTCGAAAGATGAGTCTCTATTAAATGCTACTAGGATGGGGGATTCAGGGACGAGGTGATATACGATTGCCAAAAGGCTCATGAGCGTCACTTTACAAAGATCGAATTGTGTTGTCCGTTGACTCGAAAGCTGGAAACAATGTCTCCTGCCTTCGCTGCTGGACTCCGCCAGCAAGTACACAATTTATCCGATCGTACTGCGTAAGACACCCTAAAAAGAGGGGCGTTCCGGCGAATAACGGGCTATTTTGGGGTGTTTCAGGCAATTTAGGCGACTAACGCACACCAGCCAAACCTTAGCTGCTACCGAAACCACTCGTCGATTTCGATGGGGAATTCCGAATCGAGCCCGCTTTCGCGGATAAACCGCTGGAAGTCTTCGTCAGGCGTGGCCTGCAACAGAATGCCGTTTTTCTCCCAGTACAGTCTTTTTAACGTCTCAAACCAGTCGTTGGGATGCTCGATCGCGATTTCGTCCTTCTTTTCACGGCTCAACGTTTGATAGAACTTCTTCAAGTTCGAGGTTTGGATGGGAAACCGCGTTTTATTGGCGACTTCGATCCAGCGGAGCACCAGTTCTTGCCGCTCTTCGAGGGTATCGAGTTCATTGAGGATGCTTTGCGATGAGTTGGTGAGCTGGTTTTCGAGATGTTCGAGCCCAAATTCATTGGTGGTGATTAGTTCCCCAAAGTTCTCCCGATCGTGCCGCAGTAGAAAGTCCACCAGCTGCTCCATCGGTCCGGAGTTGACCCGTTCGATATCTTCTTTGTCGGTGGGGATGCCTTTTTCGCGGCGGATGCGAGTGAAGACGGAGGCTGCCTGTTTGCGGATATCTTCGTTGTGAAATCCATTGGCGATTGAGTACCAACGATAGAACGCTTCAGCATCGACGAAGGGGAGGCTAGTCGAGCCAAGCCGCCCAAAGGCTTCCCTCGCTTGCAGCCGAGTGATTTTCCGGATCTTGGTGAGGCGTTTCTCTGGAGGTGAATCCAGCACCTCGTTCAGTTGGGTCGTGTTGAGCGTTTTCAACCAGTCGTAATAAGAGACAAGGGCTTGTAGCAGACGCGTCTGCTGCGGATCAGTCACAAGCAGATTGTGAAACTTCCGAATCGCTTCTTGATTTTCCGGCGGCAGGACTTCGAATTTCTGTTGCTTTGCAAACAGATCCTCGCGTTGCTCTTCAGTCATTCGCGTCAGGCGATCGTTCCGAGTCTGAATCGTGTTGGGCGAGGGGTCTTCGGTGGTGGCCGTCAGATCAGAGACGGGCTCTACTGATTCAACAGGCAGCAGCCCTTCGACTTCTGAGAAAAGTCCTTGCTTGTAAATCGACTGTAGAAATCGGATTCCTTTTCTAGGATTGTTGTCTGAAACAACTTTCGAATATCGATCGAAGTTCTCGATCAGAGGCAGTTCCTCGATCAGTTCACGGACCGGCTGCTCAATGGTCTCACGGGTTTGCAAGTAGGAAACGGCAAACGATGACAGTGGTAAACCCGCAATCACCAGTCCCAGCAGTCCCATGGTGATCCATCCGGAAATGCCGCTTTTTTGTTTGCCGGCGATTGCCATTTCCACGGTGGTGCGAACGAAGGCGCTGTCGGGTCGCACCAGCGGCAGCGCGTCCAGCATGTCCCACGCGTTTTGCAATTCCTGCATTTGGGAACGGAATTCAGAGTCCGTCGCCAATCGTTTTTCAACCGCGATGGTTTCCGATTCTGAAAGTTCTCCATCCAAGTAAGCGGTCAGCAGCTCGCTGTCTTTTTCGGCTTGGGGTCGTGGATCGGTTTCCATGATCAGTCCTCCTGGTCGACAGGTTCAGACTTCATTTCAGTGGCGACGCTTTCGGTCAGCCCACCGGTTTCCAGATAGGGGCGGAGGATTTCTTTGAGATTGTTCCTCGCGCGCGACAGCAGGCTTTTCACAGCTTGAGTGGTCAGTCCCATGGTTTCGCCGATTTCGAGGTAGCTCATCCCTTCGAACTTCGAAAGCATGGTCGCGATTCGCTGTCGCTCTCCGAGCTGTTCGATGGCAGACAGCATGACGTTTTCCATCTCTGATTTCAACAACTGGCGGGCCGGCATCAGAGCGCTTTTTTCTTTGGCCATGATTTCCAGCGGCCGAACGGGCATCGATCCGGTTGACGTCGAAACCAAATTGATTTCTTTGCGGCGGGAGGATTTTCGCAGTGCGTTGCTGGCCACGTTGTGCGTGATCGTGAACAGCCAAGTCGAAAATTTGGCCATCGGCTGGTATCGCTCCCGAGCCCGATACACCCGCAGGAAGACATCCTGAGCGAGGTCTTCGGCCAGTTCCCGGTTGCTGACCAAGTGGGTCAGGATCCCGACGAGGCGGGCTTGGTACTTTTCGACCAGCTCCTGAAACGCCGCATCATCCCCCTCGCGAACCCTGATCATCAGCCGGACATCCGGGTCGGTCAGTTCGTAGTGGGATTTTTGAGGTTCCGGATCAGGCTGGGACATGCCGACTAAAAAAGACCAAAGAACGGAGAATACTATCCAACTAACCGGATTTCAGACGTTGGGGACTGGGCTATTTTGCTCAATCGGGCCCATTTTGCGAATGCCCCCCGAATAATCGTAATCGGGGACTAAAGGGTACATGATCCTAGCCAATTCGGTAGAAACCAAATATACTCTGAGGTTTTAATCAGGTCTGCGGATTCGCGGCTTTAAACCTCCCATTCGACATTTTTACCATGGCCAAAAAGGCGACCAAGAAAGCCACCAAGGCAACTAAGAAGAAGGCAGCCCCTAAGAAAAAAGCTGCCAAGGCCACCACCAAGAAGGCCACCACCAAGAAAAAGGCGGCTGATGATGCTGCTCCCAAGAAGAAAAAGAAGAAAAAAGCCACCAAACGAAAATCACGCGCTGCAGCCGCTGAAGTTCGTTTGCGAGTCTTTTGGGGTGTCTTCAATCAGCAGATGAAGCGGGTGGCTCTGTACGAATTCAACCAGCGAAAAGCTGCTCAGAAGCGAGCCAAGGAGCTTAGCCCCGAAGGCAAACCGCCTCACTTTGTCCAAAAAGTGAAAGAGGAAGTCATCGAGGCTCCTGTTGCTGAGGGTGATGAAGCCGAAGCGCCCAAAAAGGCCACTAAAAAAGCGACCAAGAAAAAAGCGGCCGCTAAAAAAGCAACCAAAAAGAAAACGAAGAAAAGCTAACCAATCACGAACATGGTTGTCTGGTCTCTCTTTCGTTACTACCCAAGGTGAAATGTGTTTTTGTCCGAACCGGGAAAAACTCCCTACGACTTAAACTTCAACATTCTGGGGTTTGATTGTCGGGTACACCCGGCATTCTTTGTCCTGCCCGTTTTGTTCGGCGCCAATATCGGCGGCGGTGACATGAATGCGGGCGTCGGGATTCTGGTCATGGCGTTGGTCTTCTTTGTGTCCATTTTGGTGCACGAGCTGGGCCACACGCTGGCGTTTCGCTATTACGGCATCCACTCTCGAGTCGTTCTTTATTGGATGGGCGGGCTGGCGATCCCGGACAGCGGAGGCTGGATGCGCCAAAGCAATGCGAAATCTCTCAAACCCGAACAGCAAATCGTCGTTTCCGGAGCTGGCCCGGCGGCAGGCCTGTTGCTGGCCGCCCTCGCGACATTGTTGATGGTGGGCCTAGGCTATCGAGTGTCTCTTCCGTTAGATGGGCCGATTCCGATTCCCAATTTTTCCAAAACCGAACATGCGATGTTGAGTAATTTGCCGGTCTTGGAAACGATGTTGTTGATGTTTGTGGTCGTGAATGTTTTTCTCAACCTGCTGAATCTGCTACCCGTTTTTCCGCTCGATGGTGGTCAGATTGCCAGACAGATCTTTGTCAAAGTCGACCCGTGGGGCGGCGTTCGAAACAGCGTCATCCTGTCCCTTGTCGTGGCCGTTTTCATTGCGTTGTATGCATTTAAAGTCGACCGGTTCATGGGCTTTTTCTTCGGCTTCATGGCGTGGAGCAATTTTCAGATGCTGCAAAACAGCGGAAATAATCGCCGACCGTGGTAAATGCTGTCTCTCTGGCGACACAATGGCCGATGCCATTACCGGTTCGCCGGTTATAATTCAGACATCATGATGCGCTTCATTTACATCTTTTCAATCGCGGTGGTGCTGATCTGCCCGCCCTCCGCTGACGCCTGCCCGACATGCAAAAGTGCTTTGCATGACGGTTTGATGCTGGGCTACGCCATCAGTATTCTGTTCATGATGGCGATGCCGTTCGTGATTTTTGCCTTCTGGGCTATCACGATCTGGCGGCTAAGAAAGAAAGCCGCCGAAGAGATTATGCCAGAAGTTTCGTAGCCGGATCGAGTTCCGTTTCTCGGAAGAGATTCAGTCTCACCCCAAGCCATGCGTGGCCAGCGACCAGAACGATCGAAGCAGTAAACGATCGCCGTATAGTAAATCTTGATGATTGGCGGCCGTTGCTTTCGGCAGCTGGTGCTCGGGAAACTGGCATCGATGATCTCGCAGAAATTGTTCGGACTTCTTCGTCTGCCTATTCCATCTGGATTGTCAATTCATCATCGCATCGAACGTCTACCTCTTTCTCAGTCGTTGAAAACGTGACATCCTCAGTTACGCGAATTAGCTCGTTCTAGCCAACAATCATGCGAGAAGCCTGACGTGTTAAACAGTCAATCCCTGTCAACGGGCTTGTGTTTTGCGTTGAGACGTTACGTTGGAGCACAATCACGAGTTTCGCCGCCGTTGAACATGAATTTCCGGTTTTGTCATGTCGCTTGGGGAATAGGCGGCACCAGCGACTCACCACTTCTTTATCGGACCAAGACTTAACGACATCAGGGCGCGTCTGGAAAGCATGACCTAGTGTTTGGCTGTCCCCGTTTCTTTCTC
>CAZDZX010000209.1:0-5293 GCA_964510005.1 uncultured Pirellulaceae bacterium
CGGATTCGGCCGCGTTTCGTTTAGCTGATTTCGAGTACCGGATCGCCTAGAACTTCGAAGATCGGTTCGATGCCCAAGCCCGGTTCTGTCGAAGCCGACAGTCGCCCGTTTTCGCGCTGCGGGGCGCCGTTGGCGATCGACACGGTTCCGTAGCTGTTGAAGTCCGTGGAACTGAACAGGAACTCGGTCGGCGTGCTGTGTGCCAGATGCGAAATCGCGGCGGTGACAATGTCGCCCCCCCAGCTGTCTTCGATCGTCATGGCGATTCCAAACCGAACGCAGATGTCACGCAGTTGACGCATTTTCGTAATGCCGCCCAGTTTGCTGATTTTTAGATTGACTACATCAGCGGCGCCTTCGTTGATCGCTCTCAGCAGCATATCCAGTCCGTCGATGTTTTCATCAAGCACAAACGGGCGGGCGGTGCGCGTGCGAATGCTCAAGCACTCCTCGTACGTTTTGCATGGCTGTTCGATGTAGACATCCAATTCGCTGACGGCGTCAACAATCCGAGCCGCGTCGTGTTGAATCCAGCCCGTGTTGGCGTCGGCAACCAGTTTCTCACCCGGTTGAAGTTGAGCGGCGGTGGCGAATATGCGTTCGATATCGACATCGGGATCGCCTCCGACTTTAAGCTGGAAACGGCGGTAGCCCTCGTCGCGATACTTCTGGATATTTGCCGCCATCTCTTCAGGAGGAAGTTGTGAGATTGCGCGATAGAGCACGTAGTCGTCACCGTAGCGACCGCCCAATAGATTGCAGACGGGCTGCTGACAGACTTTGCCCAGCAAATCCCAACAGGCCATGTCGATTCCCGATTTGACATAGGGATGACCCAGCAGTTTGCGATCCATGTCGCGATTGAGTTGTTCAATCAAGATCGGGTTTTCGCCGATCAGTTGTGGTCCCAATTCCGCGATCCCCGCACGCACTCCGCCAGCGTAAGCGGGAAGATAAAACGGACCCAGCGGACAGACCTCGCCGTAGCCATGCAGACCCGTGTCCGTTATTATTTCTACAACTGTGCTATCAAACACTGAAACGCTTTTGCCTTCAGACCACTTGTAGATCTGTTCTTTAAGCGGAAGGTCGACTTGGTAGGCACGGATCGTCTGGATTTTCATAAAGGCTGTTTAAATAACTTTGGTGAATAAAATCATCGAAGGTTGGTCAAGGTTGTTGGCAGAATCGCCCCAATGGCACTGACCATGGAGTCACTGATTTTAGCCTAGGCTGGCAATCCAAGTGGTTCTGCTGAGGGGTATTTTGGAAAATTTCCAATTTGTGAAGTCGGACGTTCACCTTAACGACAGTCTAAGGAAATATGGAGTTGCTGAAAGATAAAATTCGATGTTGATATTTGCTGTGCTGCAAATATCTGAGATTCTATTGTGACACGACGTCACATCACAGTCAGTAGCTCGAGTACGAATTTGGGAAGTGCCTTTAGGGATAGGGTGTTAGTATGCTTTGGACAGTGGTTTTAGGATTCCTTGCGGTTTCAACAATCGTTTCCGTTTTACTAGTCTCTTGTATGTTGGTTGCAGCATCCAAGGCTGACAATCTGGTGGAGACCTTTCAGGAAGAGGCTCTTGCAGAGTATGTTCCGCCATTTTCTGCAGATTGCATGCCTGCCACATTAAGGCCAACTCGATACGATTGGCTCAAGCCACGCACCTCGGATGAGACTCTGGAGCAGGGATGTGGTTTCACTGACGATTTGACGACCGAAAGTACCGTCGACAGCGTCATCTTCTAGACGATTTTGCCACGCAGAATCCTCTTCGCCTGAGATTTTTGGTGTGAACCATTGAGGAACTGGTCTGCAAACCGCCCCGTCTGTAGAACTCGGCTACCCAAACTCTGAACGACGCTACAATTGGGGAATGGAAAACGCCGCGCCGAAACAAACAGCGCCCGAACCCGAAAAGCTCACTCAGCCCGTTCAATTCATCAAAGGGGTGGGCCCGGCTCGGGCAGAACGTCTTGAGAAACTGGGAATCCACACAGCTGTTGATCTGCTGTTCTTCTTTCCCCGGTCCTACGAGGATTTTACGCAGCTTCAGAACATCGACGATCTAGGCCGTGAACAGAAAGCCACGATCGTCGCGGAAGTCTGCGACAAGGACGAACACAAATCGACTCAAGGCCAGCAGGTTTCCTATGTGCTGGTTCGTCAGGGCAATACCTTTCTGCGAGCGATGTGGTTCAACCAGCCTTTCATTCTGTCAAAGTTTCGCGTCGGTCAGCGCGTGATGTTTCGCGGCAAAAGCAAGTTGCAGAATGGTCGCCAACACATGGTGCACCCCCAAGTCACGTGGTTGGATGACGAAGAGCAGATTTCGCAGCAGCAGCGATTGATTCCCGTTTATCGCTTGACCGAAGGAATCAACCAGCGACAAATGCGAAAAATTGTTTCCAGTGTCGTTGAAATGTTTGCCCCCAAAGTCACCGAGGCCTTTCCCGAATCGCTTCGGCAGCGGGCGGGAGTGATTGGAATCGAGGAAGCCATTTCGCAAATCCATTCGCCGATGAATGCCGAACAGGCTGCGGGCGCAAAAAAGAGGTTGGTCTACCAAGAGTTATTTGTGCTTCAATTGGCGCTGGCGATTCGCCGCCATAAAGTCCGCTCGCGGCAGATTGCTCCCGCCCTCGAACTAACACCGAAGATTAAATCTCGGATCCTTGGTCGATTGCCTTTCGAGCTCACCGCAACTCAGAAAACTTCATTTGCGGAAATCGCCCATGACATGAATCGTCCGTTTCCGATGAATCGTTTGCTGCATGGCGAAGTCGGTAGTGGCAAAACCGTTGTCGCGCTCTGCGCAATGCTGACGGCGGTGGCCAATGAGCATCAAGCCGTCCTGATGGCTCCGACTGAAATTTTGGCCAGGCAGCATTTGCGGACGATTCGTGAGTTGCTTCAACATAGCCGAGTCCGCGCTGAGTTATGGACAGGCAGCGTGAAAGCGTCCAAACGAAAACAGATCGCCGCGGAAGTCGAAGCGGGCGAAATCGATATTGTGGTCGGAACCCAAGCGGTGGTGGCATCGAAATTGCCGTTTGAAAAGCTGGGTCTGATCGTGATCGATGAACAGCATAAATTTGGTGTTCGGCAGAGAGCGACTCTGAAACAGTCGGGGCCAGACCCACACTATTTGGTCATGACCGCCACGCCGATTCCCCGCACCGTTTCCATGACGCTGTTTGGTGATCTGGACGTTTCGGAGCTGCAGCGAACGACTGTCGGCCAAAGCGTGAATACCTACTTGGGCAGCGAATCCAATCGGGCGCAGTGGATTGAGTTTGTCAAAAAGAAGCTCCGCGAAGGCCGCCAGGCATTCGTGATCGCGCCGCTGGTCCAAGGCAGCGACGATAGCCAGTTGAACAGCGCCGAGGAAATGTATGAGTCCCTTGCCAATGGTCCGTTGGAAGAGTTTCGGCTAGATATTTTGCACGGTCGGCAGACGATCGAGGAAAAAGAAGCCGCGATGTTGGACTTCGAAAGCGGCAAAACTCAGTTGATCATCGCCACCACGGTGGTGGAAGTCGGCATCAATGTTCCCAATGCGACAGTGATGACGATCGAGTCGGCGGAGCGGTTTGGTCTTTCGCAGTTGCATCAGCTGCGTGGCCGGATCAGCCGCGGCAAGCATCCGGGCTATGTTTGTCTGTTCGCCAGTCGAGACGATGCCGAAGAGAATGAGCGGCTGAAAGCGTTTGCGGAAACGGACAACGGTTTTGACTTAGCTGAGCGCGATCTGGAGATCCGTGGCCCGGGGAATTTGTTCAGTACTCAGCAATCCGGTTTCCCGCCGTTGATGATTGCCGATCTGGTCAACGACGCCGAAATTCTCCAGCAAGCTTTTGCCGATGCTCGGGATTTGATTGAAGAATCGCCGGAGCTGGAAGGCGATCAGTTCGATCGGTTGCGGCAACTCGTTTTCGCGAGGTACGGTCGATCGCTGGAGATCAGCGACGTCGGCTAGGTGGCGTGTTAAGCATAAAGATGAGCGGCAAGGCGCTAGCCGAATGGGGCTTATGTGAGATTGTCGCCACGAAGTGGCGTTGGATGTCCCGGAGGGACAAAAGCAATTAGCCTCGGGTTTCAACTGGCTTACGCCACCGGCAGCGGTTGTGTCGGCCGCTGGCCTAAAGTAAGTGCCATTCGGCCAGCGTCTTGCCGTTCGCCCATCGACATCGCGTTAAAACGCGACGCCTAAACTCAACAGGAACGAGTCTTCGATCTGAATGTTGTCGATCGTTGAAGACTGGAACACCAGTTCCCGTTCGAACACGTAACCGGCTTCGAAGTATCCGGTGATGCGGCGGGGGCTAATCCATTCCATACCGATGATGGCTCGCACGTCATTGATGTCGACTTGATCGTCTTCGCCGCTGGTCCGTTCGATGGCCCAGCTACCGCCGCCATATTCGGCGCGGCCGTAAACCCATGCCTCGAAGTTGTTGATGTTGGGAATGCGGTGGGCGATTTTGGAGCGTGGAAAAGTAATGTCCAAGCGGAAATCAGGAGTGGGTTTGGCGTAGAAACCGACGACCGGAAGCAGCTTGGTGCGGATGCGATCAAAATACTCGACGCCCAACTTGCCGACAAAGTACTCGTTAAAGCGACGCCACCCGACCAGTCGGCCCGTCAGACGCAGTGAGTCCGAAGAAAAATTGTCATAGTCACTGTAAACACCAACGGTGGCATTGGTTTCCAACCCGAACGCTCGGGCGGGGTTGGTGGTGTGATCGAATCCCAGCAAAGCGCTGAAGGCTTGCTCTGGCAAATCAACGCCGGTGACTGCGGTTTCGGGACCGTTCCAGAAGTGGGCGATAAACGCGGGGGTGATTCGCAGCGGTTGGGGTCCACCGAAAAATCGGGGAATGTTGATAACACTTGAGAACTCGGTGTCGTTGATGTCCAGTTCGTTGCCCAGTCCCGCATCTCCGGCGGTGCCTTGAATCCATGTGTTGCGGATGCGTGGTCGTTCAAAAACTCGTGGCAGGAAATCGTCTCGAAACGAATTCCAAGTGTTGCTGGCGAAATCAACAGCGGGACTAAAGTCAGGTCCCTGAATTCCGGTAAAGCCGTTGAACAAGGGGCTTTGCTGAAATGGTCCCTGAAAGGCGGGCCCTTGGAAGTTGGGTTGTCCAAACTGAGGGAAATTTCTTGGTTGTAGATTGTTTGGCAGTGCCAAACCTTGGGGCTGAAACTGTGGTGTTTGCACGCGAGGAAAAACTGGGAACGATCGATTCCCCGTGGAAAACGGATCGAAGCCCGGTCCGC
>CAZDZX010000209.1:5393-7945 GCA_964510005.1 uncultured Pirellulaceae bacterium
TCCGCCGGTTCCCGGGATCGCGCCGCCAAAGGTCGGATTGCTTTGCGGCAGGAGTCCACCCAAGTTCGGGGTGACTGTAGGATTGGTTTGAGGAAACGACAGGATCCGAGGCGGGGCCGTTGGCAACGATGGCAGTGTGGGGACTGTGTTTTGCAGCGGGAACAGGTCGTCAAAACGCGCACGCTGACCCCACGCTTGGTCTGTTATCGAAAACAGACAAAGTGATAGCAAAAATGTTGCGGTAAATTTCGCCAAACGGCTCAAGTTCATGACATCGCATAGACGATAACGAGGGGTTACGGATCAACAATTACAGGCACCGTTTCAAACGGTCAAGATCAAGCTGGTTGGGAGAGATTGAGATTGACCTGAGGTTGAAAAAACTTCAAATTCGCATTCGCAAAATGTAATTGTTGAATACAAAACGGAAGCCATGTTCAATCTTTCAATCCCCAAACCAACTCTGTTGCTCCCTGTCCTGCTGCTAGCGATCGTGGGCTGCGGTGATAGCAGAGTGTCGGAAACGCAATCGGACGAAACACAGTCGCCCACGGTGACTCAGGCCACTTCGTCTCAGCCGGGTGCGCCCCAAGCCGATACGATGACGCAGGAGCTGACTGCCGATTCGACGGCTCAAGAAGTATGTGAGCGTTTCATGCTGTTGTTGCAGTCGGGAGACCGCATCGGTGCCGAGGGACTGCTTTCGCGGCGAGCTCGGAAGATGATCACCGAAGTAGGTTTAACGCTCGATCTGGGCACCCCAGGCACAGCCTTGACGGTTGGAGAAGCCGCCTACGCGACCAATCTCGCCAAGGTTGCTCAGGTGACCTGTAAGTTGGGATCCGGCGATTCGGAGACAGAGATGACATGGATGCTTCGCAAGCCCAAGCAGGGCTGGCGGATCACGGGATTGATTGTTTCGGGTCCCCAAGGGCAGGATCTGCGGAGCCTTGAAAGTCGCTCTGATGTGGCTGCGATACAAAAAGCGATGGGTGGCAGTCCAGCTTCTGCGGTCAAAAATGTCCCAGAAGTCCGACAGGTCTCGGCCATCGAAGAGCTGAAATAAGCAGAAGCTGTGGATTCTTCGGCAAAAAAGCCTCAAAGTCAGGCGAAAAACTGCCGAACCGATATACGTAGTGATCGTCTTTACGTTGGGCAACCGATAGCTATACTTTAGCCCTCAAACGCACCCGTAGTTCAACTGGATAGAACGCCGGTCTACGGAACCGGAGGTTGCAGGTTCGAATCCTGCCGGGTGTACTTTCCCGCTTTTCGATGCCATCGTGCTCGAAACGCGGGATTTTTTTTTGGCCGTGCCGATTTGCAACCCGACAACGCGGGCTGGACGCTCCGCGGCCAGCAAATGCAATCGCAAAAAAAGTGGGCGCAAAAAAACGGCGACGCCTTTGTGAAAAAACGTCGCCGCTGGTTTTCTTTGAAGCAGAAGGAATCGCAATAGGCTGGCCGCGGAGCGTCCAGCCCACACCATGCTTCCTTTCAAATCGTTTTCACGGTCAAACCAATCGCCGGACTCGATCCGTCAAACCTTCTTTGTCGCCAAGCACGACTTGCAAGTTTGAACTTTCGGCAACCTTTTCAAGCACTTCCAGTTCTCGCAAACGCATCAGTGTTGGACTCGCGTCCAAAAGCTTGGCCGTGTTGGCCTGGCTTCGAATTGCCGCCGTTTCTTCGCGACGGGAAATCAAG
Source organism: uncultured Pirellulaceae bacterium (assembly GCA_964510005.1). GTDB lineage: Bacteria > Planctomycetota > Planctomycetia > Pirellulales > Pirellulaceae > Mariniblastus. The sequence continues at coordinate 7,101 of CAZDZX010000209.1, forward strand.
TTCGCTTCGGCTGCCTTCCGGGCTTCGATGACTTTGTTCATCAAATCCTTCATGTCGCCTGGCAAAATGACATCCCGCACTCCCAAACCTACGATCGTCAGACCGAGCTCCGCAGCACGACCCCGAAGCTGGGCAAACGCTTCGTCGGCAATCTGCTGCTTGTCGTCAAGGAACTCATCGAGTCCGTGCTGACCCACGATCACACGCAGTGCCAACTGCGCCGCGCGATACAGTGCTTGGTGCACATTGTCGCTGGCCGCAACCGCCCGACGTGGATCTGACACCCGATAGGTAACGACGGCATTGATCCGCAATGTCACTTTGTCCGCGGTCATCAAGTCCTGACCGTTGACGTCGATGGCCTGTTCGCGAAGATCGACTTGATCAACGAAAGCTTCTGCCATCTTTCGCCAGAACGCATAGCGGACTATGGCCGTATTGTCGACAGTCCACCAGCGGGGACAGGCCCCAATGACCTTGTGGATACCTACTCCAGCAACCTGTTGGATCTCAATCAGAATGTGAATCAGCTGGCAGTTGGATTGCATGACCAAAACGATTTGGGGATTTACAGCTTCGGCCGCAACGGGCGGCCGCTGGCCAATCTCCCCGACGCGAACGATGAAGGTGAAAACTGGAATCGCAACGCCGGTGAACTCTACGATGACTTCATTGCTTGGGGAAACCAGCGTTTGACAGATCTCGTGAATGCTGGCTTTGCCCCTGAGGTGAGAGGGATCTTTTGGTTTCAGGGTGAAGGCGACGCAGTCGCGGTCGAGAACGGCGTCAACCTCAATGCAGCTCTGGATTATGAGGGCAACTATACGGATCTGATCGTCGGTTTT
>CAZDZX010000210.1:0-7914 GCA_964510005.1 uncultured Pirellulaceae bacterium
ATGAACGCGAATAGACGTGAATTCATTGCGCAACCGTCATTCGCGTGTATTTGCGGCCCTACATCGACTTCCCCTCTCCAGAGGAAAGAAGTTGGCTAATTTAGGCAGCCTTGCCTCGTTTCAAAGCTGGGTAGTTTGGGTCGCTGGGGATGGTTGCTTCGAGTTGCTCGAGCTGTTCTTCGACGCTCAAGGAAACATCCATGAAGATCCACTTCTGGTTGGCGAACTCACACATGCCGCCGCCATTTCCGTCAAATTGACCGTAGCGAACTTGGTATCCCAACTGCTTGGCCGTTTCCAGCCACGATTCGACGCACTCGAGCGTGCTTTGAGGCTGACGTTTCTCTTCCATGATTCGTCCTTGAGTTGGAAGCGGTTGTGGATCTTTCGGTGATTGAAACACGGTTGCATTCACGACCCAACCGATTGCTGGCACTTTTTATCCCGCCAAAACAGGAAGCCGACTGCTACCCCAAAGGGTGCTTTGTTTTCCTCATCCGAGTCCACGAATGCTCCGATACTAATCAAACACCCGCAATCTCAAAAGTGCATTTCCCCACCACCGTAGGTCAACTGTGAACGAGTGCCAGCAAGCCGAGATCGAGCAACTTCAAGCCGAAATCTCCAATCTAAAAACGCAGCTGGATCGCTGTCAAAAAATGACTGCGTTGGGCGAATTGGTCAGCACGACCACCCACGAGTTCAATAACGTCCTGATGACGATTATGAACTATGCGAAATTGGGGATGCGTCACGACGACAAAGAGACTCGTGACAAAGCGTTCGCCAAGATCAACGACGCCAGCAACCGTGCCGCCAAAATCACCAACTCGGTTTTGGGCATGGCGCGGAACCGCAGCTACGAGTTTGAGCCAACCGACATGGCGAAACTCATTGACCAAACCATGGTCTTGCTTGAGCGTGAGATGCAAAAGTATCGTGTCTCGGTCGAGCAAAATCTCGGCCAGAACATTCCCGAAGTATCCGCGATCGGCAACCAGATCCAACAAGTGTTGGTGAACTTGCTGGTGAACGCCCGTCAAGCCATGCCCGATGGCGGCCGTCTATTGATGACGCTGGAGCACGATAGTGCGGCGGGTTTCGTCGATCTGGCGATCCGCGATTTCGGGGTCGGCATGAATGACGAGACGATGCGAAAGATTTTTGATCCGTGGTACACCACCAAAACCGGCCCCGATGCTTCCGGCAAAGGCGGCACGGGACTTGGACTGTCCGCCTGCAAGAACATCATCGAAGCTCACGGTGGCAAGATCCGCGTTGAAAGTGCGATCGGCAAAGGCACCAAATTCACCATCAAGCTGCCCGTCAAAAAGCCCGCGACGACCACCGCGGTTCCTGCTGGAATCACCGGCATCAATCGTCAAGCCGGCTCTGCGGCTTCGAACATCGTTTAGTCGCACCATCTTAAATCGTAAGACGGATTGATGAAGTAGGGCCGGTTCCCACCGGCCGACCGCAGCAACGGCCGGTGGGAACCGGCCCTACATTTTACGATGCCCTCGATTTGATTGCCCTGTTGCGTCACTGCGCAATCGCCCACGCGATCAAAAGAAAACGACATACTGCCAGAGCAACGACCGGATTCGACTTTCACCAACGCCGGTTTCAAATACATTGATAGAGACATCTGTCCTTTATCACTGCAGCTCTACGGTGTTTCGTACTCAATGACTGACTCTCATCCCCCTCAGGTTACTTCTGCCGGCGGCGAAGCTAAAAAGATACTCCTAGTACTGGGAGTACTGGCCGTATTTATCATGCTGTTTCTGACGCTCATCGCCGTTGGGATCTGGTTTGCAGCCAGTCAAATTGAACACAACAAACAGGCCTACCATGAGAACTTCGTGGTTCCCATGTCCAATAGCGAAGAGCGCTGGGAGCAAATTCGAGCGGATCTGGAACAGCCGACGATCGATGTCGACGACGAAACGCTTTCGAAACTCCAAGCTCTGTTTGAGCGATTGTTTGCAGCAGTCCAAAATAATCGCGATTCGGTAATGTACCGCTGCATCGATCAGAATGGCTTCATCGAACAAATGAATCGTTCAGGGATCGGTAAAATCGATGTCGAAACCGCAGATCAGATTCGCAGGGGTTTTTCGAGGGCGACTCCAGGACCCCCACTCTACGGAAAATTCGAGATCGAGGCCGTCAGAAAGCTCGACAGCAAAGGCAAGGAACTCCTCGTCTACCTCTACAGTTGGGACGACCCAATAACCAGCTACGACATTGAAACAGTTCGGGTGTGGGTAATCCAGCGTAACGGCAAATGGCTGGTCAGCGATTGGGAAAATGGAGCAATGGGCATGAGCGCGGCTGCAGAATATGCGGCGATCGTGCACTACCCCTTTGGTAGCCAATATGTTGGCGTGTGCAACAGCGCAGTCGACTGCATCGATAACTTTCACGACGATCCCCAAAATTCAAAAGACACGGCCAGAGGACTCACCCCCCTGAGTTCGTGGCAGGAACTTTCTCCTCAGGCCGCGCATTCGGTCGGATACGCTCTGGAACGAATCGGGCTTAGACGGGAAGCAATCGCGATCTATGCCGGCGGTTCATGGGAGGACAAAAATCCAGAGCTGCTCTATCGCCAAGCCGAATGCCGTGCTGCTCTCCAAGAATACGAGCAATCGATTGAACTGCTAGATCGATACGATGCCATCGTCGGTACTGGACCAGGTTCATTGTCCACTCGAGCAAGCTCACTGTCTTACTTGAAGCGACATGAGGAGGCGTTTGACCACTATTTGGCGGCCGCAAAGAAAATCAGCCGACCCTCGGTTATAAGAAATTTGTCGATCCACTGTCCCTCCACATGCGCCGAGCGTTTCGGGGAATTTTTGCGAACGCAAGAAAACGCATCGCAAACCGCACTTGAACTACTCCAATCAACGTACTCGTCATTTCAATATCCTCGGGCCGCAGAACTGGCCAAGATTGTTGACGAAAGCGGAACGGAATTCGAAAAATCACAGGCCCGATACCAACTCGCCGACCTGAGAGAGGATCGCGAAGCTCAATTGGCCGAATTTGAGACCGCCATCAAATTGGACTTACCCGAAGAAGAAAAACAGATGCTGGTGGATCGACATTTCAGCGAACTGCTCGAAACGGGCAAACCGTTGGAGGAAATTCTAGAAAAAGTACCTGATCCTGAAAACGCACTCGAACGTCTATTCGATGGCGCCATTGATGACTCTAACTTGGACTACGGTGAGGTTCTTGAACAGCTGAAAAAAATCCACCTGAAGAATCCGGCAAACGAAAAGATTGCCGAATATTACGCCAGCCAACTTGCGTATGACGACGGGGATCCAGCGGTTGCCAAAAAGGTGCTTTTAGAACTGCTACAACGTTTTGAAAAAGAAGGCTCGGACAAAACCAAGGCTTCAATTCGAAAAAGCGTTTTCGACTTCTGGGTCAAGCAGAAGGATTATGAACAAGCCCTGCAGTACGCGAACATGGAAACGTTTCAGTGGTCCAACTTGGAATACCGTGTTCCCTCAGACGAACTGGCTCAAATTGAATCGCTGCAAAAGCTCTACGACGCCGACATTCAACAGAACCCCAAGCGAAAAAATGATAACTTTGCCGGGCTCTTGACCGCCTGCAGCAGCCACCTCCAAGGCAAACCCGTGGACGCCCTCATGCGACACGTCAAGGAAATCGATCGGAATCTAAGTAACGAAGAAAATCGAAGATGGTCCAATCACCAAAATCGTGTCCGGGAAATCCTCAAAGAGCTTAGCCTTTCCGATTCGAAACAATTCCAAAAACAGTTCAGCCGCATCGCCAAAATCAATCAAGAAGCCAGAGATCGCATTGAGGAGCTGATCACAAACTCTTTGGAGACTCGGATTGAACGCGAAGATCCCCAACAGGCTCGTCGATTCATCGCCGCATTCGCAACTCTCCTAGACAAACAACAAACCAAGCGATTACGTCTTCGTCTGGCTGTCCAACAGAAGGATCTCCGGCAGGCCTACCGCTTGGCCGACGCACTGCCGACTCTTGGAGATGAATACGATATCGAAGAACTGAAAATAGAGTTGATCGAACTGTTGATCGACAACGCTCAACTGGGACAAGCCAAATCGCTGGCTGACAAATGGCAGGATGAGTGTCCCAGTTCGGTTCGGCTATTGCTGGCCATCGAAGATCAAGATTACGAAGCCATTCGAAAACGTGTTGGCGAAATAGATTGGGGCACCTTTTTCATGGAAAAAGTGGCCGACCGTTTGGCTGACGATCCGCGCATTGTGGAGATCCGAAAGCAATTCCCTTTCAACGACTTCTACAGAAGCGCCGAACACATCCACTTCCTGTTCGCTGAAAAGCCATCGCTGGACGGAATCGAATCGGCCATCCGTCGCGAATTGCCCGGGGCAACTTTTGAGCCACTCGGAAATCAACCGGGGCAGCGAGCCTCTTTCGGGGGCAACGGTTTGATCTCACTGACCCTGAAAGAGGGAAAATTGGATGTGTATGCCGGAGGTGATGATTCTGAACTACCGGAACATTCGTGGGTCCTGACGGTCAACTACGGGAACTGCAAAAAAGACGGCGACACGTTCGCTTTTGGTTCACCAGCCAGCATCAGAGAAATGATCGACGATAAAGCCGTTGCATTTTTTGACGATTCGGCCGACGCACTGATCCTTGATCCAAAAAAATGGCGCCGATCGAAGGCGTCCAAGGCTCGGAAATTCCCTCGGTCTTTGAAAAGCATCTACGCCTACGTTGAGGGCAAAGAAAACAACGACGAAGAAGAGAAAACCGAACAGCAGGGTCACGAAAAAGCGATGATGTTGATCGGCATGTTACAAGACCTGACAACAGTGGACCAACACGAGGCTTTGGTTAGGTTTCAGCACGGCAATGCGATCGAAGAAATCTGGCTACCGGTCAAGCACCTCGACGATATCGATCACGACATTGACCTTGTCGTTGATCGCAAAATCAAACTGTTTCCATTCCTGCAAGTCGGCGAAACTCTACGAGCGTCCCTCTATAGCGTTGAGAAGTTTCGCAAACGAGGTTCCGAGGATTCGGCGCAAGGCAACGAGTAGCGGGCGACTTACTTGCGGCCAAAATCCGCAGGTATTTCACCCCACTTTTTCGTTTCCCATTTGACGATCGGATTGGTGACCTCGTTTTCCTTAAGCCATGTTTCGGCGCGGCGGATCAGCTGAAACAATCGCGCATTGCCTTGAGTTTGCGTGGCTTTGGTTTTGCATTTCCCTTGCTTGATCCAGCCCATCGCGATCCTTGAATCGGAGTAGATCGTGCGATCGGGCTGGTTGCAGCTTTTCATCAACGCCAGCGCGTGGACGATGGCTAGAAACTCGCCGATGTTATTGGTGCCGTCAGGAAACGGGCCTTGGTGAAACAAGTTGATGCCGCTTTCGATTTCCACGCCTTGATATTCGGTCGGGCCCGGCACACCCTTGCAAGCCGCATCGACGGCGATCCCCAGCATATCCACGCCCATCGATTCCAGTTCTTCTTTGGCGACTTTAGGAGTTTTGGCTTTCTTCTTTTTGGTGCCATCGGATTTCCCCCAGTACTCCTCGGGGCCATCCGCAAAGGCCTTTTCGGCTTCCGCCATCGAGCCAAAGGATTTGTATTTGGCGCCGGAGAATCCGTTAATTTGCTGTTGGCACAGTTGCCACGTTTTAAAAACGCCGCGATCGTGTCCTTCCCAGACCACATAGAATTTTGGTTTCTTCTTTGCCATGTCTGAAATTTAGCCTGCCGTCGCCGCGCTGTCGATCCACTCTAATTTCAGGCTCGAGGATCTAATGCGCTTGGTCATCGCAAAATTGCAGATACTGCTCAAAGCATGCACCTCACATCCCAAAGAAACTACTTGTTGTAGCTACGTCTGAGGTCTTCCGGAGAAACACCCATCCGATACTTCGTGGCGATCCACCAGTTGGAAAACGTTTGGCGGATGGCGCCGTTTTTTTGCCAACGTCGCTGAGAAACATGAATCGGTCCCTCCAGCATCACCGGCTTTCCGGCCTTGGAGAGGCGACGGGAAAATTCGAAATCTTCCATCAGCGGAATCCCTGGAACGCCGTCGACTTGATCGTACAACTGGCGCGAAACAAAGATCCCTTGATCGCCATAGATCAGCCGCTGATTCGCGGCCCGCCATTGGTTTCCTTTTTCGATCAAGCGAAAGATCATTTGGTCGCTGTCGATTCGCTGTCGAAAGCCGCCGTAAAACGTGGCGGCGTCATCCGCACTACTCCACGCGTCGACCAATTGCGATTTCGCAGCCGGATCCAAGCGAGCATCGGCATGCAGAAACAGAATCAAGTCACCGGTTGCCGATTCGGCACCGCTGCGAAGCTGCTGGCCTCGTCCACAGACTCCATTTTGTGTCTTGCAACACAAACCCTGTAGCAGATCCCACGTTCCGTCTTTGCTACCGCCGTCCACCACGATCACTTCATCACCCACCAGCGCCGCATTGGCGACGGCAGACTCCACGTTCTGAACCTCGTTCAGAACGGGAATGATGATGGAAATGGTGGGTACGGTGTTTGGCATGGCAAAAAAAAATAACCCGAAACGCAAGCGAGTTTGATGGGCGAGTAGCGCCACGTCAATAGTTCTCGCTTCCGTTCCGGGTTAAGCCGAAACGCCAGGCGTGCCTGGACAGACTTATTTCGATTGAATTCCCCGCGAACTGGCAGTCCGAAATGTGCCTGCTTGAGCCATGAATCCCTCGACTTTCGCGGGTGGCTGGATCCCTGTCAGGTAGCGGCGAATCCACTGCCCATTACTTTTTTCGAACATGATCATTTGAGGTAACCCGCGATCGCCAATCAGCTCGCCCGCCAGTTCCTTTTCCATATCATAGTCGAGTTTGGCAAAGTGGAACTTGTCGAAAGAATTTCTTCTCTCAAGCTCCGGAATGGTTGTCTGCTTCATTTGAACGCAGGGAGGACACCAACTAGCGGTGACCAAAACCAGTAGCGGTTTGTCGCCTGTTTGGGCTCTTCGATAAGCCTCTTTATAGGTCAGATTTTTTTCGGCAGTTTTGACATGCTCGGCAACCAGAACTTGATTCTGTTGTGCCAAGCCTGTCGAAAGCCCACAAGTTAGTGCAATCACGATGGCCAGCATTATTCTCATTGTTATTCCCATTTAACTTTCGCTCTTTTTTTGACGGACGCCCCTCCGTCGATACTTAGAATATCGTCGGGAATGCCATCAGATTGCTGGCAAACTAGAATGGTAGCACTTCGATGACGAACGCAATTTATTCCAGTCAGCGAACACATGACGGCTGTAGGGATGGACCGCCGCGAAACACTGCCGCAGGGAGCCCCACCTCCGGGACCCGACCGTCTGCGCAAACTCTGCGGTCAGCGGCTGGTGTGGTGCAAGTCACAATTGACTTTTGGTGACATATTTCCCGCGACGCGATCAACGCCACACTCCCGATCCACCGCAACGGTCACCCAACGGCAATCTGGTCGCCATCGACAACCAGGCGCAATTCGCATTTCCCGACACGAGGTCGTTCGGCAAACAACCGCGCTAACGGGACACTTACATGGTTCTCGATCGCGCGCTGCAGCGGACGAGCACCCAGTTTCTGGCTGTAACCGCGATCCACCAAAAAGGCCACCACGTCATCATCCCACTTCAACGTCACCGCGCGACTTTGCAGTCCTTCACGCGTGGCGACGTTTCGCAATTCCAGTTCAGCGATCGTCGCAATCGACTCACGGTCCAAGGCATTGAAGGGGACCACCTGATCGATTCGGTTAAAAAACTCGGGGCGAAAGAATTTCTTGACGCTGGCTTCGAAACCCGGATCGGATTCGCTGACAAATCCCGTTGCTTCCTTGGATTTCACGCCCAAGTTCGACG
>CAZDZX010000211.1:0-7887 GCA_964510005.1 uncultured Pirellulaceae bacterium
TCTCGCTTCTTTCGGTCCGCTCGCTGATGGCTGGAGTCATCAAGCTCGATCACCAACTTGGGCTGCATGACCTGCGGATCGCAGAGTACGAAATCAACATGCTTTCGATCAATCCGATTCGCGTGCTGATTAAGCCACGGATGAAACACAGATAAAAACGACGTGCGTCGCACAACTCATCTGTGCTTTATCTGTATTTCATCTGTGGCCAAAAATATCCCGCTAGAAAAAGTAAAACGTGCCGCCCAGCCAAGCTCTTAGGCGCTCAGTTTTCTGTTTTGTGATCGCGGCAGCTTCTTCGGGGCTGGTTTGCTCGAATCGGACTTGGTCGCCGGGACGGAGTTGGCCAAGCAAATGCCTGTCGACGCGGATGACTTGGGCGATGCGGGGGTAGCCGCCTGTGGTCTGGGCATCGGCGAGTAATAAGAACGACTGACCGCTGGACGTGCACTGAACCGTGCCCGGGAAAACCGCGGCGCTGGGGAGGCGACCGTCGGAAGAGAGCTGTAGCGAATCGCCTTCTAAGGCAACTCCCATGCGGCTGGCGCGATTCGAAACCGTGAACGTGCGCTTGAAAAACTCCGCTCTGTCGGCCCCTACCAGTAGGTCCGCTTCCGGGCCCGCCGAGGCTCGCAACACCCAGCTGGAACCAAAATTTGAGTTCAATTCCACAGGAGTACTTAACATCTCGGTGGTGCCGGAGGTTGCACCGATCGTGAGTGTATCTTTTGCTTTTAAGGCGCGTCCGCCAAAGCCGCCCAGACCCGCCGGCAAGTAAGTCGACGCCGATCCGAGCCATGGATCGGCAGCAAAACCGCCGGCAACCGCAAGATAGACGCGGACGCCTTTGAGGATCGGGCCAAGCTTCAAGCTGTCGCCGGAGCGGACGATCAGTGTGCGATGTCGCTGCTGAACTAGGCCATTGATGTGGACTTCGGCCTCGCCTCCGGTGAGTGCAATGTGGCAATCGGTCGTAAACCGAAAGCTGGCCCCGAACAGCGTGATCTCGAGTGCGACGGCGTCGAGGGCATTGCCGACCAGCCGGTTCGCCAGCGCGTGAGAAAGCCCGTCGGCTGGACCGCTGGCGGGGACCCCTTTGTGCCGAAACCCATTTCGCGGACTGCCTTGAAGCGTCGTTTGCAGCCCGGCGTTGATGACTTCCAATCCCATATCAACGCCAAGCCTTAAAATCGGCCGCAGAGATGGCTTCGAAGCGAATCGATTGCCCCACCTGAAGCCGGAAAGGATCGTCGCGTTCGGTATCGAACAAGGCCATCGGCGTGCGGCCAACAATGGGCCAACCGCCCGGGCCGGGCAGGACATAGAGCCCGCAGAGGCCACCCGCCAATCCAATCGAACCGGCCGCCAAATGGGCGCGCGGTGTGTCCAAGCGCGACACGTCCAGCGATGGGTCGCCGCCTTCCAAATAAGCGAATCCGGGCGTGAATCCGATCATGTCCACGTGATGCGTTTGGCTCGTGTGCCGCTGGATAATCTCATCGGTGGCCAACCCGGTCGCCGAAGAAATGTGTGCCAGATCCAAACCATATTCGGGGCTGTAGCAAACCGGTATCACCAATAATTCGGCAGAGACTTCCGCGGCAGCAATGTTCTGAGCCAATGCATTTTGCAGCGCCAGCATTGCTTCGTCGGGCGTTAAGGCCAGCGGGTCAAACTGAACACTGACTCCCTCGGCCCCGGGAACGACTTCGCTCCACTGCCCGCTATCGAGCAGGTGCTGGGCGACGGCATTTCGCCGGTCCTTCGTGGCAAGGCGCACACCGAGGGCGTCATCCCCCAAAGCGAAAACCGATTCCGAAGTGCTCATGCACAGTCTCCAACCGATCTGACAGCGCTAAGCACGACACCGTTTGCTTCGAGGTCCTCTTTGACGACGCGGGCTGTGTCGGCCGCATCGGGACTATCCCCGTGTAGACAAAGCGTTTGCACGTGCAGTCGAATCGGTTGGCCCTGCGGATCGGTGACTTGTTGCTCTAGCACGATTTGTCGAGTCTGTGCCAATTGTGTCGCGGTGTCTTGAAGTACAGCGCCCGGTTGGCTGCGCGGCATCAACGTCCCATCGGGCATGTAGGCGCGATCCATAAAACCTTCTGCGTGAAAGCGAAGCCCCGCCGCGCGGGCGGCTTTTTCGGTTTCCTGACCCGGTGGACCGACCAGAGCTGCCTGAGTTCCGAAACAAAACTTAACGGCTTCGACGATCGTTTCCGCAATCGCAGAAGATTTGGCGGCATCGTTGTAGAGAGCGCCATGGGGTTTCACATGTGTTAGTGGAACTCCGGTGCCTTCGGAGACGGCTTGCAAGGCCCGCATTTGATCGCGCAATGTATCGCCGAGCGCTTCGGCGCTGATCGTCATACTAGCGCGGCCGAAATTTTCAGGATCGGGGTAGCCGGGGTGAGCACCTGCGGCAACGCCGTGCCGTAGGGCCGCGATCAAAGTAGCTTCCATGATGGAACGATCACCGGCATGCCCACCGCAGGCAATGGCGCAGCTGGTCACGTAGCGAAGGATCGCCGCATCAGAGGCGCGACCTGCATCGCCGGTCAGCTCGCCCAGATCTGCGTTAAGATCAATTGACATAATACTCATGGCCATACCCCAAACACGCGCAAGATCAATCTTGCGCCCAGCAATATCGTAATCGCAACGACGCCGCCGCCAAGCAGGTTGGCCGCCCACCCGTTCACGTGCGTTCCCAGCAACGATTTATTGTTCATGGCGACCAACAAGAAGATCGCAATGATCGGCAGCAGCAGCCCATTGGCGACTTGGGCGATCGTGATCAGTTCGGTAGGCCGTATCCCCAACAGAGAAACACCCAGCCCGATCGCTACAATGGTCAGCGCGATCACGCGGAACATCAATGGCTTTCGTTCGCCGCCAAGGCCCGGGATGATTTCAGTGACCGCATAGGCGGTGGCCATCGGGGCGGTGATCGAAGAGGTCAGTCCGGCAGCAAAGAGTCCGATGCCGATGAAGTATCGCGCCCCCGATCCGGCCAGCGGCTCCAGCGCGATCGCCATATCGGCGGCGTTTTTGACTTCGACTCCACTGGCAAAGATTGTGCTGGCGGCGGTAGCCAAAATAAAGATCGAGACCAACCCGCCGAGGCCGATGGAGATCGCGGTGTCACTGGTCGCGGCGTCCAGATCATCGGCGCCGCCTTGCCAGCGATCGCGAGCCGCGGCAGCGTGTAAGAACAGGTTGTAGGGGACAATGGTCGTGCCAATAATCGCGATGGTGGAGAGCAATCCGTTTTCGGGTACCGCCGGGACCAGCCCACCAAGCAGCGCTCCGAAGTCAGGTCGAACCAGCACAAAACTGGCTGCAAACGCGAGGCTCATCAAGATCACGAGGGCAATCAAGATGCGTTCCAGCGCTTTGTATTTTCCGTAAAGCAGAGCCGCGGCAGCAATCCCAGCCACGATCAGCACATGGGCTTTACCGCTCCCGTCGCCGTCGGCGGAAAAAAGAGCGTCCAAGCCCAAGGCACCCCCGGCGATGTTGCCGGATTCATAGGCCGCATTGCCGATCGCCAGCGCGGCCAACACAAGTCCCGCGGCACCCCATTTCAGCGCCGGATTATCGGTCCGCGAAACCATGGCTTCGCCCAACCCCACGCGCGCCGCCACCCCCAGCCGCGCCGACATGCTTTGCAGAATGATGGTGGCCACGGTCGCGAAAACCAATGCCCAGACCAGGGCAAATCCAAAACTTGCGCCCGCAATGGTGCAGGCGGTTACGGTGCCGGGCCCAATAAAAGCCGCAGCTACCAAGGCACCGGGGCCCATGGAGAATTTCATAAAATCGCTCCTCCAACCCGCCAATTTTCGAGACTTCGATTATCCAATCACACTCGAATTTTCAAAATCAGGATCAGCCCAGCCCGACGGAACGTTCGCAGCAATGGCGGGCGAGCTACCGTGGTTTGCCTTGCCGCTTCAGTTCGATCTGGTTGCGGTTGAGAATCGGTTGGACTTCCTGAACGAAATCGTTGATATCCTTGAACTGGCGATAGACGCTGGCGAATCGAATATAGGCCACATCATCGAGATCAATCAATTGATCCATGATCATCGAACCAATCTCTTGGCTGGCGATTTCGGCGCTGCCGCACTGCTGCACGCCTTCGATCACTTCCGCGATCACACGAGCCACTTCGTTGGTCGGGATCGGACGCTTCCAGCACGCTCGCTCGATGCCGCTTCGGATTTTTTCCGGTTGGAAGACTTCGCGAGTCTGGTCCTTTTTCACGACCCGAATGTCAAGTTCCGCAACTCGCTCGTAGGTCGTGAATCGCTTGTCGCAGGATAGACAGTGACGCCGCCGGCGAATGGCGAAACCCTCTTCGCCACTGCGGGAGTCAATCACTCGATCGTTGTCAGCCTGACAGTAAGGACACTTCATGGTTTCGAATCATTCAAAAGCCGGAATATTAAAGAACTCATATATTAACACGTTTTCAACATTTCGGGAGTTTCATTCCCCAAAAACCGACGACTCGGCAGGCTATTCTCATGCCTACGAGGCAACTGCTCCGTCAGCCACCTCAGACTCCACCTGTTCGGCGGACGCCACTTCCGCACCCTCTTCGCTGGATCCGGACTGATACATATCCAAACCGAAACGAGAAAGTCCCTCGATCAAGATCAACGACAGGACGGGAACGAATTCGAAGAACGGCATCACGAAATCGAATTCGCTGACTTTATTGGAGTACTCAAAATCGAATCGAAGATAATACGTCAGCGCCAATCCTCCGATCAGCAACCACGACTTGGATCGGGTAAACATCACGAACGGCAACGCCCAACACCAGTACCAAGGATTTTGGGTAGGCGACATCAGCCAAAACCATGCCAATACGATGAAGGCGAATCGGACGAGGGCATCGGCTCTTTTCTCTTCAGGTTTGAGAAGAATCGAAACGCACAAACCAAGGATCAGAACTCCTAAAATCCCGGTCGAAAGCGTGCGCGTAAATCGAAATGCAGCCCGCCGTTTTTTCTGCAGCGGTTTGATGTGGCCCTTGTAGAGAGGGTCTTGATCGTAAGGCGCCAACTCATAGGGCTCGGGACTGATTTTGAGGAACCAATCGGTTACCCCATGCCTGAACTCTTCACTGGTCAATGAAAACCAGTGGCCTGGCTTGTTGGGAGGCGGAGTAACAGGTTGAACCACAGGTGGTTTCTCTTCTTCGTCCTCGACCGGCAGCAACCTACTCGGTTTCACATTCTCAACGGCGACCATGAACATCATGTCGTTCATTTCCCAAGAATCGGCGAAGGCCAGAATCCCGGGTTTAGCGTGAACTTTGTCGGCATGTTTAAAATCTTGGATGTTTCGATACATGGGAAGAAACATCAAGGCACCCAATACGCAGAAGACGACTCCACCGGCAACCGCTTGGAAGACATTCTTTCGCAGCGCCGCCGCAAACCACAACGGCATCAGAAATATCGGAAAGACTTTGGCGGCAAACCCGCAGGCCAGAAACGCTCCCGTAAGGACACAATCAACCCACGACAAATGGCTAGTCTTACAAAGATGTCGAACTGCAAACAGGACTCCCAGCGTGCAGAAGAAAATCGCGATCGAATCGAGGTGGCCTCCATTGGCAAACTCTTTCAGCACTAACGGGCTCCATAGCCACGCAACCGACCAGATCATAGGTTTGCCCAACTGTCGCAGAATCAAGACCAGCACCACGCCCGTGGCAAGGTCAAACAGCGTCAACATGACCTTCATCGAAACCACGTGAAAGTGCAAACCGTCCCGCGGCTGCTGCTTTATGCCTTTCAGCCCACCTGGTTTACCCGACGAATAAGATTCATCTAACCCTTCAGTGGCAATCTGACAGACCGCAAAAAAGAACTGGCTAACTGGCGGATAAGGCGACGTGTATTCCGAAAAGTGAATTCTTTGGGCAACCAACTGGGCACCCGGCGTTTGCTTTTCGTAGAACTCCTTTAACTTCTCTTTCTCTTCTTCGCTTCTGTGGAACTCGGTGTAGTATTTTTCCTCCCACTGCCCCTGCACGAATTCGCGGGGCGAGTACGTATAGGGGTCGTGAGTTTCGAGAGCAACTTTTCCGTCCCAGATGTATCGGTACAAATCGATTTCTAGAATGGGATGCGTCACGACCAGCAAAATGCGGAAAGCGATTGCAAACGCAAAAATGGTTCCCAGCGATGCCCAAGGGGGAAGTTTTCGCCACGCGAATAACACCAATCCGCAAACCAACAAATAGGCCGCATTGGCGTCCGCCAATTGCATGTACATGCCGACCACAGGTCGATCCAGAAATTTCGTCTCATAGGCGAAATCGTCAGAAAGCAATTTCAGAAAAACAACTCGCCACAGGATCCAAATTCCACCTGCAACAAGCAACAGGAAATGCAATGACCATTCACGGAAAGGCCAGACAGTTACGTTTTTGTTTGTATCGGACATGTGGTTAAGTTTAGGTGAAAGGCTCGCCAAGCAACAGCGGAATCGCAGAACCTCGCCAACAGCGAGCCTTCGAAATCACAGCAGACGATCGGAACAGCCAGCCCTTTTCACAAAACCGGACTTGCACCGAACCCTGTTTGATACGGCTTATTGATTTTCAGGTTCGCGGTAGTCCGCGGGATCATCGATCCGATAGGCTTCCACCTCAAACGGGTTCAGCCGATAGTAGTCCTCCCCGCGCCACCACAGCCATGCCGAAAAACTCAAATAAAGCGGCAAAAACAAGGGCCCCCAGCATTCGTATTGGCGAACGTGAACCTGTTCGTGGCCGCGTACGATCTTCAATCCACGCTGCGTTTGGCCAAGGATCACGTGCCCCAGAGTCATCGCATTGACATGCAACTTATCCAGCCAGCTTTCGACTTTCCCGCCATAGAATTCGATGCACCCCATCTTAATTTGGGCTTTGCCACCTGTGAGCAATCCGACAAAACCGACCGTGAGACCGATCAGTGTGTTAGGTGAAGCCCAGAAAATTAAGATGAGTTTGATGATCCACTGCATGACGTCAGTTTATCAAAATGGCAGTTTGTAGAGGCCTCAAAACGTTTTCAACCAGATAACTTTCGACCAGCGATTGGCCGCGGTCCATCAGATTCTGAAACGTGGACGCAAACGTCTCACCGGAATCGATGCTGCCGTAGCGACGAATGGTAAAGAACACCGAAAAATTCTCTTCGGGGAACTCTTTGGTACGAATCTGGTAGGCCGTCGTACGCAGCTCAAAACTCAAC
The DNA here is from genome assembly GCA_964510005.1 of uncultured Pirellulaceae bacterium. GTDB lineage: Bacteria > Planctomycetota > Planctomycetia > Pirellulales > Pirellulaceae > Mariniblastus. Next base: position 7,269 of record CAZDZX010000211.1, read on the forward strand.
CGGCACTGCACACGGCATTCGGGCTCCAACGCCAATTGCATCATCGGTTCCAAAGAAACCAATTCGGCGCCCTCGATTTCGATGGCTTTTTCAAACGCGGTTCCCAATCCCAACGCATCGGCAATCAGCTTGTATTGATTGCCCGAATAGGAAAACTCAAATCCGTAAGTCAAATTGAGAGTCTCGCAATCGAGCGGACTGACCGACAACTGGTGCGGGATCGCATCGAGAATCGTGAGGTGTTGCTCACAACCGTGCTCAAAAGAATCCGGATTCATATAGCCACTAGAAAGCCGCTTGGCATCGAGAGTGACCCAGCGGTACTTTCCACCGTCTTTATCTTCTTCCAGCACGTAGTCTCCGACATCGCGGCTGTAGAAATTTTTCATCGTAGGATAACGCTTGCGAAGCTGCTCAAAGAAATGCAGCACGGACTCTCGCCGCTGTGGCAATTCGGTTTCGGTTGTCAGGTTCAGATTAATAAAGTGCTCGTTGCACAAATCCTGCAATCGGGTCATTGAGTACCTAAGTTGTTAAAGATCCTTATTCGCTACCTCCATTTTAAGCGAAATCCCAGCTTCCGGTAGCCTCGCCGTTGGGCCTTGTGGGACATAAATTC
>CAZDZX010000212.1:0-7808 GCA_964510005.1 uncultured Pirellulaceae bacterium
GATGAGGGCCGGGAAATCGACGCGGCAAATTGGGGCCGTGGGTGCCATGGTCACGCTTGTCGTGACCATGTCGGTTCGGCATTGCGGACCGACATTTCCGGTAAGCTAAACCATTCGGTATTCGCATGCTCATGCTTCGCGTGAGCATGGCACCCAGCACACACCCAGCACACACCCAGCACACACCCAGCACCGCACCCAGCATGGCGCCCAGCACGCACCCAGCACGCACCCAGCATGGCACCCAGCATGGCACCCAGCATGGCACCCAGTTGAATTCGGTGGGTTGGACGCTCCGCGGCCAACATGTTCCGCACGCCGCCAAGCATCTGCCTTGCTCAATCTAACGCCGTGTCGCTTCGAGGCCTTCGTCAATGGACGCCTGACGATCGGCTTGAACTGCGTTGCCGTCTTGATCCAGCAATTGGCAAATAATCTTCGATCGCGTTTTGGCACCCATTTCATTGAGGTGAAATTTACTGTCAAAGAACATTGTGTCCGCCAGAATTGCGGATCGCCATTGAGTCAGCATGGGAAAATCAATCTCTCGTTTCAGCAGCAGGTCCATTTGATCTAGGACTTCGGGAGAGTTTTTGCTGTTAGTCTCCCGAATCGGCGGATGAAGGTAAAAGACGGCTGCGTTTCTAGCAGCACAGAACTGATGAAATTCGTTCATCGCTGCCGCTGTTTTCATGAAAGCCGCTTCAACGACCTGCGTATAGTCGTCCTTCGGGACACGCTCCGGAGTCAAACCGTAGTGCGCGACATGATCTCCAAACTCGTTAAAACTGTCACGCCGATAGCTGATGTGCTCTGGCAGGGCAGGCCCTCTAAGTCGCTTCAGGGCCGTAGCCACGCGCGAGGCAAGCTCATGCATCGGATCTCGTGGCGGAGCTAACTCATCCAACGACTGGTCAAAATCCGGTTGGAGATACGGCCGAATGCCGGGCCATGCTGCGATTGCTTCGATGGCGATATTTTCGCCACATTGCGGGCGGCTTACCAGCACCGCGACCTCCGGCGAAAGAACCACAATGTCGCCTTCGCGAATCTGATCTCGCACCAGACGAAGCATCGTCGCAAGGCCCAATCCGCCATGGACTCCCATGTTGACCGGAGTGTATCCGGTCTGCTGTTGGATCAGAGGAGAATGGATCCCGAACGCCAGATTCGAACCGCCGATAAAAATAACGCGAGGACCAGTCGTTTCTTGCAACAGATCGTACTTGTCTTTAAGCGAGTACAAATATTCGTTGCTGTTCAAGTCACGGGATCCGTACCACATAAAAAAGAAGCAGAGCCCAATTTGGATGGCCAGAAAACAAGACAGTTTTATGAGGAACTTTTTCATGCCCGACAGTTTCCTTAAAACGCAAAGTAAACGAAGGGTTGTTCATCAATGTCCGCAATCAAATACAGCGACCCCCAAATGAGCAGCGTGTATGCCGACCAACGCAAGGGTACAAGCAACGCTTTGCCTCCCGTCAGCGGACAATCCTGCCGCCGACAGACCCACTCGATCCCAATAAATAGCAGCAACACAATCAGTGTCGTTTCGTGGAGATCAATGAATGAATGAAAACCGATCATGCCCGCAGGCGTGAAAGTGTTTGAGAACATGCGGCTCAAGATTCCCACCGCATCACCGATCGAGTTGGCTCGAAAGAACACCCAACCGCAGCAGACAATCGCAAACGTAGACAGGATCTTAAACAGCACAACTGGCCGCGGAAAAAAGTGCTCACCGCCGGGAGTTTCGGGGCGAGCCAGTTTGTGTTCGCTGTTTTCGGACTTCGATTGGCTCAGACGCTGGCCGGTCAGGGCAGCGCCATGAATCCCTCCCCAAGCGACGAAGGTCCACGCCGCGCCGTGCCAAAATCCGCTCAGCAGAAACGTCGCCATCAAGTTAAAGCTATTGCGGCCTTTCCCTCTGCGATTCCCTCCCAGCGGGATGTAGACGTAGTCTCGAAACCACGTCGACAGCGAGATGTGCCACCGCCGCCAGAATTCTCCGATGCTTTGCGAGAAATAAGGATAGGCAAAATTGCGCATCAATTTGACACTGAACAGGCGAGCCGTCCCGATGGCAATGTCCGAGTACGCAGAGAAATCACAGTAGATTTGAAAAGCGAAAAATACCGTCGCCAGCGTCAGTTCGGCTCCGCTGGCGGTCTGCCACGATCCATAAAACTGATCCACGACAACGGCCAGCGGATCGGCGATGGCTAGTTTTTTGAAAAAGCCCCACAGGATCAGACGGCATCCCTCAGTCGCCAGCGGGCGCTCGAAGGACCGGTATTTCTGAAATTGTGGCAGCAAGTTTTTGCCACGCTCAATCGGCCCGGCGACCAGTTGAGGAAAGAAGGAAACGAAAGCCAGATAATCCAAGAGTGATTTGGATGGTTCGAGTTGCCTTCGGAAGATATCGATCGTGTAGCTGAGCGTTTGGAAGGTGTAAAAGCTGATGCCCACTGGCAGGATCACTTTGAGCGTGATGGGGTGCAGCGACCATCCCAAACTGCGGGCCAGCAAATCAAGGTTTTCGGCGAAGAAGCCAAAGTACTTGAACAGTGCCAGTAAACCGAGGTTGGTGAACAGGCTCAGTCCCAACCAGATTTTCCGTCGCGAGGGAGAGTCGGTCGTGAAAATTTTGGAGCCGATCAGAAAATCGACCAGACTCGAAAACAGGATCAGGGCGCAAAAGCGATAGTCCCACCATCCGTAAAACAGGTAGCTGGCGACAACGAGAACGGCATTTTGAGATCGGGCTGAGCGTACGCACCAGTACAGCGCAAAAAAGACCGCCAAAAAAATGATGAAGATGTGACTGGTAAAATGCATGGATTCCATTCCGCATTCGAAGTGCCCAGCGAACTGGCAGAATGCAAACACGAAACTCGCCTACGCTTTCGGCTTGCATTGCCGAAAAAGCGTAGTTTTTTTGGGAAAGCGAGTCAATGTTGATGGAAATCGTTAGCATCAGACAGGATTGCCGGTGGGAACCGGCCCTACTTGCTAGTGCCGCGTCCAAGCTGAACGAAGGGGTGCCATGTTTACGCTTGCGTAAGCATGCTCACGACAAGCGTGAGGCATGGCACCCGGCTTTTGGCCGTGGAGCTTCAAAGCCACTTGCTATCGTGGACGGGACGCTCCGCGCCCGCACGAAGCATTAATCTTTCAGTGGTAGAACTTCGACTTTTCGAATGCTGACTTTGCTGCCGGGATCGTGCTGTTGAAATCCAAAATGGCCTTTCCCGAACGATTTGGCAAAATCAAGATACTCGTAGATCTCATTTCCATCGACCGTGACTTTGATTCGAGTCAACTCGCGATTCCGCCAGACATCGTCGCGGACTTCGATTTCATAGGTGAACCAAGTATCTGGTTTGACAAGCTCTTTGTAGACGTGACAGAAACCGTACAGCGAACCGGTGCGAATCGGATCCTTGTGAGTGCTATCGACTTGGGCTTCGTAGCCGTCCCGGAACGTTGGCTTGCGCGGGGTGCGAAAGTAAACGCCTGAGTTGCCGCCGTCGTTGATTTTGACTTCGACGCGATAACGGAAATTCTTGTAGGCGGATTTCGTGTAGACCAACATCGACTGGGTTCCTGAACCACATAGGGCGCCGTCTTTGACTTCCCAGTGGCTATCCTTTTTGCCAACCTTTTCCCAGCCGTCCATGGTCTTGCCATCAAACAAAGAAACCCATTTGACCTCTTTTTCTGTTTGGGTTTTGTCAGTCGACTGTCCGTTGGCAACAGAGACAGAGATTGCGGGAAGCAATACAGCGATCAGGGCGAATCGAGTCAAGAATTTCATGAGTGTCTTCTGGGTTTAAGTTGAAATGAAGGGTTTGAGTTAAAGAACACGTCGCCTTGGGTGACGGAGTCCATTAGCGTTTCCGAAGAACAGCTTTTAAATTTCTAACCAGCAAATGTGTGAGCGGCAAGGCACTAGCCGCCGGTTTTGCATCTACGGAGGGCGATACCGGCGGCTTAGCGGCTTGCCGCCTCATTGTTTTGAAAAACCAGCTCGGATTGCTCATCAGGCGTGGGTGGCGTGAGGCGGTTGCCCTAGTGCTTAGTCGGAGCGGCGGGTTTTTCTTCTGATACCGTACCGGCGGTATCGAGAGTGAAGCGGATCTTTTCGGCACGATCATGGTTGACCGACAAAATTTCCGCATGAGCACCTTCGAAATCCACGCGATCGCCGACTGCCAACAGCTTGCCAGATCGCGACATTAGCACGCCGGCAACCGTGTCCGCGTCTTTGTCATCCAAATTTAAGCCAAGGGCGTCTTCGACTTCCGCGATATGAGTGTGCCCCAACACCAGATATTCCGTTTCGTTAACCTTGCGGATGTTGGGTTCATCCGCCACATCGAATTCGTCGTCGACTGGACCGATGATCTTCTCGAGGACGTTTTCCAGGGTGACGATTCCGATAATCGAACCGTACTCATCGACCACAAACGACAGCAATTGATGCGTCGATTGGAAATGCCGCAGCACTTGGCTGATGGGCATGTTCTCAGGAACCTTGGTTGGTTCTCGCATGACCGAGCGAATATCGAAGTCCCTGTCGTCGGCGGCGATGCCCAACAAATCCTTCATGTGAACGACCCCCAAGACATTGTCTAAGGAAGAATCGACGACGGGGTACCGCGTATGTTGTGTTTTTTTGGCCAGCTTCATCAGTTCGGGAAACGGTTGGTTGATGTCCATGATCTGAACATCGACTCGTGGCACCATTACCAGCCGACAGAGCATGTCATCGAATTCCATCACGGCATTGATCAAGCGATGCTCGATGCGGGACAGATACCCGTGGGTGTGAGACTCATTCAGCAAGGCGCGAATTTCTTCTTCGTTGTGGGGCGCACCGTGGCCGGTTTCGCCTTTGAGGCCCAGTCTGGCGAGGATCAAATTCGTGCACCAGTTCAGCACGTACATGAACGGGGCAAGCAGAAAGTAAAAGAACAACATCGGGGCGGCACACCACGTCAGCATTTTGACGGGCTCGCGGATCGCAAAGATCTTCGGAGCTTGCTCACCAACGACCAAGTGCAGCGCCGTGATAATCGAGAACGCAATGATGAAGGCGATGATGTGAACCATGGTGTCGCCCAGTCCCATCAACTCGAACAGGGGTGACAACAAGCTGGCGAATGCAGGCTCACCAACGTAACCCAATCCCAACGACGCCATGGTGATTCCCAGTTGGCAGGCGGCGAGGCTGTTGTCGAGCCGCTCGAAGAGCCATTTGGCGGCTTTGGCAAACGGGCGCTTTTCCTGAACCAGCTTATTGATCTGGCTGGGCCGAATTTTGACCATCGCAAATTCGGCAGCCACAAAAAAGCCATTCAGGATGACCAGCAAAATGGCCCCGCACAGAAAGGCCATATTGGTTCCCAAACTGCTCTTTGAATGAGCATGTTCGGTGGCGTGTTCGGAAGCATGTTCGGCCGCTTGTTCGAAAATCGGAAGCAAACCAACCAGAGGCGAAAATAAATCGGCAGCCAGAATGTGAGGCATCATGTGCGGTCGCAGAAACCGGGGGAAGAATTAAAGCCAAATTTTATGGGGGTTTCCCGATCCTGTCAGCGCGAGGTTGGCTTCTCAAAGCCAAACTTTTTGCTTCTCTAGCGGCATCACTGAGGAAATGGGTAAAAACCAATTGGATTCCTGCCCCTTTGGGGCGGATTTGCATTTTCAATTTCTTCTATAAAAACAATCGGAAAGCCCGGATGTAAAAGTTAAACAGGAGTTTGGTCGACAGAATTGGTAACCTGTCTGTTTTTATGATTCAGCTTTCGGGCAGCATCCAACCTTTTTTTCGACGGAATATTATGTCACCGATGGGTCATTCCCTAGTCGGCCTTTCGCTCGCGACCGTATCGAATTTCTAGCCTACAGTCCGCTGGCGGTTGCAGCGTACTTTGTCTCCAGGATGCTGGGAAAGCGAAACGGAGACCCTCTATCTCACAGCGATTAGAACTCGCCCTGCAAAAACCACTGCTGGTTGCTTAAATCAAAGTACAACCAGAAGTGCTGCCCGGTGTCCGTTTCAACACGCCAGTAGTCGCGGCGATGAGTCGGGCCCTGCCACCAGCCCGTTTCAATTCGCTCCGGGCCCCACTGCTGAGTCACCGTGTGCCATTTGTCTTGATGTCGAAATGGAAACGGAAGCGGCGTGGCTTGCTCAGAAATCAAAACTGGCGGATCGAGCAATCGCAGCGGCCGCGCTTGCGTGTGTGATCGCTCCTGAGTGGCGTTGCGTTTCCGCGAACGCATCCGCTTGGGATCCACCAACGGTTTGTATCGAAATGAAAATTCAGGAACCGCACCGGATTGCATCGTGGGATAGACGATGCTTTCCTGACCCAGTCGACTGGTTAGATGATTGATCAAGTGAGCCAATGCTTGTTTGTCTAAACGCGGACTTTCATCAAATAGCTCTCGCTGCCGGTCCACCAACAATACACAGGAAGTGACTTTGACGGTGATCTCCTGAATCAGAATCCGGGTGACCGTCCGCATCGGCGAGCCCAGTTCTGTTTTCGATTTTGTTTTCGACTTCTTTTTTCGCTTGCGACGCAAATGCGGTTTCAGCACGGATTCCAACTGCAATTCCATCAACTGCATCACATGTGTGACCGTGGCGGTGGGCTGGAACAGGTTGACTTCGAATTCGATCGCTGGGGCGTCCACGCAGTCCAAGCAAATGCCCCATTGCAGGGCGCCTTTTTGCCGATCAGCCAACTGTTTGCAGACGTTTTCGATCAAGCGAGATAGGATCACGCTGATGGTTTCGCGGTCGCGAGTGGGGAACTCAATGAATTGGTTTGCGGAAAATTCAGCGGGGCGGTGTCTCGCAACGATGGGTTCTTCGATCTTTCCGTAAGCCTGATCCAGTCGCTGATTTTGTTCGTCGCCAAACCGGGATGTCAGATGGGTTCGCGGGATCGCGATCAGCTGTTCGATTCGTTCAATCCCCAATCGCTGCAATGTGTCGAGCGTGTCGGGCATCAGCCGCAGTGCCGCCACGGGGAGCTTTCGAAATTCACGTCGCAGCTGCTGCGGCGAAACTTCTTCTCCCCGTGAGGTGCGATGGTAGTGTGATAGCCCCCATGCCATCCCGGGCGTGTCGGCGACGGCGGAAAGCAAGGTGTACCCTTGTTGTTGGAGGAACTCGATGGCGCGGGAACGCAAACTCGCAACACTGCCAAACAGTTTCTCCAATCCGGTGACATCCAGAAAGCAGGATTCTGGCGGCTGGATTTGTTCGATGCCAACAATGGGGCTAAAGATGTTTAGGCTGTCAGCGAGTTGCTCAAGGGCTCTTTGGTCGGCGACGGGATCGTGTTCCAGAATAAAGAACCTGTTTTCGAAATCGCAGCTCGCGCTTGCTGGGGCTTCGGAGGTCCGGTCATTGTCGCGGGGGATTGGGTCGATACCGTGTTGGGCCAGCTGTCGGTGCTGCGTTCGCGGGTGAGCCCGATGGCTGGGCTGCCAGGTCTGCTGCTTTTTGCCGTGATGTCGCAGTAGTTGTTTGACTTCGGAAACGGGCATGTCGATTTCGACACCGCTGAGCATCGCCAGCGGCGAGGCCGCGGAAACGCGCTGGCCGCGGCGGGAATCACGACGGAACAGCACGAGGTGAGTTTTGCGCAGTTCCGGCTGGGCGGCGATCACGCGTTGGATCGGCCAGTTCGGAAACCAGAGACAAAGGATTTGTTTTTCCATGTGGAACTGGGGCTACGTTCCGCGATATCTATTGGGTCGTTAGCGAGCAAACGCTGTTGGGG
>CAZDZX010000213.1:0-7783 GCA_964510005.1 uncultured Pirellulaceae bacterium
AGGGGCAAAGCCCCGGCAGTTTTCCTAGCCCAGCCTGAAGGGCTGGGAATACGAGCCGCCTTGAGCGTGAGACGGTGATTTTGAGCAAGCCGCAAGTTTTCGTTATATACTTGAGCCACGCTCTGACTTCTCTCGGAGGTTGCCTTGGACTCGTCACTGCAACGGCGCGAATCGGAACGAAGGATCTCGTGGGAACCGATGGTTCTGGTCGTGGTGCTTTTTGCGGGTGGCATTGTCTTGGATCGCTTTCTTGATCCAGAGCTTTCGGTGTGGTTTGGCGGCTTGCTGCTCGCCTCGCTGGGATGGGGGGCTGTCGTCATTGGGTTTCCTGAACGACGATCACTCGCGCTGCTGCTGTTCTTGAGCGTCTTCTTGTTTAGCGGCGGCATGTGGCACCACGTCCGTTGGAATCTGTTTCCAGCCAACCACGTCAGTCACTACGCCAAAGACCTAAACTATCCGGCTGCTAAGATTCGGGGAACGATTGTCTCCGAATCGGTGTCGGTTAGCCCTCCGCCCTATGATCCTCATCTCGATACGATTCCGCCGACTGCCCGGCTGAGGTTTGATTTGAAAGTCTCAGGGGTCGCCATCGGACAAACGTGGGACGATGCCAGCGGTCAATTGAGGGTTTACGTGAAGCTCCCCGCAGCGGAACAGGATCGCGGCGAACCCCAACCTGAACGTGATGCAAAATCAGAATCGAAGCTAAAAAACGAGGTGCCCCAATGCGGTGCCCAGATCGAAGTCGTGGGATCCCTCGTGCCGCTCAAGCCCACGACCAATCCGGGGCAGTTTGATTTTGCCACGCACTTTCGACGCTGCGGACGATTGGCAGCCCTGTACGTCGATTCGCCAAATGCTCTCCATGAGCTGGCTTCGGACCCGTCAACTCATAGCTTCCGTGCGAAACTTAGAGCGACGATCGACCGCTATCTCCATCAGCATGTTCCCAACTACGCCGGATTTGCCTCCGCAGTGTTGCTTGGCAATCGCGATCAAATGGAGCCGTATAGTCGACAGCGGTTCATGAAAACAGGTGCCTCCCATCTGCTGGCGATCTCTGGCTTGCACGTGGGGATTTTAGCCAGTGCCTTTTTGATATTGTTGCGTTTGGGAGTTGTTAGTCGAAGAAACTGCTTACTGGCCACGATGGCTTTTGTGGTTTCCTATTGTTGGCTGGTTGAGTTTCGACCCACCGTGGTGCGAGCCTCAATTCTGATTTGTGTGCTTTGCACGGCGAGGATTCTGGGTCGTATCACGCTTTCATGGAGCAGCCTGTCGGTGGCCCTGCTGTTGGTGTTGTTGCTCAACCCGACGGATCTGTTTTCCATCGGTCCGCAGCTTTCGTTTTTGGCAATTTCTTCGATTATCATCGGGAAATCATGGATCTTTCCCCCGCCGGTGCAGGATCCCATCGAACTCCTCATCCTGCGGACTCGCCCGGAACCGGTGCGACTGCTGCGCGCGTTTTTGCGACAGATGCGAGCTGCCTGTTGTGTTTCGTTTCTGATCTGGCTGATCGCCCTGCCCTTGGTCGCCGCTCAATTTCACTCGATCCCTTGGATTGCACCCCTGCTCAACCCCTTGGTCATTCTCCCGATGTCCTTGGCGCTGTATTGCGGGCTGGGAACCATCGCTTTGGGCGGGGTTAACCCGTGGTTGGCTTCGATCGCTGGGGCCTGCTGTTGTTACTTTTTGGGGGTGATCCAATGGCTGGTCGATTTCGGTGCCGGGCTGGGTTTTCATTCATGGTCGACCGGTCCGTCGATAGGTTCGTTGATGGTGTTCTATGCCGGACTTTTTATTTTTACCGCGATTCCGGTGACAAAAGTTCCCCCTCGATGGCGAGTCGTGTTGGCCATGACATGGCTGGTTTTCGGGTGGCTGGTTCCCGAAAAGATCAGCCAGTTGCAACGCGATCGAAATCGCGAATTGGAAGTCGTCGTCATCGATGTAAGGCACGGTTCGGCGGCGCTGATCAAACTGCCCAATGGTAAAAACATCTTGTGCGATGGCGGTTCGCTGTCGGGTTCCCATCGCGCTGCCGATACGATTGCCCGAGTGCTGCATCACCAACGTGTTCGCCGGTTAGACGCCGTCGTGATTTCGCATGCCGATGTTGACCACTTCAATGGAATCCCCGAGTTGGCCAATCGGTTTCCGATCGACAGCCTGTGGCTCAACGCGAAGATGAATTCTAGCGATTCGGGCTCGGTGGCGGCTCTGTTTGATTCAACCTCTCGCCATCAAATCCCAGTCGAAGTCGTCGGTGAAGGGTGCCACTGCGAAGTCGCGGGCTGCCGGATGGGTGTGTTGGGACCTCCGGCGGATGACTCCGCGGCGTGGCGTTCGCTGGGTGACAATGCATCCAGCGTTGTGCTATCAATCGAGTATGCCGGAAAGCGAATTCTGTTGCCGGGCGATTTGGAAGAACTTGGGATGGAAGCACTATTGGGACGTCCGCCGCGGGACTACGACGTTCTGATTGCGGCTCACCACGGCAGCAAAAATAGCGATCCGGAGCGTTTCGCCCGCTGGTGCACTCCTGAGTTTGTGGTCGCAAGTTGCGGTGCCCGAAAGGTTGGCCAGCGAGAGAAGGATCTGTTCCAAGCCGGTCATCGCTGCAAGGTGCTGACCACGCATGAGCATGGGGCAGTTCGCTTTCGCGTGTCAGCCACCGGTGAGCTGCGAGTCGATGCGTGGCGCGAAGGAGGATGGAATCCTGTCTCCGATTTAAGTGCCGCCAAAGTTCAGAGAACCGCTCTCAAGGATGCCGATTGAGAACAATCCATGGGCTGGACGCTCCGCGGCCAGCGCAAACCCCGGCGATCCGGCAACCGAACGTCGGGGCAACGTTAATGGCAACCAACCTTTCCAGCAGGCGGGGGTTCCGGTTAGGCTTACGCTGTGGTGACTTATTCTAGGGCGAGTGTTGAGATTGACCGGCGATGCGACAGTGGTTTTTCAACACGATCTATCTGCTGGCTTTTTTGCTGCTGTCCCCGTGGATCGCGTGGAGAGCCATCGTTCAAGGAAAAAGCCGGCGTGGTTGGAAACAAAAACTGTTGGGCCAGACAGCCATCGGCCAGCATTCCGCTGCGACTCGAATCTGGCTTCACGCCGTTAGCGTCGGTGAAGTCCACCTGCTGGAACCGCTGATCAAGCAGTTGCTGGCTGGTGATCGGAAACTGGACCTTTTCGTTTCCACGGGTACAGAGACCGGATTTGATCGCGCGAAAGAACTTTTTGGTGCCGATCATCATGTGTTTTTTTGGCCCACCGATTTCTCGTGGGCGATTCACCGGACGCTGGACAACCTGCGACCGGATCTAGTCGTGTTGATGGAGTTAGAGTTGTGGCCGAATTTTTTACGGATCTGTGCCAATCGCAACGTCAACGTCGCGGTTGCCAATGGCAGGCTCAGCGAAAAGAGTTTTAGCGGCTATCAAAAGTTTGGCTGGTTGATGGGGTCGACCTTTGGGGACCTTGCTTGGGTGGGAGTTCAAAACTCGACCTACGCCGATCGGTTTATAAAGCTGGGTGTCGATTCGCAGCGAGTTGAGGTCACCGGAAACATCAAATTCGATGGCTTGGTTGACACGCTTGATACGAAAGCTCGTTTGGGTCGGGAACTGGCGTCGGAGTTCGGTTTCGATGACAGCCATCAGGTCGTGATCGCCGGCAGCACTCAAATCGAAGACGAACGGGCGGCCTTGGAAGCCTATGCGGAAGCCCGGCGCGATGCTGCGAATTTGCGGCTGGTGATCGTGCCTCGGCATCCCAAACGCCGTGACGAAATCGTTGAATTGGTCCGAGAATTCGATTTCCAGCCGGTGCTTCGATCGGAGTTTCCGACGAAGCCAGATTTGGCGGCAGATGGCCAAGCCGTTTTGATCGTGGATGTGATTGGCGAACTGACTCTCTGGTGGAGTCAGGCTGCGATCGCGTTTGTGGGCGGAAGCATGGGCTCTCGCGGTGGCCAGAATATGATCGAGCCATCGGCCTTCGGTGTGGCGGTCTGTTTTGGCGAGCACACCAGAAATTTTGCGGCGACTGTATCGATGTTGCTGGCAGCCAACGGGGCCGTGGTGGTCCGCAACGCCGACGAATTGCGTGGCTTTATTGAGCGAGTGATCGGGGATGCCGAATTCGCAACGGCATTGGGCACCCAGGCCAGAGCAGTGGTGACCCAGAATCAAGGAGCGACTGGAAAAACGGTGGATCTACTCATGGGCCTGACGGAAAACCATTGAAAAACCGCAGTGGCCTCGAATCGATCTAAATCGCGTGTGAGGCTGGCCAGCTAGGGGGCCTCAGGCTGGGTTAGACAGATAGACTTTCCTAATTGATAAGGTTTTTGGGCGGATTGGGAAATCCACACCCCTGATATACGGAAAACGTCTAGAAAAAACGCAATTGTTGGCTACTATTTGGGGTTTGATCCAAATAGTACAGCCGCCTCAACACCTGAAGTCTTGGGCAATCGTGCGGCCAGTCAACGTTTTAACGGGAGAGTTTTGTGGCTTCAGGAAAGTACCTTTTTACCAGTGAATCCGTCAGCATGGGGCATCCCGACAAGCTGGCCGATCAAATTTCGGACGCTGTCCTCGACGCAATGTTGGAGCAGGATCCAAACAGTCGTGTGGCCTGCGAGACGATGGTTTCAACTGAAATGGTTGTGATCGCTGGTGAAATCACTTCAACAGCCAAAGTCGATATCGAAAAACTGGCCCGCAACGTCATCCGCGAAGTCGGCTACACCGACGCTTCAATCGGAATCGGCTGCGACAGTTGCGAAGTCAACGTCAAGCTGGACCAGCAGAGTCCCGACATCGCGATGGGCGTTGATGCCGACGGTGCTGGCGACCAAGGCCTGATGTTCGGTTTTGCTTGTGATGACACCGAAGAATTGATGCCGTTGCCGATCGCATTGTCCCACAAAATCCTTGAGCGCCTGAACAAGGCTCGCTTTGACAAGGAAGTGGATTGGTTGCGACCCGACAGCAAGAGCCAAGTCACGGTCGAGTACGATGGATTTACTCCAGTTCGTATCGATACCGTTGTAGTTTCGACTCAACACGATCCAAGCGTTGACAACGAAGCCATTCAGAAGTTCGTTCGCGAAACCATCGTCGAGCCATTGCTGCCAGCCGCATTGAACAAAGGCGACATCAAGTATCACATCAACCCAACGGGTAATTTTGTGATCGGCGGTCCTCATGGCGACTGTGGTTTGACGGGCCGTAAGATCATCGTTGACACCTACGGCGGCTGGGGTCGTCACGGTGGTGGTGCCTTTAGCGGCAAGGACTCGACTAAAGTCGACCGCAGTGCGGCTTACATGGCTCGCCACGTTGCTAAGAACATTGTTGCTGCTGGACTGGCAAAGCGTTGCGAAGTCCAATTGGCTTACGCGATTGGTGTTGCCGATCCTGTCAGCGTCAACGTTGACACTCAAGGAACTGGAACCGTTTCTGACGACCGGATCTGCGAGATCGTTGCCGAGCACTATCCGTTGTCGACTCAAGGCATCATCAAGTACCTTGAACTGCGTCGTCCAATTTTCCGCAAGACCGCTGCGGGCGGTCACTTCGGTCGCTCCGATGCAGACTTCTCATGGGAAGACACGTCATCAGCCGCCAAACTCGCCGAAAAAGCAGCTGCGACTGTTTCCTAAAGCAGTTCGTTTGAACGACTGACAATCTAGCTGAATAGAGGCCCCGCTCGCTGAGTGGGGCCTTCTTTTTGCGCGAGATGTCGTTTCTGGGCGTACAGGCCTCTTTCGTTGCCGACTTTTTGCGGTTGAAATCCACGTTCAGGTTCGCTGGTGGTTTTGGTAAAACTCAACCTCTATGCATACCAACCCAAATTCCAATGCCGAACAATCTTGGTCCGATGTCAGCCCCGCCGACATCGAGGCTCGTTTGGCTTCGCTGGGTTCATCCGATCAAGCAACCGATTCCACGGCCGAAGTGGAACCGCCGTCCCTTGCCGAGCAATTTCTGGCCGATCCGACACAGGTTCAACTGAATCTGCGTTCCGTCGAAACCGACTCTGAGGGCCAGCCTGTCGAAACCGTGACCTGCCTGCAGCGGGTAAAATTTGCGGTGGGTCAAAAACGAGAGGTCGTTCATCTGGCCTTTCATCCGGATTTCCAAAAAACACCCAGAGTGTCCGCCTCGACGATCGAAGTCGAAGCGAGGGTTCGAATCACTCATGTCGCCCAATACGGAGCACGGCTGGAAGTCATCCTGCCCACGCCCTGCGAAATCTTCACCGAAGTGATGGTCGAATCGATTTGCGTTGCCGACTACAATTCTCATTCTTAATCCTGATTTACCCAAGCTGTTTGGAGTCGTACCGTGAACGCGGCAGAATTTTCAAGTCAATCGTTGGTAGACCTAAAGTTAAAGTTGGAGTCCCATGGTCAGGGACATGTTCTGCAGTTCTGGGACAAGCTATCCGCACCAGAGCAGCAGAGCCTGTTTGAGCAATTGAACAAAACCGATTTCGATCAGTTGGCTTCATTGTTTAGCGCCGTTTCCGAAGGCAACCATTGGGCTGAATTGGCGGCCCGCGCTGAAGCCCCGCCTGCGATCACGCTGGAAGATTTCGCCGACGCGAAAAGTAGAGATGCAGCACGAACCGTTGGGCTCGAAGCGATCAGCGCCGGCAAGGTTGCCATGATCGTGGTCGCCGGTGGTCAGGGAAGCCGATTGGGTTTCAACCACCCCAAGGGTATGTTTCCGATTGGGCCGCTGAGTAACCGAACACTGTTTCAGATTTTCATCGATACGCTGCGGTCGCGATCGGCCCAGTGCCAGACAACGATTCCGTTTTACATCATGACCAGTCCGCCGACCCATGACGAGACCATTGCCTTTCTGACAGAAAACAACTGGTTCGGAATGAGTCCCGACGATATCAAAGTCTTCTGCCAGGGCACGATGCCGGCCGTCGATGCCGATGGGAAAATCTTGCTGGAATCAAAAGGCAAAGTTTTTGAAAGCCCCGATGGCCATGGTGGAACGATCAAGGCATTGGAGGTCAACGGCTGCATTGCTGACATGCAGCGTCGCGGAATCGAACATGTTTTCTACGGACAGATTGACAATCCCCTCGTTCAGATTTGCGATCCCGCCTTGATCGGTTTCCATATTCAAAAACAATCGGAACTGACCACTCAGGTCGTTCGCAAAACTGAACCGATGCAGAAAGTTGGGAATGTGGTTCAAATCGATGGTGTGGTTCAAATCATTGAATACAGCGACCTGCCCGAAGAACCGGCTTCTCAGACTCAGGCTGACGGTTCGCTGAAACTGTGGGCCGGAAACATTGCGGTCCATATTTTCAAGTTCGACTTTTTACAGCGAGCACTGGCCGATGCGGACTCGCTGCCGTTTCATCGGGCTCACAAGAAAGTACCTTTCGTGGATGCGGATGGGAATCTGGTTCAACCCGAAGCGCCCAACGCTTACAAATTTGAAAAGTTCATTTTCGATCTGCTTCCTGCGGCCAAAAATGCGATCGTCTGCGAAGTTGATCCTGCCGAGGGCTTTTGTGCCGTCAAAAACGCACCGCCGGCCACGGCCGAAACGCCAGAGCACGTGAAGGTTGCGATTTTGGATCTGCATCGAAGCTGGTTGGAAGCCGCCGGAGCCGTCGTCAAAACGGACGTGTCGGTTGAGATCGATCCAATGTTTGCCGTGGATCGAGAAATGGTTGCCGAAAAAGTCAAACCCGGAACCACGTTTGAATCAGATACTTTCTTGCAATAATT